>DAIDGW010000014.1 GCA_027452245.1 Acidobacteriaceae bacterium
GGGCAAGCTGCTGCCGGGCGTGGACCTGGTTCCGCTGTGGACGCTGGCGGTGGCGAATGTCTATCGCAAGGCGAAGCGCGAGGAACAGAAGAACCTGGAAGTCGCGCAGTTGCCCCCGCAGCCCAGCCGCGGATTGTTTTAGCGGCGGCCAGCGCGGCGTTGGGCAATGGCCACGCCGCGGGGAGTAGAGAGCAGTACGGTTGAAATCAGTCCTTCGGCTTCGAGTCGCAGAGCCGCTTCCCTTACCACCTTGAAATGCGAACTGGCGTCGTGGATGACGAGGACTCCGCGGGGGTCGAGTTGCGGCAGCAGGCGGCGGATCTCGGCTTCGCGGTTGGCGAGATGGCTGTCGCTGAAAAGAAGATCGATGCTGCCGTCGATGACGGTGTCGAGGCTGGATTCGAGGCGGGACTCGATCCAGTCGGAAAGTCCGGCAGCCTGGAAGCGCAGCACGGCGCGCTGGCGGATGTCGGGATCGGCTTCGATGGTGATGACTTTGCCGAAGCCGTTCTGGCGCGCTCCCTCGGCAAGTTTGAGAGTGCCGTATCCGAGGAAGGTTCCGGTTTCGACGATGACTTTCGGTTTCAGAGTGATGACCAGGGTCTTGAGGAAGTCGAGGACTTCGAGTTCGGTGGTCTGGGAATCGAGCATGTGCCAGAGCTGAGGCTGCGGGCATTCCGGCGTTGCGGGGGTGTATTCGGGCTGCGAGAACTGTTCCTGACTGGAGACGCTTTCGAGGATGCGCAGGCCTTCATACTTGCGCAGGAATGGAGGGACGACGCGTGCCATGAGGAGCGCGCCAGAAAAAAGAAGAACGGCCGGCAGCAGGGTGGAGGCGCGGAAAATTCCGTGCCAATGATAGAGAGCGGGCAGCACGGTGACGGCGGCGGCGAAGCAGAGCCATTCGGCGAAGAGCAATCCGAGGGGACGCTGGAATTGGATCTGCTTGCGTCCTTCGCTCCAGAAAACCGGGACCATAACAACAGAGAGAACCAAGGCGAGCAGAGCGGGAGAGTGCAAGCTGAGCGTGCCGGTCATGGCGGCGCCGGGATACAACCGGCCGCAGAAATAGACTGCAGAGGCGGCGGCAAGTCCGGGAGCGAGCAGATCGAGCCTGCCGAGCCAGGGCAGGCGCTGGAACTGCCGGGAGTCGAGGCGGCGACGCCGGAAATCCAGAAAGAGGAAAAGAATGAGGGCCGAAACTGCGAGAGGAATGAGAATGATATTGAGAGTCTGGGGCATGCAGAGCGAGTAATGATCTTAAATGGGGCAGCGCGAGAACGGCAATCTCAGTGCAGGACCAGGTCCTGTTCGTACTCGGGTTGGTTTTCGGACGGAACAGATTCGAGGGCGGCCGGGGGTTGAGCGGCAGGCTGGGATGGCGGCTTCGGCGGAGAGTAATGAAGCAACAGGATGAAGGGCAGGAGAAGAGCAAACATCACGGCCATGACCCAGAAGGCTTCCACAAACGCCAGCATGGCGGCGTGTTGCTGCAGCATGCCGTAGATGGCAGCAAGAGCACGCCGGTGCGCGTCGAAGGGGCTGAATCCGCGCAATTGAAATGCAGCTTGCAGACCCGCAAGCATGTCGCGCATCTTCAAATTGCCCAGGTTGGTGTGAACAGCCAGGTGCGATTGATGGAACTGAGAGCGGCGAGTGAGGAAGGTCGTCATCAGGGCAATGCCAAAGCTGCCGCCGATATTGCGCATGAGGTTGAAGATGCTGGTGGCATTCCCCATTTTTTCTTTTGGAATTCCCGAGACCGCCAGAGCCATGATGGGAATGAAGAGCATGGCGAGGGCAACGCCCTGAAAGATTTGCGGCAGAAAGATGTCCCAATAACCGGCATTGAGGTTCAGGTGGGAGAAGGCGAACATGGTGGTTGAGCCGAGAACGAGGCCGACGGCCATCAGGCGACGAGGATCGGTTTTGCCGACAAGGTAGCCGGTGATGGGCATCATGAAGAGCGAACCGATGCCGCGCGGAGATAGGGCGAGTCCGGAGTTGAATGCGGGGTAGCCGAGTAGAGTCTGCAAATAGATTGGCAGCAAAACGAGGCTGGCATAGAGCACGAATCCGAGTTGTGTGATGAGAAAGACGCCGGCGCTGAAAGAACGGTTCTTGAGAACGCGAAGATCGACAATCGGATCTTTGACGATGAGCTCGCGGATGATCAGCGAGATCAGCGCGACAACGCAGGTGACAGCGAATAAGCGGATGAAGTCGGAGGAGAACCAGTCTTTTTTCTGGCCGGTATCGATAACCACCTGAAGCGATCCCAGGCCCAGCGCCAGGAGACCGATGCCCCAGATATCGACGCGTCCGGGGCTGCGGCGAATGTAGTGGGGATCGAAGACGAAGCGCTGAATCATGATCAGGGAGAGCAATCCGACGGGGAAGTTCAGGTAGAAGATCCAGCGCCAGGTGTAGTTGTCGGTGATCCACCCGCCCAGTGTGGGACCGAGGATGGGTGCGAGCAGAATGCCGACGCCATAGGCGGCCATGGCCTGACCGTGCTTCTCGCGGGGAAAGGTTTCGAGCAGGATGGCTTGGGCGAGAGGCTGCAATCCCCCACCGGTCAGGCCTTGCAAGACGCGAAAGAAAATCAGACCCTCGAGGCTGGTGGAAAAACCGCAGAGCACCGAGGTAATGGTGAAACCGGCGACACAGGTGAGCAGGAGGCGCTTGCGTCCGAGATAGCGCGCCAGCCATCCGGACATGGGAAGGATGATGGCGTTGGCGACGAGATAGGAAGTAACGACCCAGGTGCCTTCGTCAACGCTGGCGGCGAGATTGCCGCTGATGTGCGGAATGGCGACATTGACGACCGTGGTGTCGAGCAACTCCATGAAGGTCGCCAACATGACGGAGATGGTGACGATCCAAGGATTGACGCGCGGATGATCGGAGGCACCCACGGGAGGCCGGGTCCGGAAAATGGGACCACGGATGACGGTAAAGGCAGGGAGGAAGATTGGCTGTGACGAGCATCACCGGTTGCAGGAGTCAGGCAATGCAGCAGCAACGATTGAAGAGCCAGGTGACAGATAACCAGCTTCCCGGCAACTAATGAGAATTCTGGGCGGGGTGAGGGCCGGTCTTTCGAAGAAATCCGTCGGGTTCTTCGTTTTTCAGGCGACGTTCGCGGGCCACGGGGAACTTGGCCGCTTCGCAGCGAATGCGCTGGGTATGTTCATGTAAGGCCGACTGAAGTTCGTGCACAAGGTCGAGTAGTTGAGAAGAGTCGTGGGTCGCAATGACCCGTCCGCAAAGCTCCCGGATTCGATCTTCAAGACGTCGTTCCATGTGCAACCCATCAGGATGCCACGCTGCGCCGGTAGTTTGCATACAGTGTTTGTTCGAGCCGCTTACAGAAAAGAGGGTAAGGGAGTTCCTGTAATGCGTACGGCGGTCTGCATGGGGCGTGGCTTTAGAGGCGAAAGAGTGGGCAGGGCGAGGATGACCGAAAGGGTGCACATCGCCGAATTTCGCGGCACTGCGTTCGATTGATGCTCCACGCGTCCGGTCAAGCCGGATGGAAGGTCAGCGCCCATTTTTATTTCGCACGTGCTAATCTATTTTTCTTGCGCTTGAGCGGGCGCACTGCCTCGCCCCGCATACAGCGTGCGGCGGGCAAGCTCCCGCATCAGAGGTTGATGGATGAAAGACACCCTTGGGGTACTGTTAGCAGGTGGTGCCGGAGAACGACTTTATCCTCTTACTCGCGATCGCGCCAAACCCGCCGTCACCTTTGGCGGCATTTACCGCATCATCGACATTACCTTGTCGAACTGCATCAACTCCGAACTCCGGCGGGTTTACATTCTTACGCAATACAAAGCCCTCTCGCTGAACCGTCACATCCGCGAAGGCTGGAACATTGTTGCCCGTGAAATGGGCGAGTTCGTCGAGGTCCTGCCGCCGATGAAGCGCGTGAGCGAGCAGTGGTACCAGGGGACGGCAGACGCTGTTTATCAGAACATCTATTCCATCGGATCTGAACAGCCGAAGTTCGTGCTCATCCTCTCGGGCGATCACATCTACAAAATGGATTACGGCAAGATGATGACCCAGCATGTGGATTCCGCGGCCGACATCACCCTCGCCACTATCCAGATCGAGCCCGAGGAAACTTTCCGCTTCGGCGTCGTCGATGTCGACTCCGAAGGCCGTATCCGAGGATTCGAAGAGAAGCCGAAGACGACCCAGTTACGCTCGCCCAAGAATCCGAACAAGGTCGCCGGATCGATGGGGATCTATCTGTTCAACGCCGATGTCCTCATTCCCGTGCTGCTGAAGGACGCCGAAGATCCCAACTCCAGCCACGATTTCGGCAAAGACATTCTGCCTAAGATGGTCGATGATTATCGCGTCTACGCCTACGATTTCATCGATGAGAACAAGAAAGAAGCTTTGTACTGGCGCGACGTGGGAACGCTCGAAGCCTACTATGAAGCCAACATGGATATCGTTTCGGTCTCGCCCATCTTCAACCTTTATGACGAACAGTGGCCGATCCGCACCCACCAGCGGCAGTATCCCCCCGCCAAATTTGTGTTCGCTGAAACGGGACGCACCGGTACCGCGCTCGATTCCATAGTCTCCAGCGGTTGCATTGTTTCCGGGGGTATAGTGCGGAATTCCGTACTATCACCCGATGTCAGGGTGAATTCCTATTCGGAAGTGGACCACTCGATCCTGTTCTCGCACGTCAGCGTCGGACGCCATTGCCGTATCCGGCGGGCCATTTTGGACCGCGACGTCCACGTCCCGGAAGGCACCACGATTGGATACGACGCCGAGGCCGACCGCGATCGCTATTTCGTTACCGATAGCGGCATCACGGTCGTGACCCGAGACTACTCACTCTTTGAGAACCCGATCACGGTCGACTACTTCACGAGCGAATAATCCAAACACAAAAATGCCCGGCGCCTTACAACGCCGGGCAGGATTTGGTTGCCGCACATCACAATCCCGGATGTGGGTTTTCTTCCGGCTTGGGCTTCTGTGGAGGGCGATCGTCTCTTTGCGGCGCAGGTTGATTCCTCTGCGGAGGCGGCGCTGGCTGCCGTGGACCGGGCTCATTGCGAGGTTGTGCCTGCGGTGGCCGATTCGGGGCTGGACGAGATTCCGGGTGATTGTTGGTGGGCATCACCGGCCGGTTTTGTACCGGGCGGGCGGGCTGTGCCGGGAGTACAGGCCTCTCATTCCCTCCGGGATGCACCCCTTGCTGCGGATGACTCGGTTGCGGCTGGGGCGCCGGATGTTCATTCACTCCCGGCCGGCCCGGCTCTGGTCGCGCGGTTTGTGGCTGTGGTTGCGGGCGATATCCCTCGCCTAATGGTGGACGATCATTCCGGGCCGGGGGATTTTCCGGTCGGGGGTCGTTCCCCGGACGATTCTCCGGTTGCCGCTCGTTGGCCGCCGGAACTCGGGGCCGATTTCCAGGCTGGTTGCCGGGAACATTCGTCCGGCGCACCGGAGTTGGCTCTGCGGGCCTGCCCGGAGGCGCCACGTGCACTTCTGGCCGTGCGGGCGGATGCTCCTCTGCGATCTGGCGCAACTGCGTTGCACGCAGGGGCTGTCCCGGATGTTGCGCCAACATTTTCTGCCGGGCTGCAAAGGGCACCGGCGGAGGCGGCGGTGCAACCCTCGCAACCACCGGCCGGCTCATCAATGCTCGCGGTGGCGCAACGGCGCGTCCTGCTGTGTTGGCGTGTGCTCCCAACACCGCCGTCGGCGTGGGTGCCACTGCCGCTCGTGAGCTAACCGGAATAGATGCCAACTGCCGCGCATTTACCTGCACCCTCGATTGCGCTACTGGCTGCGCGTTGACGAACGCATGTTGCGGGACTGCTGTGACAGCGCCGTTCACATTCCGGTTGACGTAGGTGATGTTGTTGACCGTGGTGTTATTTCTAACGATGGTCGTGTTGTAGACGTTCGTAACCGTCGTCTGATTCACGGTCGTGTTGCTGACATTGACCTGGTTCATGTACCCCGGACCGACATGGTACGGGGGAACATAAACTTCGCGTGGTCCCAGGGGAAACCAAGCTACGTTGTTTCCGTAACCTGGTCCACGCCCGCCCGCAAAAACGACGAGTGCCGGTGCGTAAACCGGAGCCATAGCGCGGGGTCCGGGAACCCAGCCCCAGCGGCCGCCAATAAATGCCCAGCGTCCATAGTGGAAGGGCGCATAACCCCAGGGGTCGCTGTCCACCCATGTCCATCCCCAGGGATCAATCCATGCCCAGTGGCCTTCGCGATATGGAGCCCATGCGGGCCCGACATTCGGATACCAGACCGGACCATATTGCGGATACGGCTGCCAGTTCCCGTACTGATCCAGGTCTTCATAGCCGACCATATCGTGGGAGCAGTACTGCGCTGACGGTGAATCGTCATAGCGTCGGTCACGTCCGTAAGCCCAATTGTCGAAGTCGTCGGGTGGTCCGACCTGATCCATCTCCGCGTTCAGGGGATTCGTTCCCGTAAAAGTCACCTGCTGTCCGGCATCAATCGTATAGGTCTGGCCATTTCCGGTGGACTGTCCCTGGCCGTCACGCACCGTCACGATCGTCGTGTCGCCGTTTTCGTCGGAGTAAAGGCGATAGCGACCCGGCCGGAAAATGGAGAATGCCTGGTTTGCGGTATCGATTTCAAAATCCTTGCCTTGATCGAGGTAGCGGACCACGAGGTCAAGCGTTCCCGCACTCAGTTGCAACTGGACGGTGTTGTCATCGAGATTCAGGAATGAAACTCCGGTATTGCTGCCGACATAAAATGTCGAAGATCCCAAGCCGATTTCCGCGCGCGAATCCCTGTCGGCCCACAGCTTGTCGCCGGTGGTCATCGGCCGGTTGGGAACTGCTTCCACCCAATCGTTCTCTCCGGCCGGCTGAAACGACACCGACCCCTCCATGAATCCCAACCGCGCCGCCCGGTTCGGGGGATCGTCCGGATCTTGTGCCCGGGCAAACGGCGGCCATGCCGCAAGCGCGGCGAGCAGCCCCAACAGCACACATAACAATCTTGTTTTGCTTTGCATTTTCGCCTCTCCTCGTCACTTCACAAAAGCAATCCACGCCTGAACCACAGTGTCCAGAAATCGACCTTCGGCAAGCCACACGCCTGTTTCAATCTGCGCTTGCGACTTCAGTTCTTCCTGGATCGTATGGTCAAAATGTACCGCACTGATGGCAGATCGCGAAACACAACTTGGACGCCGCCCGTTACCAGTTTCACGCGTATATCCAGGGAATTAGAACGCCAACCGTAAATGCCACAAAACTGAAGTAACCCTCCTGCGGCGCTGCTACAATTCCGTGTTCCCACTGGTTTGCGGGCAAGAACTTTAGCCCTGACTTTCGCGTACTGTCTTGTGAAGCCGGATGCCTGGGGCGCGGGTTTGGCCCTCGATAGACCCTCAGGCAGAAGGATTCTGCACGCCGGGTTTCAAGACTGAAATTGCACGATCTGCGGCTGTTCCGGGGAGCGAGGTTTGGAAGACGTCCAAGTGGTTGCGATGCTGGTCCGCCGGTGCATATCCGGCGACGCTGCCGCTTGGGAAGAGATCGTGCGCACCTACAATCGCCGCATTTACAACATCTGCTACCGCTTCGCCGGAAGCGGGGACGACGCGCAAGACCTCACCCAGGAGGTTTTCATCAAAATGTACCGGACGCTCTCAACCTACGATTCGTCCAAAGGCGCGTTTTCAACCTGGGTCACGACCATCACGCGCAATCTTCTGGTGGATCACTTCCGCAAGACTAAGCAGGACCGGCTGACCGACTCGATCGACTCGACTGCTTCTGAGCACGAGGACGCGTTGCCGCTCAGTGAGCAGATTCAGGACCAATCCGCCCCTCCCGACGCCCACGTTCGCAGCCGGGAGGTCTCTCAAACCGTTCATTCTGCCCTAGGGAAGCTTTCGCCAGAATTACGGGAAGCAGTGATTCTAAGGGACTTACAAGATATGGACTACCGCGAAATCGCGGCAGTTTTGAAGGTACCGGAGGGTACTGTGAAAAGTCGAATAAATCGCGGGCGCGCGGAACTTGCACGCCTGCTACAACGTACCTATAGGCAGGTGATGTGATGCCAGAACCTACCAGCAACGGAATGCAGTGCAACGAGTTCGATGCCCTGCTCGCGGACGCCATCGATGGCGTCCTGAGCGGCGCCCAACTCGACCGCTTTCAGGCTCACGCGCGGACTTGTGCCGCTTGCGGGCCGCTTCTCGCCGATGCTGAGGCGGGGCGCAGCTGGATGAAAGAGCTCAGTCAGATCGAGCCTCCGGTGGGCTTGGTGGAGAGCATTCTGGCATCGACCACCGGGATCGCAAGCGATCGACTGCTCTCGCCGGTTCGTCCCTCTCAGGCGCAGGTCTCGTGGCTGGAGCGGAGCCGGGCGTGGCTGGCGTCTACGATAGATCCGTTTTGGGCGACGGTGCGGCAACCAAGATTCGCCATGTCATTCGGCATGGCATTCTTTACCCTGTCCGTAGCCCTTAGCGTCGCGGGCGTGAAACCCACCGATTTGCGCCAGGTGAGCTTGCGTCCATCGGCGATTCGGCGTACGTATTACAGCACGCACGCCCGGGTGGTCCGCTATTACGACAACATTCGGTTCGTTTACGAGCTACAGGCTCGCGTGCGCGAGCTGAAGCGCGATGTCAGTCCGGTTCAACCCGGTTCTGACAAAGCGCCCGCCAAAGAAAAGGAACGGAAGAACGACACAACACAAGAGCCCGAGCAGAAGCAGGAGCGCAACTACAGCCAGACAGAAAATGCTGTGGTACTGGCCAGCGCTCCGCTGGGTCCATCTGTGAACGATCTGCCTGTAGTGTCGGTGACCACATACAGGAGGTTGGTATGAACTGCGCCACTCATCCCACTGCCCCAGCGGTGGCATTTTGCCGAACTTGCGGCAAGCCGCTGTGCACCGCGTGCACGCGCGATGTGCGCGGAGTGATCTACTGCGAAAGCTGTCTGGCCGCGCGCATGGAAGGCACAGCTCCCGCCAATTCTGCGGTTCCACCGCAGCAGACCGTTTATCCGCCGGCCGGAGCCGCGCCGGGACCACGTCCATCCGGGGGCTCGAATTCGGGGCCCAATCCTGCCATCGCCGGGATACTTGCGGGATTCTTCCCCTTCGGCGTCGGCCCGGTGTATTGCTCGCAATATGCCAAGGGACTCGCGTACCTGATGATCTTTGTGTTGCTGATCTATGGCGCGAATCACGCCGGCGACTGGGGTTGGATCTTCGGCCTGGGCATCGCGTTCTTCTACGTCTATCAGATCATCGATTCGGTGCGGACGGCGCACGCCCTGCAGGCCGGCCAACCCGCTCCTGATCCTCTGGGATTCGGCCAGACGTTTGCCAGCGACAAGCTGGAACCCAACAAGGTTCCGGTCGGTGCTGTCATTCTCATCGGCCTCGGAGTCCTCTTCCTGCTGCACACCATGGGGATCATGGAATACGGCTTCGACCGATACTGGCCGCTGATCCTGATCGTGCTGGGGGGCTGGATGTTCTACCGCAACTGGGAGCGAACCGAGCGCACGTGCACCTGCGGCCGCTGCCGCACGCGCTGGCTGATGGGGCCAGCCATGGTTTTGACGACCGGCATTCTCTTCCTGCTGCAAAGCATGGACGTTGCCGGCCTCGACCGTACGTGGCCCGCATGGTTGCTCGTCGTCGGCGTGGTAAAGCTTTTGCAGAGCAGTTCCTCTTCGGCAGGACACGTCGGGCCATTACCGCCCGGTCCAGGCTGCAGCACTCCAAGCCCGGCTAACAACGCGGCCGTAGCACCAGAACCTCCGTCGGAGGAGGTGAATCGTGGGTAGCCCTGTCACTGCGCCGCCTCCGCGGCGGCATCGCCGTTCGTTTGCCGGACCCTTCGTGCTCATCGTGCTGGGTATCGTGTTCCTGCTGGGCAACCTGCACATGCTGTCCTGGTCCCGGCTGGGGGTTCTGTTCGCCCATTACTGGCCCGCTCTGCTGATCCTCTGGGGAGTGATCAAGCTGATCGAGTATCAGCAGGCGCAGCGCGAAGGTTCAGCCGCGCCCTCCATGAGCGCCGGTGGAATTCTTCTGGTCATTCTGATCGTGGTCTTCGGATTGATCGCCACGCAGGCGGCGCGATTCAACTGGTCGGGATTGCGCGATCAGATGGACATGAACGACAGCGATTTCAGCGACATCTTCGGCAACAAGTTCAGCTACGACGATCATCTGGAGCAGGAATTTCCTGCTGGCGCAGCCTTGAAGGTTCTCGACGATCGCGGCGCCATCAGCGTCCACGCGACCGAAGGCGAGAACAAAATTACCGTCATTGTTCACAAGCGCGTGGTCGCTGACAATCAAGAGGAGGCCAACAAGTACAACGACCAGACCAAGCCCACGATCACCACCATTGGCGGGCTTGTCACGGTGGACGCGAAGACTGGAGGAGCCGGTGACCATCCCGTCGAGACCGATCTCGATATTTCTGTTCCCCGTAAAGCAGCGGTATCGATCGTCGCAGGCCGCGGCGACATCACCATAGCCACGCGCGATGGCAACGTCGATGTGAGCGGCCAGCACGGCGACATCTCCGTCGAAGACGTGAAGGGCGACGTAAAAGTCACGGGCAAAAAGAATTCAGCAAAAATCGAACAGGTCACCGGTATGGTGCACGTCGAAGGCCGCCTGGATGAGGTCTCGATCATGGACGTCAAAGGCGGCGCTCAACTCGACGGCGAGTTTATGGAGAGCGTAAAGCTGGCCCGCATCGAGAACAGCGTTACATTCAAATCGTCGCGCACCGACATGGAGTTTTCTCGCATCTCCGGCGAGCTCGATCTCAACTCCGATGATCTTCATGCGGACAATCTCGCCGGCCCGGTGCGCCTGACTACGCGTTCGAAAGAAATTCGGCTGGACGCTGTTTCGGGCGATCTGCGTGTGCAGGATAAAGACGGCAGCATCGAAGCTTCCATGCGTTCGCTGGGCAATGTGCAGATCGACAACCGCGATGGCGATGTTCGCCTGAGGGTTCCCGAAAAATCCGGCTTCCGAATTGACGCGCGCACCAGCGACGGAGTAATCGAATCCGACTTCGGCGACGTGCACATCGACAATAAAGACGACCAGGCCACCGCCAGCGGATCGGTCGGCAACGGCTCCTCGCACGTCGTGATCAACAACGCGCACGGAGGCATCGAAATCCGCAAAGTGGTTGGCGACCTGCCGCAACCGCCCGCGCCTCCCAAGCCAGCAAGAGCGTTACCCGCCCCAAAGGACAAAGTGCAGAGCAGTGATAACTGAATAAGCCCTGGCGCTCGATCCAAACCTGCCTCCCGGCGCTGCTTTAGAGGGATGGTGCCTCTGGAAAGTTCAATTCCACAATCCGGTCACTGGAGCGGTTCGAACTGTGGAGATTGAACTCCAAGCACGGCCAGTGCCTCTTCCATCGTCTGGACGAGTTTGAATCGCGGACGCGTAATCTGCACCAGGATTTCCAGCATTCGCAGCATGGAGATGCGCGCCGTCGGGGGCGGAATGACCACGCGAGGCCGTCTGCTGCCGTCGGGCATCGCCGGTTCGAGGTCAACCATGCGCCGGAGAAATTCGCCGGAAAGAGAAACCTCAGTCGCCGAGGAGAAGTCCCAGATCCCCGCGCTGGCATCCCTTGTGACCGAATGGGTTCGAATCGCCTGGTAAATCTGCAAAGCCGATTCTTCGGTCAGCGGCCCCTCGAATCGCATCAACAGAATCTTGTTCACCGCGTCAAATTCAAACTGGTGTGGCATTGGAGAACCTATTCTACTGGTTTCCATCACAGACACAGTTGTCCTCTTCATTACATTTCTTGTCCATGAGAAGCGGAAGAGCAACGAAATCCACTATGACTCGGGTATGCGGGCCCGGACTTGCCGCGAACTACGAGCTCTATGGGAGCGCTAGTGCGTGTGGGGGTGCTTCTTATAAGGCAGAGATTCGCGGGGAAGCGAAGCCTTAGCAACGTTTCCAAGAGGGAACGCGGGAATTAAATCCACGGCTGAGATTGATCTCCAGTATCTAAGGTATATTGCGTTTCCAGGATTTCTGGTCAAGCTATGTTTGGGGAAGCCTTCCCGGGCCTCACCGCCAGGAGGCAAAATGGATGCCGGAAATGGAAATTTCAAGTTGAGGGCGACAAGAATCTCTGTTAGTTCTCAAAGAAGCCCCACCCTGAAGGGAACAGCGCATTTGAGCAGTTTCGAAACGAATTCACCTGGTTGCCATTTCAAATGAAAAAGATTTTGAGGATTGCCATATTTTTATGGACTCTTCCGCTGTTTGCGCAGAGCAATACAGGGGAATTGCGATTGACTGTCATCGATCCTTCTGGATGGGGCCTGAAGAGCACGGTTGAACTGATAAGTGAAGCGAATGAATATCGGTATACATTCACGACCGATGAGCATGGCGGTCTGGACGCGAAGCGATTGCCTTACGGAGTGTA
This sequence comes from Acidobacteriaceae bacterium, assembly GCA_027452245.1. GTDB lineage: Bacteria > Acidobacteriota > Terriglobia > Terriglobales > Acidobacteriaceae > Sulfotelmatobacter. The sequence goes on from DAIDGW010000014.1 coordinate 12,500, forward strand.
TCGGGTTCAGATCGAGGCCCCGGCGTTTGCGCGGGTTTCGCATCAGCTGGAAATACGATCTGCGATCCCTTTGGTTCGTACAATTCGTTTGAGGGTGGCGCCCGTATCGGAGTCGGTGAAAGTGAGCGCGTCGGCGACGTTAGTGGATCCCTACCGCGCGGGTTCAGTGAATGAGTTGGGCTTGCAGACCATTCAGGACCGGGCGACCGCCCTGCCGGGCCGATCTATTCAAGAACTGGTGAGCTCGCAACCGGGCTGGGTTTTTGAGGGTAACGCGGTTCTTCATCCCCGCGGATCGGAATATCAGACGCAATATGTGGTGGATGGCATACCCCTGACTGACAATCGTTCGCCCAGTTTTGGCCCGGGTCCCGTAGATGCGGACGATATCGAATCCGTGACGATTTACACCGCCGGAATTCCAGCGGAATTTGGAAGGCAGATGGGGGGCGTGGTTGAGATCAACACTCTCAAGAACCAGGATCCTGGACTTCACGGGCAACTCACGCTTTATGGCGGCACCTATGATACGGCTGGGGCTGATACTCAGGGTCAGTACACGTGGGATGGCAATACGCTTAGTGTGAACGCTTCCGGGAGCAGGACGGCGCACTATCTGAACCCGGTGGTGCCGGAGAACTACACGAACCGGGGGACGGCCGGTAATTTTTCATTGAGCTTTGAGCGGGACCTCACGCCCAAAGATCGCCTTACGCTGATTGTGCGCCATGAACTGGACCGCTATGAAATCCCTAACGAACTCGTGCAGCAGAACGGAGCTTACCTACCGAACGCGAACAACATCACGGGCTGCCCGAGTGGGGCGGGACCGCAGCCGGGAGATTGTGTGTTCGTTGCCGGAGGGCAATTGCAGACGGGCGACAACTTTGAGACGATCGGTATCGCCTCCTATCAACATGTTTTTTCCTCCAAGGTTTTAGCTGTGTTGCGCGGAATGTCGCGCGATAACTCGACTGATTTCAATTCCAACGCGGCATCCTGGCCGCTGAATACCACCCTGCACAACGATTTCAAGGAGGTCTATTTTAACGGCAGCATCTCCGTCCATCATGGAAAGCAGGAATGGAAGACGGGCGTCGAATCCGATGCCAAATTCCTGCACGAGAACTTCGGGTACGTAATGCCTTACTGCGCGAACATTTCCAACCCACTGTGTGCAATTCATCTAGGAATCCTGGACGCGGGTGCGACAACCTTCGCCTTTGCCGGAACGCGCCCGGACCTGGAGCAAGCCGCCTATATTGAGGATGCGATCCGGATCGGCAAGTGGTCGGTGGATGCGGGCCTGCGGTGGGATCACTACCAGCTGCTGGTTCACCAAAACGCAGTGAGCCCGCGGCTTGCGATCGCGCGCTACTTCCCCTCGGTGGGTGTGAATGTGCACGCTTCGTATGACAGGATCTTCCAGACGCCATCGTTCGAAAACATCCTTCTATCCAGTTCTCCCTCGGCGGAGACTCTGGATACCAGTATTCCCACAGTGCAAGTGCCGGTGAAGCCCTCTAATGGGAACTACTACGAGTTGGGAGCTACAAAGGCGTTCTTCGGTCACTTGCGGCTCGATACGAATATGTTCCGCCGCGATGTAAGCAACTATGCCGACGACAATCAAATCCTGAGCACAGGTCTCAGTTTTCCGATCGCATTCGACAAAGCCGTTCTTTACGGCGCCGAGGGCAAACTGGAAGTCCTGCAATGGAAGCGCTTCTCGGGTTTTGCCAGCTATTCCTATATCGTGGGAAATGCATGGTTTCCTGTGACCGGGGGATTGTTGCTGGGGAATAATGCAATCAATCCGACCAGTGGACATTTTCCCGACTCCCAGGACCAGAGGAACACCGTGCGTGGACGCGTCAGCTACCAGGTTGTGCCACGTTTGTGGATTGCATTGGGCGCCGATTACAACAGCGGGCTGCCGTTTCAACCGGATCTGACCGCACAGCAATACGCCACGGAATACGGTCAAACTGTAATTAGTCACCTCAACTTCATACGGGGAAGAGTTCGTCCGTACCTCACAGAAAACGCTTCGGCATGGGTCGATCTGTATCGGCATGAAAAGCGCTCCATGCGCCTCCAAGCTGACCTGGGAAACCTGAGCAACACGCTGGAATTAATCGACTTTGGAGGACTGTTTTCGGGAAACGCGATTGGCCCCGGGCGAAGCGTCATGATGCGCCTCACGACGAGTTTCTAGAATCAACGGTGGGGAGATCTGGCAAGCTGCAAGAAGACTCCGCGCTGAGCCAGAAATGACACCGAAGCGCGAGATCCAGGAAATGCCAGTCGAGCGCATATTCCGAGAGCAAATTTTGCGCAGTTGTACACGATCTGGCCGACCAGTCAGGAATTTACCCATACAGCGGTTCGTGTACCGGGAGAGCGGGATCCCTTCAGGGGAGGGACGCCATGGGTCTCTCAAGTTCTCCAAGGTGTTCATAAGAAACAAAGACGCACTAAGCCGGTGAAAACGAGACTCATCGTGGCACAAATGGCAGATCATTTGCTGGGTGGGGACACAGAGCTGCATTCGTCTCCATGGAGGATTTTGTGAAAAAACGGCTTCAGTCGCTTTCGTTTTACGCCACCCTCGGTGCAGTGCTGGGGATTATGAGCTGGGGTGGCTTGCTCAATGCACAGACACAGGGTACACAGCAGCCTTCGACGGCTCCGTCAGCGGGATCGACGCCATCGGCGCAGCAGGGGGAAACTCCCGCGCAGACAAGTCCCGGACAGACTGGACAACAGGGGACTCCGCCAGCCAGCGCGAATTCAAATTCGAGTTCGAGCGCGGGGGCGAATGGCGGCGCCGCGGCTTCCGACAACGGCAATGCCAATGGCGTACAAACGTTCACGGGAACGGTTACGAAGCAGGGAGAAAAATACGTGCTGCAGGATTCTGCTACCGGGAAGACCTACGATATCGATCATCAGGATGAGGTGAAGAAGTTCGATGGTAAGCGAGTCCGCGTCCACGGGACCCTGAGCGGGAACATGATCCACGTGCAGTAGAAGTTTGTTTGGATACGGCGGCAAAAAGTCCCCATTCTAAGGTTGCAAAACAATGCGACGCTAGAATGGGGCGCTGTCTTTCATGAGCAGGATTGCGCGGCTACGGGAATCGGCCTCGGTGGAGTCAGGGCGCGGCGCAGCGGTTCGGTGAGAGCCTGCATCACCTTCTCAAATCCAGTGAAATCGAGGGATTGAGGTCCGTCGGAGAGAGCGCGCTCGGGGCAGGGATGGACCTCAATGATGAGTCCGTCAGCACCGACAGCTACGGCGGCGCGAGAGACGGCCGCAATCAGGCTCTGCTTGCCGGTTCCGTGAGAAGGGTCGGCGATGACGGGAAGATGGGAGAGGTCGCGGGCGAGCGCGATGGCGGCGAGATCCATGGTGTTGCGCATTTCGGTTTCGAAGGTCTTGATGCCGCGCTCGCACAGCACCACCTCACGATTTCCTCCGGCGAGAAGGTATTCGGCGGCAAGGAGCCATTCCTTCACGGTGGCAGACGGCCCGCGCTTCAGCAGAATCGGCTTGTTCGCTTTGGCGAGACGACGCAGCAGAGCGAAGTTCTGCATGTTGCGAGCTCCCACCTGGAGCATGTCAACATATTCGCAGATGACATCAACATCTTCGGTGCTCATGACCTCGGTGACCACGGGCAAGCCGGTTTCTTCGCGTGCGTCGCGGAGGATCTTAAGAGCTTCAAGGCCGAGTCCCTGGAAATCATAGGGAGAAGTGCGGGGCTTATAGGCGCCCCCACGGAGCATGGTGGCTCCGGCGCGCTTTACGGCGTGAGCCGTGTCGAGCAGTTGCTCGCGGGATTCCACAGAACAGGGGCCAGCGATAACGACGATTTCGTCCGCCCCTATGGCCACGCCGTTGACGCGGACGACAGTGCGCTCGGGACGCACCTGGCGGCTGACGAGTTTGAAAGGCTGGGCAATGGCGACCACATTGTCGACGCCGGGAGCGACCTGGAGAGCTTCGATTTCGTGGCGGCGTCCGCTGCCGACGGCGGCCACGATGGTGCGCTCGGTACCGCGGGTGACATGGGGTTGGTATCCGGCCTCGCGGATGCGGTCGATGATGTGAGCGATTTCCTGCTCAGTGGCTTTGTCGGACATGTTGACGATCATGCGATCGGGGCTCCTTAAAAGTAACGGCCAAAACAAAAAGCCGCGACTGGGATCGCGGCTTTGAATCGAAACTTGTTGGACCGGGGATTAGACTGTCGATTCCGTCACAAGCTCCGCCGCAGCCGCTGCTGCTGGAAACCAGTAGAAGCGGTGATACGTCGTGCTGGAAGTAAATCGAGTCATAATTCCAAACTGTTTACCCAAAGTTTTAAATGGAACAAGCACGCCAAGCGGCTGGAAAATGATGATATGCTGCGCGAGTTACTGGATCGAGCTGGCGACATTGGAGAACACAGTGTTCGCGTTCGTTCCAATCAGACGAATCGTTCCAACAACCAGAACCAGAATAACCGCGAGCATCACGGCATATTCCGCGATGTCTTGCCCCTCTTCCTCTGACCAAAGTCTCCGCATCAACTCGGACATAATTAGCCCTCCCGGCGGCAGTGCTACTGTTTTGGGAACAAATAAACTGCTTGAGTGCAAACATGATGCATGGGCTGGAAGCTGCTTGTCAAATGGATGTTTTAGCGGTTTTGCACAAAAATAATCACTAGAACAGAGCCTGGCGGGTAGCCAATTCAGGGGTTGTGGGGGCGGTTGGGCTAACCAGCACCTGTGCAGACTGTTGCGCATACTGCAGAACCCGATTGGGGAGGATTCCGAGGTAAATGGTTGCAACCAGAGTAATTACGAGGGCGAAGCCAAGGCTGAAGGGAACCGGTGTGACGGGGACTTCCTTGCGAGCCTCGCGCATGTACATCATGACGATGATGCGAAGGTAATAGTACGAGCCGATGGCGCTATTGATAACACCAATGATGGTCAGACCGATCAGGTTGGCTTTCAGGGTGGCGCTGAAGACATAAAACTTGGCAAAGAAGCCACCTGTCATGGGAATGCCGATGAGCGAGAGCAGGAAGATGGTCAGGATGGCGGCGAGCAGGGGAGATCGGCGGCCGAGTCCTTCATAGTCTTCGAGAGTGACATAACGTTCACCGGAACTGGCGAAGTGACTCACGACGGCGAAAGCGCCGACGTTCATGGCAGCATAAGCGGCGGTATAAAACATGGCTGCGGAGGCGCCGATTTCAGGGGCGGCGGCAAAGGCCATGAGGAGGTATCCGGCGTGAGCAATGGAGGAATAGGCGAGCAGCCGCTTGACATTCGATTGCACCAGCGCGCCGACGTTGCCCAGAGTCATGGAAAGAGCGGCGGAGACCCAGATGATCCAGAAGCGACCGGGGGCATTGATCGCGAAGATGATGCGCAGGAGCACGGCGAAAGCGGCGGCTTTCGGGCCAGTGGACATGAATCCCACGATGGGAGCGGGAGCGCCTTCATAAACATCGGGTGTCCAGATGTGGAAAGGAGCAACCGCGACCTTGAATCCGATGCCAACGAACATGAGGGCAACGGCGACATAGACCAACAGGTGAGCGGGAGAGCTTTGCAGGCTCTGGCTGATGGCTTCAATGTTGGTCGAGCCAGTAGCGCCGAACATCATGGCGACGCCGTAGAGGAAGAATGCCGTTGCGAATGATCCGAGAAGGAAGTATTTCAGGGATGACTCGCTGCTTGCGGCGACGCGGCGGCGGAAACCGGCGAGGATGTAGGACGCGATGGAAGAAATTTCGAGGGCGATGAAGATGAGGACGAGGTCGACGGAGGAGGTCATCAATCCCATGCCGACGGTGCCGAAGAGAATCAGCCCGTAATATTCGCCGGCCCGGATGTGCTGCACCGACATGTATTCGTAGGAGATCAGGATAATGACGGCGGAAATTGCGATGACGAGGTAATGGAAGAAGACGCTGAAATCATTGACCAGCACCATGCGAGAGAAGCCGTAGCCTGGGGCCGTCCCCATGTACCAAGTGGAGGCAAGTGCGGCGAGGGTTCCGATCAGCGCGATAAAGCCGAGCGGCTTCTGGCTGGTTTCGTCATCGAGCAGCGGGTCGAGCAGCATGATGGCGATTCCGAAAATCGATAGCACGATTTCGGGCAGAAGGCGGACGTAGTCCAGACCCTGAGGGATGCCTGGAACCACGAGGCTGGCCGAGATGGGCATAAGTTGTGTCATTGTCCAACCACCTTGCTGACGATCTGCGCGAAGGGAACGAGCGCTCCGTGGACAGCGGGATCGATCGCGCTGAGCCACAGAATGGGGGCGACGCCCATGACCAAGGCGGCCGCTGCACAGGGCCAGACGGACGCGATTTCGAATCCGGTGAGGTCGGGCAGAGAATTATTCACAGTGTGAGTGACCTTGCCGAAGAAAACGCGCTGGTACATCCACAGGAGATAGCAGGCGCTCCAGATGACCCCGGTGGCGGCGATGATGCCGTAAATGGGCCTGGCCTGAAATGCTCCGGTGAGCACGAGGAATTCGCCGACGAATCCGTTCAGCAAGGGCAGGCCGACTGACGCCAGCACGATGAAGAGGAAGGACGCGGCGTAGACCGGCGTGGGAGAAGCAAGGCCTCCGAATTCGGTGATCTCGTATGTGTGACGGCGTTCGTGCAGGATGCCGGCGAGCATGAACAGGGCGCCGGTCGAGACTCCGTGAGCCAGCATGACGAACATGGCGCCGTTGAGTCCAGCCTGGGTGAAGCTGAAGATGCCGAGGACGACGAAGCCCAAGTGACTGACCGACGAGTAGGCGATCAGCTTCTTCATGTTGGGCTGAACCATGGCCACCAGAGCTCCGTAGACGATGCCGATGAGGGCGAGGGCAATGATCCAGGGAGCGTTGTGTCGTGATTGCTCAGGGAACAGCGCAAGGTTGAAACGAAGCATTCCATAGGTGCCCATCTTTAAAAGGACACCAGCCAGCAGGACGGAACCCGCAGTGGGCGCTTCGACGTGCGCGTCGGGCAACCATGTGTGGAAGGGGAACAGAGGAACCTTGACGGCAAACGCAATGAAGAATCCAAGAAAGAGCCAGAAAGATGCGGCGGGAGAAACTGTAATCGAGCCGATGTGATCGCGAATGTATACGAAATCAAAGCTGCCGGTCTTGGCGTAGAGCCAGAGGATGGCTGCCAGCATAAAGACGGAAGCGACCATCGTATAGAGGAAGAACTTGACGGCGGCGTAGATCTTGCGCTCGTGGCCGAACATGCCGATGAGTAAGGCCATGGGGATCAGCGTGGCTTCCCAGAAGAAGTAGAACAGGAACAGGTCGAGGGAAACGAATACGCCAATCAGAGCGGTTTCGAGAACCAGCAGGAGGATGAAGAATTCCTTGACGCGCTCGTGAATCGATTTCCAGGAAATCAGTACGCATAACGGCGTAAGGAATGTGGTGAGCACAATCAGCCACAGGGAGATGCCGTCGATGCCCATGTGGTAGTGGATGTTGGGTGTGGTGATCCACTGCTTATTGATCTCGTACTGGAAGCCATCCGCACCGCGATGGAAATAGACGGGCAGGTGGAGGGAGAGGATGAAGGTCAGCAGGGAAATGACAAGCGAGAAGATGCGGACATCGCGGTCGCGGCGGGGAAACAGGAACAGCAGAAGTCCGCCGGCCAGCGGCAGGAAGGTAACCAGCGTGAGAATTACCGAGCTGAAGTTATCCGTGCTCATCGCACTCCCATCCAGATCATGTAGGCAATCACCACGGCGGAGCCGAGCGCGACCCATCCCGCATAGGATCGTATGTTGCCGGATTGCATGTGCCGCACTTCGTCGGAGAGATGGCGCGCGCCTTCGGCACTCTCATTGACGGCGGCATCAATCACATTGCGGTCAACGCCTTGCCACAGAATTTTGCTTGAGCCGTTAATCAAGGGTTTTACAAACACTGCGGCGTAGATTTCGTCGACGTAATATTTATGAGAAACGGCGTCGTAGGTGCGCGAGAGCGACGCGGCAATTTTTCCGGGAAGTTGCGGGTCTTTGTAATAGAGCAGCCATGCCAGTCCGAAACCAGCAAATGCAAGGGCGACCGAAATGCCGGTGAACAAGAGTTCGGCGGATGCGCCCCGTTCCGGCTCACTGTTTTCGGTGGTCTGCTCGGTGGCGCCCTTCTCGCCAACGGGTTGGTTCTGCGCGTTCGCGGGAGCGCTGCCGTGGAACACCGGCGCGAGGAACTTGTCGAAACGGTTGCTACCACCCAACGAACCCGGGACTCCGACGTAACCGCCGACAACAGAGAGGATGGCCAATATAACGAGAGGCACAAGCATGACCTTGGGGCTCTCGTGGATGCCGCCGTGTCCATGGCCGTGCTGGCCGTGAGTATCGTGAGCGGAGTGGGTTTCGATGTCATGACTGGATTCGGCTTTTCCGCGGTACTTGCCGAAGAACGTCATGAACCAGAGACGGAACATGTAGAACGAAGTGATGAATGCCGTGACCACACCGACGAGCCAATAAGCCCAGCTCGCCTGATAGGCGCGCCACAGGATTTCGTCTTTGCTGAAAAATCCGGAGAAGCCCGGAATGCCAGAGATCGCGAGCGTGGCCGCGGTCATGGTCCAGAAGGTCCAGGGAATTTTCGTGCGCAGGCCGCCCATCATGCGCATATCCTGCTCACCACCGACGGCGTGAATGACGGATCCGGCCGCGAGGAAGAGCAGGCCTTTGAAGAAGGCATGGGTCATCAGGTGGAAGATGCCGGCGGAGAACGCGCCGACGCCACAGGCCATGAACATGTATCCGAGCTGCGAGACCGTGGAGTAGGCGAGGACTTTCTTGATGTCAGTTTGCGCAATTCCGATGGTGGCGGCGAAAAATGCGGTCAGGGTTCCGATAATGGCCACGACGGTCAATGCGATCGGGGCACGTTCGAAGATGACGTGGGAGCGCGCAACCATGTAGACGCCGGCGGTGACCATGGTGGCGGCGTGGATCAGCGCTGAGACCGGAGTCGGGCCTTCCATGGCATCGGGAAGCCAGATGTAGAGAGGAATTTGCGCGGACTTGCCGCAGGCGCCAACCATCAGCAGAATGCCGATTGCGGTGAGAAATCCAGCGCCGGCGGTCTCGGCTCCGTAGGGCCGCACGGCGTTGAAAACCGTGCTGAACGTCAGCGAGTGGAAGTGCTGAATGAGGAGGAAGAGTCCGATGAGGAATCCGAAGTCTCCGATGCGGTTGACGATGAACGCTTTCTTGCCGGCGGCAGCGGCGGAATCCTTGGTGAACCAGAATCCGATAAGCAGATAGGATGCGAGGCCGACGCCTTCCCAGCCGATGAACATCAGCAGGTAATTGTTGGCGAGAACCAGCGTCAGCATGAAGAACAGGAACAGGTTGAGATAACTGAAGAAGCGGTAGTAGCCGGGATCCTCCCACATGTAACCGACGGAGTAGATGTGGATGAGGAAGCCGACACCGGTGACGACCAGCAGCATGACGAGCGAAAGCGGATCGAGATAAAAGGCGAAGTCGACACCGAAACTGCCGGAACGGATCCAGTGCGCGAGGAATTCCTGGTAAGGAATCTGGGGCAGGGAAGCGAAGCGGAATGCGGCTTGCAGAGCCCAGGCGAAGGCCGCGCCGGAGAAGAAGAGTCCCACGACGGTGACAGCCTGGCGGGAAGACTTCTTGCCAAAAAATCCGTTGATGGCCGCGCCGGCGAGCGGCAGGATCGGAATCAGCCAAAGATTGAGGTTGGGGTTCATAGTTTCAGCAGATTCACCTGGTCCACGTTCAGCGTTTCGCGCGTGCGATAGACGGCAATGATGATGGCGAGCCCGACCGCGGATTCAGCGGCGGCGACGACCATGACGAAGAAGACGAAGATCTGTCCGGCGAGCGCGTGCCAGTGTGCGGCGAAGGCGACGAAGGAAAGATTCACGCCGTTCAGCATGAGTTCGATCGACATGAAGATGGTGATGATGTTGCGCTTGATGAGGAATCCAAGAACGCCGCAGGCGAACAGGATTCCGCTGAGCACGAGGTAATAAGAGAGAGGAACCATCAGTGCTCCTTCCGTTTCTGCACGGCTTCGGGCTTGCTGGCCAGCACGACCGCGCCCATGATGGCGATCAGGATCAGGACTGACGTGATCTCGAAGGGCAGCAGGAATTGATGAAAGAGCAACTGGCCGATGGTGCTGGGCGGACCGGGCAGGGCTCCGACGGCGACGGCCTGGGTGCCGGAATGCTTGAGCACGACCCAGGCGAGCAGGACGCTGCCGAGAATCATTCCCGGAACGCCGAGAATGATGGCGACACGGCTGCCCTGGGTGCGTTCTTCGGCTCCGGCATTCAAGAGCATGATGACGAAGACGAACAGCACCATAATGGCGCCTGCGTAAACGATGACTTGCACGGCGGCGACGAATTCTGCGCCGAGCAGGAGAAATTCTCCGGCCAGCGCACCCATCACCGCGATCAGCGACAAGGCGCTGTTGATGGGGTGGCTTTGCGCCAGCAGATTGATGGCTCCGGCGACGCAAACCACGCCGAAGGCGATAAACATGATGAGATGAATGCTCATTCGTTCGCTATCAAGTTTTTCATCGTCAACGCCGCGGGTCACAAGACTTCGTGCCGGCGGCGACTGCCAACGGTTTTACCGGACCACCACAATCGCGGTGGCGATTAGATTGACCAGCGCCAGAGGCAGAAGAAACTTCCAGCCAAAGGCCATGAGTTGGTCGTAACGGAAGCGAGGCAACGTGCCGCGCACCCAGATATAGATAAAGAGAAAGACAAAAACCTTCAGCACAAACCAGAAGACGGGTAAGATCACGCGCAGAGGCGCAGGGCCGGCGACCGGGCCGAGCCATCCGCCGAAGAAGAGCAGCGTGGCAAGGCATCCGACCGTAATCATGTTGGCGTATTCAGCCATGAAGAACATCGCGAATTTCATCGCGCTGTATTCGGTGTGATATCCGGCAACCAGTTCGGTTTCCGCCTCCGGCAGGTCAAACGGAATGCGGTTGGTTTCGGCGTAGGCGGCGATCAGGTAACAGAAAAATGCGAAGAACTGGGGAAATATGTTCCAGCGGGGAATGAATCCCCAATACAACCCGCTTTGCGCTTCGACGATGCTACGCAGGCTGAAGCTGCCGGAGAGGATCAGCACTCCCACCAGTGACAGGCCGAGAGAAATCTCGTAACTGATCATCTGCGCGCTGGCCCGCAATCCGCCAAGCAGGGAATACTTGTTATTCGACGACCACCCGGCCAGGGCCACGCCATAGACACCGATCGAAGTGACGCCCAGGATCAGCAGCAGGCCGATGTTCACATCGGTGATCTGCAACGGGATGTTATAACCCGCGATGGTGATGGACGTGCCGAAGGGAATCACGGCGATGGACGTTAAGGCGAAGATTACCGCGATCATTGGCGCCGCGAGGAACAGCGGTTTGTAGACGTGCGGCGGCGTGAGATCTTCCTTCAGCAGGAACTTGATACCATCGGCCGCGGGCTGCAGCAATCCGAACGGACCCACACGGGTGGGCCCCCAGCGATTCTGCATGTGGCCCACGACCTTGCGTTCCAGCCACACCGTGTAGGCGACGGCGGTCAGCAATATAAAGATGACGATGATCGACTTAATCACCGACGCCACAATAAACGGGACGAGTGGCAATGCTTGCTCCTGTTGCTGCTAATTTCTTACCGAATCAGTCTGCTGCGACTTCGCTGGTGGTGCCTTCGAACTTTTCGACGACCGAATTCAGAGCCCGTGAATAACGTCCGAGAGTTCCGGACGAGAACAAGTTGTCATGGGCCGGAACAATCGATTCCGGGTTCTGCATAGCGCCGGGGCCGCTGGCTTCGACTGCCGTATGTTCACTGTTTCCGGCCAGCAGGTTGATGCGCGAAACATCGTATCCGGGAACAAGGCGTTGAATCTCGTCCAGAATGGCCGTGGGATCGAGCGGGCTGAGCTTGGGCTCAAGGCCACGCGCTTCGAGCCAGACGGCATGACGGTCGGCTTCGCCGGACTGGGGGCCACGAGACTGTCCCATATCGGCGCGAACGGCGCCCCCGAAGGGGACGAGTTTGTGAATGTCGGCTCCCATGGCGTCGGCGATGCGGACAATCATTTCGAAGTCCGATTTCGT
>DAIDGW010000015.1 GCA_027452245.1 Acidobacteriaceae bacterium
GACTTCGATCCGGAGTTGCCGATCCAGAGTGTTTCGACGGGAGTGTCGTTCACGATTGTCCCTTTGCGCTCGCTGGCTGTGCTCGAAAATCTGAAACTGGATTTGCGGAGCGCCGCGGAGTATCTCAGTCAAAGCGAAAGCAAGTTTTTCTATTTCGTTACCCGCAATACGCCGGAACGCGCGACCCGCTTGCGTGCACGAATGCTTTTTTACAACGGCGAAGATCCAGCCACGGGTTCGGCGGCAGGATGTACCGCGGCTTGGATGGTGGCGAATGGTATAGCGAGGTCCGATGAGCGCGTGCTCATCGAACAGGGGATTGAGATGAAGCGTCCCAGCCAGATTTTTGTTCGTGCCTCGAAAAGCGATAACCGCGTAGTCAACGTTCGCGTCGGAGGAGCGGCAGTTGAAATCTTGCGTGGTGAAGTTTTTCTTTAGAGGCGACGCGCAAAGTTGCGAACAAGCGGGAGCGATCCGCGAAGCAAAACAACAATAGCCTGAAAGTCCCATTATCATTCGTGACACTTTACAGCGCATCGTCGGCTGATTAGGATGCAAGACATTCTTTACAACTCTTCATTTTGAGAAAGACTGTTCGGAAAAGCACGGCAGTGGCCGATGCCAACGCGGACAGCAGGCGAACGATGAAACCCAAGCGCACCATCCTTTGCGTCGATGACAACGAGCCGTCTCTTTCGCACCGGAAAATTCTGCTGGAGACTCGCGGTTATCGGGTTGCCGCTTTCACGCGCGGAGACGAGGCCCTTGAGCGATTCAAGCAGGGCGGCATCGACCTGGTGATCACTGATATGGCTTTGCAGGGGATGGACGGTCCGCAACTGGTTGCGGCGATGAAGAGCCTTGCGCCCCATGTTCCTGCGATTCTGATTTCGGGAAAGGTCCGTGCCTTCAGCCATGATTCGCAAGCGGATTTCTTTTTTGCCAAGGGAACCTATGCACCGGCCGATCTGCTGGAGAGGGTGCGATTGCTGTTGGTGCGGAAGCGCGGCCCGAAGCGCTTGCAGCACACGGTCCAACCAGGCCGGCCTATGCCGCTGCGCGGGCATATCGGGGTGGCGTAGCCAGGGTTGATACGCATGAGCGCGGGGTTCGTGTAAGATCGAACCCATACATGTCGCAAGCTTTCATCGAAGCCGATAATCTCCGGAAAACCTATCACATAGGAAAGATTGAGGTTGAAGCGCTCCGCGGAGTGTCGTTCAGCGTGCAGCGAGGAGAGTTTGTCACGGTGGTCGGTCCATCGGGGAGCGGGAAGTCGACGCTCTTTTATTTATTGGGAGGCTTGACACGGGCTGATTCGGGGAGCGTGATCCTCGACGGCGATGACTTCGCCAAGCTTTCAGATGCGGAGCGCACGAATATGCGCAAGCGCAAGATCGGATTCGTATTCCAGAAATTCAATCTGTTGCCCACGCTCGATGCGCGCTCGAATATCCAGATCGCGCAGGAGATCTCGGGCGACGGTCATGGCGACCCGTCATTCTTCAACCGCATTACCGAACTGCTGGGACTTACCAAGCGCCTGAAGCATCGTCCGGCAGAACTCTCCGGCGGAGAGCAGCAGCGCGTGGCCCTGGCCCGGGCGCTAATCAACAAGCCTGTAGTGGTGCTGGCTGACGAACCCACCGGAAACCTCGATAGCAAGAACTCCGATGCGGTGCTTAGCATGTTGCGCCAGTCGAACCAGGAACTTGGGCAGACGGTGCTGATGATTACCCACAATCCTGAGGCCGCCCGCTACGGTGATCGCATCATCCACATGCGCGACGGCCAGATCGTGCGGGCGGAACAAGACCCGCAGTGGCGAGAGCAGTAAGTTAATGTTGCACTATCGGCCGAGCACGGCGTGAGAAGTCGGTGATCGTTTGCTCGGAATGGCCGTGTGGTGACATTGCTCCGCGTGGGATGGTCATTTATAATCACGCTTGCTGAGCGGGAGTAACTCAGTGGTAGAGTGCGACCTTGCCAAGGTCGAAGTCGCGGGTTCAAATCCCGTCTCCCGCTCCAGATTTCCATCCCCGTCAGTCCATGAAGCCGAGCAACCATCTTCCATTCCAGCGCGTTTGCGAATTGTCTTATTCTTGAGCCGTGATTGCAAGCATAGCCCGCAAGTGCTGTGGACAAGGCTGCGGCGTGCTGATAGCTTTATCGTAAAGGCGCGGTACCCAAGTGGTAAGGGAGAGGTCTGCAAAACCTTTATGCGTCGGTTCGATTCCGACCCGCGCCTCCAACCTTACATTGCATTAAATTCTAACCAAACGGGATTTTTCAACCGCTGGTAGTCGGCAACGCCGCAGTCGGAATCATCGTCGATTTCTGGCGAAGCGTAACGAGGCGATACCTATAAAAGGGCCCGGAACGACAAATTCTTTTGTCCAGTCGCGACTGTTTCGCCCTCAGGCGAAACTCCGTGCTTTCTCGCAACGCTCGCGTATCACCGCCGCCACCTTTTCGGCATCGGCGGTCGCGTTTGCGATTTCAACTTTCGGGAGTGATTGAATGACGGTGTCCGCCAGTTCGGGCACGCGCCGGCGGACGAGGGGTTTGCCGAGGCCCGCCTCCTCCGCCAGTTGCTCGAAATCTTTCGCGGTGATCTTCTCGGATGAATATTCCTTTCCGATCTTCATCGCCATGTCGCGGCTGAGATCGGGATAATAGACCGTGCTGACGATGTCGTAGAGCGGCGAGAATCTTGTCTCGCGGCCGCCGTTTTCCAGCGGCTTGTAGAGCAGCGAATAATTCTTGCCGTGCGCGTCGTTGTTGCCGACGAGATAGTTGAAGATCACCGCGTCCAGAAGGCGGGCGAGATCGATGACCGGCGTGCTCGATACGTCGCGCAGCAGAGCGAAACACTGCTTGAGGGACGGCCCGCCCTCAGCCTGGTATTTCATTTCGGAGACGAAGCCGAGCGCTTGGCAGAAATCCTCCTGATGGAGCCGCTCTAACCTCGGCTTGCCATCGGCTGATTTGCCATGAAGGCGGTCATAGCGCTCGACGACGAGGAAATCGACGCCGTCGACGGTGCGTGTCTCGACCGCCGCCGCCGGCAGGCCGGCCGCCGCGGACAGCTTCATGCAGAGCGCCTCGTTGAAGACGATGCCCTCGAAACGCTCGACCGCGGGCTTCAGAATGTGCGTGCTCGGCGCGCCGCCGAGCGGTACGGAAACCTCGCCGCCCTCGATGCGCACGGCAACTTTGTCCTGCGCGCCGGCGAGCGACAGCCTGATGCCCTTGTTGCCCGCGAGCAGCGGACGCTTCGGCAACTCCCGCAGGATGCCGGCCAGTTCCGCGTCCGTGAGTTTGCGATAGTCGTAGTTTTTCTCCGGCAGCGCAGCGCCGGCAGGGACGAAAGTGACCGCGCCCGCGCATTCGCCGCCGATGCGCTCCAGCATCGCGTAGTCGTTGCGCGAGCTGATCCCGAGATTGCGGGCGATGATCTCCCGCTTCTCTTGCTCGGGCAGGATGCCACCGAAGAAACCGCGGGATTCCTTACCCTTGAACGGTTCCGGCCGAAGCGGCAGCGATTGCGAGAGAGGCACAGAGCCTTGTCTTTTGAGCCAGCCTTCCGCGTAGGTGAAGAGCATCTGGCCGCCATCATCCTGGACCAACTGGCCCGCGATGTCGTCGCCCACATAGACGTCGAGCGTTCTGGCCATGGCTTAGGCCTCTCCCGCCGGCGGCGTCAGCTTTACCGTAATGCCGAGCGTCTGCAGGATGCGGAGCGACTTGCCGAGCTCACAGGTTTCCTTACCCTTTTCGAGATCGATGACGAAGCGCAGCCCTGTCCCGGCGGTCAGGGCCAGATCTTTCTGGGTAACGCCGAGGCGCTTGCGCGTTTCCCGGATCAGTGCGCCGATCTCTGTTGCCGTGTATTTCAACGCTGCTCCATTAGAAGTTACCGTACGGTAATATTACGCACTTGTCGCAACCAAAGCCAATGAAATATTCCCGTACGGTAATAATGTGCAGTGTAATGCCAACTTTTGACGGAATGTTCCCGTACGGGAATATAAATCCATATATGCCCATAAACTATTTCAATAGCCTGGGCCAAGATGGAGCATACCCATCTTGCTTATAAATATAGATAAGCGATGGCAGGCTCTCGTCTGGCCAAGTGCTTCCTCTGATCGGACCCTCCTACCACCCGGGCACTCGGCCCGACACGCGTTATACTTCCGCCATTCGTTGCAGCGCGTTCGCGTTAGAGAGAGTCCCAGCATGTTTTAACCGATACGATACGATTCAGCCCGATCCGCACATCGCTCTACCACCCGCAGGAACCACATTCGGTCTGCGAAGGCCCTGCCGGAAGCTCATCGGATCACGCTCTCGACAACTTAGTTTTTGCGCTAATGATTCGTCATGCCAGCGCTTTCGCTGTTTCTATCGTTCTTTATTTTCAACAACTTACCTGTTTTCAATTTCGTGTTGGTGCTCGATACCTGCTGGCGGTGCCAGAGCAGGACGGAGGACATCCGTACGCTGTTCGCCTACGCCTTCAGCTTCGTGGACAGGAAGATCAGGGGTTTGAATCCAGTCCTCTCTGATCCTGTCGATTCAAGCGGCCAGCAACACCGGTAAACGCATAAATTATGTCTTTCGTGAGGGAGCGGGACAAAATGACGATCTCATTCGCCGGACTTGCCTGATTTTTGCTTCACAAGCTGCATGGCCCGCGCGCGATCGTACACTTTGCGGCACTTCGGACAGACAACCTTTGCGTTGTGCTCTGCCATGCCCTTCAGAAATGCGACGAAGGTTTGGCCGCAGCCCTCGCACGTAAGCTCGATCTTGTCCTCATCCATGTTCGTTCTTATGCCTTTTCGGGCTACTTTACCGGTGCCAGCACTTCATCCAGCAAGTTGGGAGCTGACTCGACCCGTTCCAGGTGCGGATAACGAAGCCCGGCGTGATAATCCACGTCCACCGTAATGAACTTCTTGTCCCGCTTCAACACAAGTTTGATAGGCGCGCTACTCTTTTCACTGTCGAGAATGGCTTGGCGTAGAGTCGCGATGCTGAACGCCTCACCATTGACTGCCATCAACTGCATCTCGGGCGTCACGCCCGCCTTGAATGCCGGACCTTTCCAGATAACGTTGGAGATCGTGCCGGACGCTCCGCCTTCACTATTTGGCCCGCCGCCTCTCACTGTAAATCCGATGGACGTTGCAAAGCTCGTTCCGCGCGAATGATCCATGTGCTTCATCCATCCTGATTCCGTATCGTTGTAAACCAGACGATAGCCGCCTCGCTTGATGCCATCCTCGGGAACTTCTGGCTCTGCTTGATACACGCGAGTGCGAAAGAATCCCGCCCAATCGTTCGGTTCGACCGCATTCAAAGCCTTGACTAAGTCGTCGAGCGTGTACGTCACCGTGACATAGCTGCCGTTATCGATTCCGTAAAATTGCCGGGCAAAATCGTCGAGCGATTTCTTGCCGCCGCTCAGTTCGCGGATTTTCGTATCGGCGTCCAGCCACACCAAGTCTGATTCCGGATAGTAATCGTACGAACGCTGCCAGCTTGGCCAGTCTTCCGGCATCATAAAATGTGCGGAAATGATGGGCTGATTGGTTGTGTCATCCAGTGACCGCCACTTCCGTCCCGGACTGGCTTCAAAATTTGCGGCGATTTCCGCGATCACGTCATGCGCCTGATCCAGCGTTCGCATTCCCGACCGCGCCGTCAGCACGTTTCCGTAGTAATCCGTCAATCCTTCGTAGACCCAAAGCAGATCGTTCTGCATGGGAACGTTGAAATTCGGCGTCCAGAGATCCGCGGGACGGCGAAATTTTCCGTTCCATGAATGCGTGTACTCGTGCGGCAACAGCGCGCGGCCGGCAACCCCGGCCGCCCAATCAGTAAAGTAGTTTGCCCGCGTTCCATCCTCGCTGGACTGATGATGTTCCAATCCTTTGCCGCCAACCGTGTCGCTCAGTGAAAACAGGAAATCGTAATGACCATAGTGATGTGAAGCGAAAAGTTTCTGTGCCTGAATCACCAGGTTCTTGTGATATTGCAGTTCGTCGGGAGTGATCTCCAGTTGTTCGGGCTTATCGGCGAAGACGTCGAGGTACACCGGATTATCAGGTCCGGTCGAGAGATCGACGCGCTTGTAATTGAGTCCGGCGTAGAGCGGCGAATCGATCAAAGTGTTTAATGACGTATCTTTGAACTGGACACTGTTGCCGCTCTGCGATTTCATCTCCAGGGCCGTCGCAAACTTCCAGCCTTCGGGCAGCCGCAACTCCGGCGCAAATTGAATTTGCCTTGAGAAATGTCCCGCGGGGTACATCAGCACGCTGTTCCACGTGAGGTCCGCAATCTTTGTCGAAATACGTCCTTGCTGCGGTTTTACTGGCGCCAGATATTGGAAGCTGAGGTCGAGTGTCGAAACTCCATTGGGAACATCGACGTGAAAAGCCCACATGTTCACGCGATCGCGTACCCATGGAATGCGATTGCCATTGGCTGTGATAACCAGACCGGCCATGTCTTGCACGGCATTCGATGGCGCATGATTTCCCGGCAGCCACTGCGGATAGAGCAGGATCATATCCCCCGACTTCACGGGCACGGTCTCCCGCACATTTACGATTCGATCATTGACGTTGGTCAAATCGACGTTCAATGCGATTGTTCCCGGATAAGCTTCATCCAGCGGGGCGGGAACCGGCGGCGGCAGCGGCACCGGTTGCGGTCCCGCAACCTTCTGGCCGAAACTCAAGCCGGTTAGTCCGAAAACGATACAGACTAGAAATGACGCAAAGAGGCGATGACTAAAAGTCCGATGTGGCATTAGGCTTTTCTCCCCAGTCCGAGACACTGTACACCACAGTACACCTAAGTGTCAGACGGCTGAAAATGGATTGCGTCACCAAACCTAGGCGGAACGATTGAACAGGAGAAAAAGGGAAAAGAGCGACAACTCGCCCCCTCAAGAAGCCGTTGGCAAATCGCGCTCTCACGAGTGCTGCCACTCGGTTTACGATAGATTTATGTCTCTTGCCCGCCTCGCCGCGCTGCTTGTCATCTCATCCGCCACGCTGCAGGCGCAAGCGCCCGCCTATCTCGGTTTTGATCGCAACGAGTATCCCGGGAACGCCAATCTCTCCTCCCTGCGTCAGACCTTTGCCTATACCGGTTATTGGCTCAATAATCCTCCCGGAACTTCCAGAAATTCATGGACCGGTCATCGCGCTGCCGTGCAGGCTGCTGGATTTGGATTCCTCATCCTCTTCAACGGCCGCCTTTACGCTGAACTGAAGTCCGTTCCGCACGCTACGCATCTGGGCCAGTTGGACGGACGCGCCGCCGCTTCTTCTGCGGTGCGCGAAGGATTCCCACGCCACGCGATCATCTTCCTCGATCAGGAACAGGGCGGACGCATGCTTCCCGAGCAGAAGGCCTACATCTACGCCTGGGTCGATACCGTTACTGCCGCGGGATTTCGCGCCGGAATCTACTGCTCCGCCATTCCAAATCCCGACGATAACAACGTGATCACCGCCGAAGACATTCGCTCGTCCGCCGCCGGACGCCAGATTACTTTTTGGGCGATCAACGACAGCTGCCCTCCATCGCCGGGCTGCACGACTGCTCATGCGCTCGATCCGGCGGCCAGTGGCATTCGCTTCGCCGAAGTCTGGCAATTCGCGCAATCGCCCCGTGATACCGATGACGCCGCTCGCTGCACGAACTACAGCCGCGACGAGAATTGCTATCCTCCGGGAACCGGTGCCGCTCGCGGAATCATGGTCGACCTCGACAGTGCCACCACTCCCGATCCTTCCCACGGACGGATTCGCTGAAATCGCAACATTGAAATCCGCCCTGCGCTCTCGAACCCGCCGCAAGCTACAATTCCTGCATGTCGAAATCCCGCCGCGAATTTCTTGCCCTCTCCTCTATGACCGCTATTGGCGCCGCTGCCGCAGTGCACCGCAAACCGCAGACTGCCGGCAATCTTCCGCCGGGGGCGCCGCCCACTTATGGCACCGCGCAGTCCGTCGGTCCTGAAGTTTCCCCTAACACATTTGTGGAAGCCGAGAAATTGGTGCAGTTCCAGATGACCGCCAGCCAACGCGAGATGGCCGCCAATTCCTGGCGAAAAATGATGGCGCCTCTCTATGAGCGCCGCACCGGTCCGCGCAAATTGGCTCTGGAGTCTTCTCTCGCTCCGGCCACCGTTTGGGATCCCATGCTCCCCGGTCTGCCAGCCCTCCCCGCGCGTGACGAGTTTATCCGCAGCCAATCCAATCCCGGCCCACTGCCTGCTGATGATGCCTCCATCGCATTCGCGACCGTGACCCAGCTCTCCCGCTGGATCCAGCAACGGACGCTCACCTCCGAGCGCCTCACTCGCATCTATCTTTCCCGCTTGCAAAAGTTCGATCCCGAGCTTCGCTGCGTAATCACTCTTACCACCGATCTCGCCTTGCAACAGGCCCGCAAGGCCGATCAGGAAATTGCCGCCGGAAAATATCGCGGGCCTCTGCACGGTATTCCCTGGGGCGCAAAAGATCTTCTCGATACCGCCGGAATTCCCACCACTTACGGTGCCGAACCATTTCGCAATCGCATCCCCTCCGCCAATGCCGTGGTCGTGAAGCGATTGCACGATGCCGGTGCCGTGCTGGTCGCCAAATTGAGTCTGGGAGCGCTTGCCTTGAACGATATCTGGTTCGGCGGACAGACGATGAACCCCTGGCTGTTGCAGGAAGGCGCCTCCGGGTCGAGCGCAGGTCCCGGAGCCAGTACTGCTGCTGGCCTTGTCGGATTTGCCATTGGCAGTGAAACCGGCGGCAGCATCGTGAGTCCTTCGATGCGTTGCGGTGTGACCGGATTGCGTCCGACTTACGGTCGTGTGCCTCGCACCGGCGCTATGACTTTGTGCTGGTCCCTCGACAAGCTTGGTCCCATGACTCGCTCTGTCGAAGATGCAATGCTCGTATTGCACGCCATCTCCGGCCCCGATCCCGGAGATGTAGCCAGCATCCCCAGTCGCCTCGATTTCAACGCGAATGCCGGTGTGCAGGGCCTTCGTGTCGGATATTTTCCCGGCTGGATGAATGAACGTCCCGCCACCGAAGTGGATCGTGCTGCGCTTGATGCTGTCCGCAAGGTCGGTATGATTCCCGTCGAGGTCGAAATTCCCAACTGGCCTTACGATTCTTTGAATCTGATCCTGTTTGCGGAAGGCGCAGCCGCATTCGAAGAACTCACCCTCAGCGGCGGGCTCGACGAATTAAAAGCCCAAGTGCCCGATGCGTGGCCAAATATTTTCCGCGAAGCCCGTTTCCTTTCGGCTGTCGATTTCGTGCAGGCCGACCGCATGCGCCGCAAGATCGCGCAGGAAATGTCGCGCGTCTTTTCTCAGGTGGACTTGCTTCTCGTGCCCTCGCTGCGTGACGAGATGCTGACCATCACCAACTTTACTGGACACCCTTCGCTCACCATGCGCGCCGGGTTCGTCGAGGTTTCGAAAGCCCGTAGCGATTGGGCGCCCGATCCAAACCATCCCCTGCCGGTGTTCTCTACTCCCCGCCGCGTTCCCCATGGCATCACCCTGATCGGCCGCCTTTTCGATGAAGGGACGCTTGCCCGCGCCGGATTGGCTCTTGAGAGCACATTCAACGTCGTTGGCGAGCGTCCGCCCGGCTTCAATTAGAGGGCTCCGGCTGGAACCATACTCCAGTGCGATAAA
This sequence comes from Acidobacteriaceae bacterium, assembly GCA_027452245.1. GTDB lineage: Bacteria > Acidobacteriota > Terriglobia > Terriglobales > Acidobacteriaceae > Sulfotelmatobacter. Next base: position 9,734 of record DAIDGW010000015.1, read on the forward strand.
ATACTACTCAGCCAACATGTCAGACCGTACCTTCACTCTCGACGAAGCTCAATCGCTGCTGCCCGTGCTGGAGTCCCTGCTGCGCACCGCGATCGCCAATAAAAAGGTAATCGAAGCTTTCGATGATGAAATGCAGGCGGTTGCGCACCGCGTCTTCCTCAACGGCGGAACTCGTCTCGACGTCGTCTCCATTGCCCGAAAAAAAGGCGAGCGCGTGCGCGCCGAGCAGCGCGTTCACGATGCCATCGCGGAAATCGACTCCACCGGCGTTCAGGTGAAAGACCTCAGCATCGGCCTGCTGGATTTTCCCTGCGAATTCGAAGGACGAACCATTCTTCTTTGCTGGAGACTCGGGGAAAAGGCCATTACCCACTGGCATGGGGTGGACGAAGGTTTTGCCGGACGCAAGCCGATTGACGAGCGGATTTCAAAGGCGCGGAAAACAAACTGAAACAGCCCTACGACATGTTTTGCAGTAGTTCCATCTGCCGCCGGAATTTCTTCACGATGTAGTGCAATCGCAGCCGCATTTCATCCTGCTCTGAATCCACGGTCACTCGCAGAATGTGCAGAAGCTCCGCCAGGCGCTCCGGATTTCTTTCCGCCGCGATCTGCTCGCACAGGCACCGGACCTCGAGACCAGTTGAATCGCTCCGATTCTTCATATCCGCCGTCAACCGCTTAATGAGATGCCATATTGCTGATCCATGGTATCCAGTCGATTCCTTAGGGTGAATCGCCGAATTGCAATACATGTCTCCTTGGGATTCGTCAGCCCTGGGCAAGCCGATTCTGTGCAGCACAAAGAAAAAAGGTGACCAGCCTCTGCCGGTCACCCGTCCTTGACGGTCGCAAATTGCAACCTCAAATTCGCATATCGTGCTCAGAACGCGAAGTGCATCGAGAGTTGCAGGAAGCGGTTGCTGCCTACCGTCTGTTGAATGACGCCGTAGTTCTTCGAATTCGGATTGCCCGGTGAAAGAAT
>DAIDGW010000016.1 GCA_027452245.1 Acidobacteriaceae bacterium
ATGCGTAGCATCCGGGGCAGCGCAAGGGACACTCCTTCGTAATCTCGATCGAAAGAGAAGGAGCTCGACCAGCCAGAATTCTGGCCCATGCATGCAGCACTTCAGTTTTCTTCATGAGCCTCCGATAGAAAGGAAACGGCAGAAGGGAACGTCTTATTCCTAGTGGATTAAACCAGCTACGCACACCTAGGAATGAGCTCGCCGAAAGGTGTGCCGCCAAGGTTGATTAGAAGACGGTGAATCGTAGTTGCCGATTCCATTGTGGCCCTGTAAAGCCAACGTTCAGGCACTTGAATCCGCAGCCGGCATCAGATCACTTGACGAGTTTGGCAGAGGATTCGTTGGTGGCTCCGATTTGGGTCAGTTGGCGACCGAGACACCTCTTCCGTGTTGCCAGGGCCTCCTCTGACAGTCGTGACCTTGCCGGTCACGCGACGAAATCAACAGGCAAAGAAAGACTGAAACCTGAACGGAATTCTCAACCTTCCCAGTCCTTCAATTCGTCGGGAGAGAAGAATGCCCGGGAGCTGCTTGCAATGGTGACAACGGCGGCAAATGGAGGAAATTGTGCCGTCCGAGCGGTAAGCATGCAGAAATGTAGTGGAAGGTGATCTTACGGCCACTAAGGGCCTCGATTCCTGTTCCCGAGCGTCCGGGAGCGTTCTTTGAATATATACCTCTTCACGAATCGAGGCTCGAGGCGCCCGCGAGCCGGCCGAGCCTCCAAGCGGTCCTGAATCAGATTTGATCCTCTGAGCGAAGATCGGATGCTACCCGCAGAATGGAATGACACTCGCCATCGCGATAGCGAAACATCGCATATGGTCGAACACCGGAGTGCGCACTTAAACGGCACAAGACCGTGATCATTACCCCTTGGCACCGTGCGTTCTTCATCGGCACTAGATGAAAGAGCTTTTGCGCCCCACGTTGAAGGAAAGCAATACGCCGCCGACAATCAGCCACGTGACATCTTATTTGCACTCAACGGAATCCAAGTGCTTAAATACCGAACATTGCGGCTGCTTGCACGGTCGTTCCGCACCTATCGGTGAAGACCCGCCACTGGCCCGAGGAGGAACTTCCCTCCACGCACGCGATGCCTCAAAGATGGCATCCTCTCCAGTAGCTTGGAGTTGCGTCATGGAAAAGCCAGTCACCACTACCGAAAGAATCAAGCAATTGGAAGATGCTTTGCGTGAGAGCCAGGCGGTCGCTTTGGCAGGCCAATTCGCCGCGGCCACGATGCATGAGGTCAATGGCCCTCTCGAAGCCATTTCAAACCTAAATTATCTTGTTCGAGCGAATTCCGACGATGGCGAGCAGGTGCGGAATTTCTCCGGCCTCATCGAGGAGCAGCTGTATATACTCACGGCGATATCCCGTCAGACGCTTAGTTTCTACCACTCTCAGGAGACGGTGGAACCGGTCCGGATCGCGCCTCTGGCAGAAGCAGCCCTCCGCATTCATCATAAGAAGATTGCTGCCAAGCAGATCCGGCTGCTGAAGAAGCTGCCCGACGGTCTCATTGTGGAGTGCAATCCGGGAGCAATGCTTCAAGTGTTTTCGAATCTGATTGCCAACTCGGTGGACGCGCTAGCTCCGCAAGGCATCCTGCAGATTCGTGTCCGGTGCGCCGATGGTGAAGCGCATATCCTTTTTGCCGATAACGGACACGGAATTCCCGCTGCAATCCAGCTCAGGATGTTCGAACCCTTCTTCAGTACGAAAAAGGAAGGTGGGACCGGGTTGGGGCTGGCGATCACCAAAGCGATCGTCGAGCTCCATGGCGGCAGGATCAGAAGTAGGACTAGCACGCGTGTTGGCAGGAGCGGAACGGCGTTCCGCGTCTCGCTCCCCCTGCGGCCAGCGTCAGCCACAACCGTGCAAATCGATTTTGCACAAGCGCGGGTCGGCATTTGAACTGCGATCTTCGACGGAGCGGACAGTACATCATAGAGCAGATGTCACGGATTCGTAGAGTCGGATCGTGCCTCTGATTGTTGCAAGATCTGAACACCGGGCTTCCCCCAAATTCAGAAGTCATCCACCTGCGGTCGATTGCGCCTTTTGCGCCCGCGTTTCAGATGCGTCTTGAACCCGGAAATTCCGGACCCCCTAATTCTGAGACCCACCCGCACAAGGACCGGAACTAGCGTAGACTCAGATCAGCTTCATCTCGCCTCCAGCCGAAGCACTCTGCTCCAGACGAGCGTCCTTCACGTACGCGACACCTCTGAGGAGCAATGATGACTTTTCCCAGACGAACCGATGTAGCCAGGCACCTGGCGCGCAAGCCGCGGTCCCTCTCGAAAACTCGTCCTGACGCGATTCCTGTCGGGCCAGTGCCCGATCCGGACCAGCAATCGCCGACCGAAATTCTCGGTTCTGAAGACATCGCCAAAGTCGTACGAAGCGCACACACTGTGGACAAGATGGTAAACCGATGATTTGTCCCCTCATCAGCACCCGTCTCCCCATTGCCCCACTCATCGCGCAGAGCCGCGATGAACTGCGGATTCCAGAGAACTCACCGCGCACTAGGATGTGCACTTACTTGCCGAATTCACCGCAGATAGGCCCAGTCCGGCCAGATCAGCCTCTACGCGGTGCGCGTTTCCTCGAGGGAAGAGTCGTGCCTGCTCCACATGAACGAGGGCGCACCCAGAATATGGCGCCAGACGACTATGGCAGCTAGGGCAATCGGAGAATCGCATCGCCCACCTCGAAGCGCATCCCTGTGTTTCGGCGAAGGTTTTCAGAATGAGTTAGAAGAACCCTGGCGGCAGGCCAGACGACCCTACGTCGGCTGAGAGAACCATCTCCCGAATCGCTTGCACCCGCCATATCCATTCGCCTATCGGTCTTGTTGGGCTTCCGGACTCAGGGCCAGCCAATCACAAACGAGAGATCGGGCACATCCGATAGGCATAGCTGGGCCGACCGAGCCCCAGGGTTCAACGAGAAATGGCCGAAGGGAAAGCTATATGCTGCGGTGATTGACTGGCTTTGTCGCTTCCGGCCTGCCCCACGCGAAGGAGCAGACGATGTCTGACAAAGTCGTAGCATTTGTGCTTGCAGGTGGGAAGGGCAATCGCTTGCTCCCGCTTACAAGGGACCGTGCCAAACCCGCCGTGCCATTCGGCGGAAAGTACTGCATCGTGGACTTCGTCCTGAGCAATTTGATCAACTCCGGGATCTTCTCCATCTATGTCGTGGTTCAGTACAGAAGCCAGTCCTTGTTGAAACACTTGCGCGACGGTTGGCAACTCAGCGGGCTCCTGAAGAGCCAATTCATCATTCCGACGGCGGCCGAAGGGCAAGCTGGGGAAAAGGGTTGGTACCGCGGGACGGCGGACGCGGTATTCCAGAATCTTGACCTGATCGATGACCTCGGCGAATGCACAGTGGCCGTCTTCGGGGCTGATCACGTTTACCGTATGAACATCGCGCGCATGGTGGAATTTCATCACGATAGAAATGCCGATGTCACGGTGGCTGCGATCCCCGTCTCTGCTCACTTGTCCACCGAGTTCGGAGTCCTCGAGGCCCGAGCCGATGGTGCCGTGCATGGTTTCTATGAGAAGGACAACCACGCGCCAACGATTCCTGGAAAAGAAGGCCAAGTCTATGCATCCATGGGAAACTATCTCTTCTCAGGCCGGGCGCTACAGAAAGAGTTGCACGCCGATGCGCTCCGCTCCGGGAGCCGCCGCGATTTCGGCTACGACATCCTGCCCTCGATGCTCGGCCGAGCCGCAATGTACGCCTATGACTTCCAATCCAACATCCTCCCCGGTGAAACGGGTGGAGCGGCGCTCTACTGGCGCGACTTGGGAACACTCGATGCCTACTATGAGGCCCAGATGGACCTTTGCGGGTTGGTTCCCTCCCTCAACCTCTATAACCCCCTTTGGCCGATTCACACAGCCAGCTATGCCGATCCCTGCGCGAAGTTCTGCTACGACAAGCACGGGAACGCGGGCTCTGCCGTAGGATCCATTGTCTCCGGAGGGTGCATCTTCTCCGGAGGCACTGTGCGTGGCTCGGTGGTCGGCCGGGGAGTCAGGATAACAGGCGACAGCCTCGTAGAGGATTCTATCGTTCTCGACAACTGCGTCATCGGAGCAGGGTGCAGAATTCGCAGGGCGATTCTCGACGAAGGCGTCATCATTTCAGACGGACAGCACATCGGCTATGACGCGGAACAGGATCGTCATCGGTACCACGTATCCGAGAGCGGAATCGTTGTGTGCTCCCGGCGCATGGCTCCCTAATCTGTGAGGTGCGAGAGCACCAGTCTCCCACTTACTCGACACGTTGTCTGGCGTCAAGCTAACGTTCCCATCGACGACAACCAAATTCCCGGTCCTGATTGTCGTTTTTGTTAGTCGTTGTCGTCTGTCGTTTTTGTTTGTCGCTAGGGGCCTTCTCCTCCGGCAAGGACGAACGCTACGATTCTGTCACTCACCGTGGGCCCCCTTTGCGCGGGCTCGACCGGGGACGACGAACCATGAGCCTGCATTCTTTGAGCGGGTTGCTAGACGGGGTCAGTTTATTGCGCAGAGGGAGATGCACGCTCTTCTGAAAAGTCGCAATGCTTCTGAGGACATTCCCAGATTTCGATCTTCTGGGAATGATCAACCTCCGCGAGATAAAGAACGGCTCCGCATCGGGGACATATTCGAACAGAAGCGCGCGAGTCATCAAACTCGCCTTCGATCCGATCCGAATAACCATTGGAGTCGCGGAACGCTCGAGTGCAATCGCGCCGCTCACATGCATGATAGGAGCGGACTTGTTCCGAGTCTTCCTCGAGCATCACACGCCGCATCGGTACGTGGTGTAAATCGCATAACGGAGAGAATTCCTGTCTCGATGTCATGAGTCATGCTCCGGTCCGTCAGAACATTCATCAAAACTAGCCTGCAGGGAGGATCCGCATGCCTGCGGGCACGGTTAGATCGATTCGTATAGGAGAGACTGATTTACCTCGCCCTTTTCCCGCAATCCGACCGTGTTAGCCCAGCGGCAACTGTTCAGAAAATGCCTGCAATGTCGATAGCTGTAATGCGCTGGCCGTGGAGAGAATGCTCGAGAGCAAAGTCTTCAAGAAAGCTCAACCTGGTTGCCTGAGGCCCATTAGGCAAGATCTCCGAACATTTGGCTATCGGAGCTTGTCCAACTTTCCAGGACGAATTTCGGCCTTTCCTGGAACTTGAAGATAAACGATTGCCGGTATCGCATTTCTTAAGGAGGAGGCTCATCGCAACTCCAGTCGCTCGGATCGTTCCTTGAACTTTGACGTCTGGGGCAAACCCGGGATGCCGAAGGCGAGAGGTGGAAAGGTCCTATTCCTCGAGCATACGCCTAGTACGGGTGACGTGCCGGTAATCTACTGTTTCATGCGAGATCAAAACCGGCTGGCATAAACACGCCTGTCAAGAAAGTGGTTAAATCGGTAGCTCAGGTTGGCAATCAGGACGACCGATAACGTTCTGGGACTGTGCGTTTTGCTGGCGAGATGCAGCATCCGCCGGAGAATCTGCGCATACGAGTAAAACCGGCCGTTGAACTGGTTTACCTCCTCCACCAGTTCGGCCCAGCTAAGGTGCGTGTAGCTGGCCACTGGATAGGTCAGTGTGTAGTACTGCCAATCCTGTGGGTAATCATTCGACCGGATCCTGCCTTCGCGTTCCATTTGAGCGTAGAGCTTGGTTCCGGGAAGCGGAGTAAGGATCAGAAGATTGGCGGCGTCGACGCCGTATTCCTTGGCCGCGCGAGCGATGGTCTCGCCAATCCCTCGCTGATCCGTGTCGATGCCTATGATGAAAGAGCCAACCACGCATATGCCGTGCTGTTGAATCCGCCGGACCGACTCGCGGAACTCTCTCCCCTTCTGGAGGTTGAACTTTTTGCCTAAGGCCATCAAGCCTTCCACGGTGGGGGACTCGAACCCGATGAACACGCCTCGGCATCCTGCCTGCGCGGCCAGTTCCAGCAGTTCGTCATCGTCGGCGAAGTTCATGGTCGCCTGGCAGATCCAAGGCCGGGTCAGCCCCTCTTGAATCATCGCCCGGAAGAGATCCTTGGAGTAGGCGAGATGGTCCTCGCGTGTGCCAATGAGGTTGTCGTCTACAAACAGGATGACTTTTTCCCTTATCAGTCGCAACTCTCGAATGACATCATCGACGGGCCGGCGACGGTAGGTGCCTCCATTGAATGCGGTAACGCTGCAGAAGATGCAATTCAACGGACAACCACGCGTGGTTTGCACCGAGCCGAGGTAATACCGTCCGCGGAGCAGGTCGTGGCGAGCCGGCGGGATTGCCGTGGTGCTGATGCCACCTTCATACATCCTGCGCAGGGTATGGTCGTGCGTATCCGCTAGAACCTGCCCCCATACCGATTCCGCCTCGCCCGTGACCACCGCATCCACATGCTCCAGGGCCTCTTGGCGACAGAATGTGGCATGAATGCCTCCCATCACCACGGGCACTCCCGCCGCGCGGTAAAGGGCTGCCACTTCGTAGGCCCGCGGTGCTTGCGAAGTGAAGGCCGTTATACCGACGAGATCGGGTCTGGGCAGACGCCCGTAATCGGGGTGGCCCAGGTTCTCGTCGATCAGTGTCACCTCCCAGTCCGGCGGCGTCAGTCCTGCGACCACCAGCAGCCCGAGCGGCTTCCAGACTCGATACTTGTTCAGCCGGTTCCAATGGACTTTGTTCAGACTGACGACCGGATTGTCCGGATTAACGAGATAGAGTCGCATCTCTTTCCTCCCCAGCCTGCTGCTCGATTCGCTTGCTGCAATTTGAGGACTCGTCTTGTTCAATACTCCTTCCCTCAAAGCAGGCCGGCTCTTTGATATGTTGAGGTCGCGACCGTGTGCCTGCCGAGGCCCTTTGGCGAAGATGCGCTCTGTGTCGAAGCGGCGGGATACCAGAAGCAAGCGTTCGTTGAGTTCTTCCCCGAAGGCGAGGCGGCGGCCTGGACTACCTTCATCCAACACTGGTTTCGACGTTAATTCTAGGACCATCCTTGCCGCGTTTCCGATTCCTGCAAGCGATACATGGTACGCCACACATCATGGAGCGCATCGGTGTAGTCGGCCCCGTCGCTGCCCATGCGTCGAGCAACTTCATTCTTGAAGTTGCCCCACGTCTGCTCTTCAGCCAGTTCCTGAAGGGCCGCGACCCAGATGGCCTTCGGTATGATCAGCCGGTAACCATAATCTCTATTCGGAGGGGAAAGGATCTTCGAACTGGCAAGCTCTGGGCACCGTTTCTGCAGGTTTTGGAGATGATCTTTGCACCTTGCACGCACCATGACCACGGCGGGATCCAGGGTCCCGTCTTTGTTTGTGGCACAGGCAATTGAGTAGAAGCCGTAAATGGAGAAAATCCACATTGCACACCTCCCCAGCTAAGTCACCATGCCTGGGATTCCGTCAGCCAATCAGGATACTCCTTGTTCAATTGTCCGATTGCCTGAATGCTGATGTCGGATGCACAATTTGCCGCGAATGCCAAGTCCGAGCCGGCCAAAACCGCCGGAGAAAGTGTAATAAGCGGGTCAGGCACCATAGGGCAGGAACTTGTAGATGATGCCACCGTTGAATAGCGCAGCAAAATGCGTAGCGCCGTGAGCTCTCATCACGATCCTGGCACAACGAGTCAAAGCATGCGTAGTCTCGTGCGCTTCTTCGGCCACTGTAAGGGGATTGTCGTGCGCAAGATCACCGCTGCTCGGGAAAATTAAAGTATTAAAGTCTATGTCGGATCCGTCGAAACCACCCGAGGAGAAAACTACGGCTCTATTCCGTAGGTGCGAGGGGCAGCCGGTGCCAAACCTCGACCCGATTGGCCGCATGATGCTTCTGGTCATGCGCGGACGAAACGACTCGATTGTCTATCACACCACGCGGTGGGACATCAGCGGGGGCACGGGTTTGGCTTCGCAAATACAATCAGATGCGACGCGAGTGACCTCAGACCATGCTTTTCCATCTGGTTCTCCACACCTTGCCCAAGGAGTAGCTGATGCGCGGACGGGTCAGATTCGGGCTTGTCGCTGGCGATGGCATTGATCAGAACCATGGCGCGTTCCCGTCCTTCGTGGCCAAGATGCGATTTGAGGAAGATCCGCCTTCTACGTCAATAGCCGGCACGCGAACAGATTAGGGCGTATGCTCAAACCAGTAGCATTGGCCTTCTCGCCTTAGGCACTCCACGCTCCGCTTCGGACGAGCACCGTTCATGCATCGCAACCGCAGTGCTGGAGCTGTCATGAGTCTCATCAAGAAAAGCGACGTTAAGAACCATCTCTCCTCCCGCTATCGCAGAGGAATCCACCTGGCACCCCGCGCAAGCCAACCAGATGCAACGGGGTTCTCTGGAGAGCAATCCGGCCTCGCAGACCCCGTTACCGGAGATGTGACTGAACAACCGCTCCCGCAGCCGGGCATCGCCGTGCCGCTTGTTCCTCCGATTGTGACTGAGCCTGATTTGACGCCTGTGGCTGCGGTTGCAGTTTCGAAAAGCGAACGACCGTGACTCCGCATTCCGTTTTTCTGCGCAAAGGATGCGTCCTTCCAAACCGGCTGGGTCCGCTACAGGAGCCAATCGGAAACGGTTGGACGATGGTGGCGGATCTTCCCGCGTTCGAATTCGACACTATGATTCGTCAGGCCGGATGGCACTTTATGTGGCTCCAGGATCCCTGTACGCGGAGAGGCTTTGGCATAACCCGGCAAAGCGCGACTGACCACGCCTTGTCCCACGCACTCAGCGGAATCTCCAGGCGGTTCAATGCCGCTGAACTTGATTCTGTTCAGGTAGCGAAGTTCCTCGGAGTTCACATCGCGACTGTCACCCTGCAGCCGCGTCAGGTTCAGCTAGAGGCTTCGCTCGCCGGCGATAATGCCCATTGAAAGAGGGATTGTGCACGCCGATGAGCTGCGGCTTGGCACATCGGCGCCGCAAGCTCTATGGCATCGGTTCTGCAAGCTCCCGGCAGGGCACACCAACACTGAGCAGGATGGGGTGTAGAATGGTGTTACCGGGAAGCCGGAGGTTGTTCCGCGGCAATGGTGCGTGCTTCCTCCTTCGTAAGCCGAGATAGATCGCAATACCCGTAGCCCGTTTGGCAGGCTTTCAAGTTGCGGCGGTGTTCCCTGGCTTCTATTGCGGTGACCTCGGATGCCGTCAATCGGGAGACATCACAAGTGTCCGCGCCATCCGCGCACGCGGAGCTGTTGCGCTGCTGCTCGGCACGCACCACAGCGCGCGCTTCCGCGGGGCTCAATTGGGATCGCTCGCACCGGCCCGAATCCTCCGAGCAGTTCGATAGATTGCGGACGCGAACAACGGCAGCTATTGCCTGTGCTTCAGCTCGAGTCAGCATCGAATCATCGCATGGACCTATTAAGTCAGTGCAATTCGAGACATTGCGCTCGTGAATGGCAATCGCTAGTTCGCTCATTTCCTGCTTGCTCAGCGTGGAAGTGTCACAAGGTTGCCTGCCATCTCTGCAGCGGGCGATATTCTGCTGGTGCTCCGCGCGTGCAACTGAACGAGATTCCCGACTGGTAAGCGCGGAATGATCGCACGGTCCGATACCGTCCAGGCAATTTGAAACGTTCGTCTGGTGCCCAGCGACGGCCATCGCGATGATTTCGAGTTGGGTAAGTTGGGTTCGATCACACGAACTTTCGCCAGATCTGCAATCCGCAAGATTGCGCTTATGAGTACTGACGGCGATGTCATGGGATTCCGCGGCGGTTAGAGCAGAACGGTCGCAGGAGTCCAACCCGCTCTTGCATGCCCAGAGGTTATCCTGTTGCTCTGATCGTTGTGCAGACAGCGGTACTTGGCAGAAGACAAGGAAGGTCGCCAAAAAACAGAGCGAAATACGTGTCATGACCGTCATAGTGACCTCATTTCAAGGGTTATAGAGCCCGAATCAACTCTCGTGTTTTGACATCAAATTTGCCAGCCCCAAAAGAACTCGAACTGGGAGCCGAATCGTCTGTATCGTCGGATCATTCTCGCTCCTGACACGAACTGCTACCCAATTCCCATCGACAAACGGATCCGAGACTATCTGAAAATGTTCGCCGTATAGGTTTACGCGGTTTCCTGCAACATAACCGAGATCCATCATTCTCTGACA
>DAIDGW010000017.1 GCA_027452245.1 Acidobacteriaceae bacterium
CGGTTTGCTGTATTTCATGGGTGTACCTCCTTTCTATGATTTGGTGTCTACTCAGCTGAGTGAGGTCGTTGGTTCCCTCTGTACGTTCCCAGGGTTAACTGCAAAGCCCGGCCGCGGAATGGGTGTAGCCGTCTTCCGGCCGGATCTTCCGTTTGTTTCGGGCATAGCGCGGAGCCACTGTTCGAGTTTCACCGTGGCGATGAGGCCGGACAGCCAGTCGGTGTCTCCAAAAAACGCACGCTCCATCGCGGCGACGAACGCCGCATCGTCGATGATCCCGCGCATGCCACAAAGGCTTGGTCGAAACATGCCTTGGGTCACGGGCCAAAGCTCCTGCATTGCCTTGATTGGGCTGCGGCTCACATAAGCCTTGCGGCGACGCTGCAAGATCTGCTCAGGCAAAATCTTGGCGAGAGAACGCTTCATGAGAGACCGTCGTTGTCCCGGCCTTAAGATCTGGGATCTGGGAACGGAAAAAAGAAACTCCAGCAAATCGCGGTCGAGATACGGATACGTAAAGGTGAATCGTGTATGACGAGTCGGGGCATAGCAACCGAGTTGCCGCGAGATGTGCTCAAAGGTATTCACATTGGCTTGAAAGGATGGTGAGCCATCGTGAAATGTGACCCTGCTCATCTGGCATTCGATGATCTCCTGGTATTGTTTGCGTATTGAATGTGAAATCCAGGGCGGGATCCGTGGCTGTTTGTACAATCTGCGGACCGCTTGCGGAAGAAACTCCTCCGTGGTGTCAAACAACAGATGGAACCAGGGGCGCCTTCTTTCCAGGCTCCATCTCATTACGGACTTCAGCAGAGAAAGCCATCTCAACTGAACGAATAGGTCCTGAAGTTCAGCAACAGGATTGGGTACTCCTCCAAGAAATTCATCACCCCCCAGGCCGGATAGCAGAACGGACAGGCGCCCGGCCGGCATGGAATCGGAGATAAGTTTTCCAAGCTGCAGGGTGAAGCGATCGCGACCCGGCAAGGGACAGAAATCCTCCCGGTCTGGCTGGATGAGGAAGCCCTGCACAGAACCTAGGTTCAGGTGCTTGCCCTGTCGGCCGCGCTGATGTTCGACGACGGAGAAATACGGCGCTTCATCCCAATTGGGCTCGGACTCATCGTAGTAGGAGATGGTTTGAAGTTCAGAAGAACCGTCATCGCCCTCAGAACAGAGACTATCGGCCATGCACACGATGGAGGACGAATCCATTCCGCCGCTCAGCTCGGCAAAGACAGGAGCGGAAGATCGAAGCCGCCGCTTCACGGATTGCCGAAGAACCACACGAAAGTGTTCTTCGTAGTCAGCGTCGTTGGTATACCACGTCCTCTGCGCGGGATTGAACCTCCAATACCCCTCAGCAGAACTTCGTCGAGGTTCGACCACCACGAAGGATCCGGCAGGAACGGCAGAGATCCCGAGATACGGTGTCAGATTGCTTTGGGGGAGTGTCGACAAATATCCAACCAGGTACTCGTCGCGAAACTGACAGTTGTGTTTTTGCAGATGAAGGAGCGGATCCAGCACCGTGCACCAGTTCACAGATTTTGTTTGCCGCGAGAAATACAATTGACGGACGCCCGCGAAGTCCCGTGCCAGGAGGACCCTCTGCTGAACTGCGTCCCAGATTGCTACAGCCCAATCGCCAATTAACTTTCGAAAGCAGCCGCTGCCCCAGCTTTGATAAGCCCTTTTCACAATGTCGGAATCTGCCAGCGGCCCAAGCCGGTCTGCATGGAGCTGTGATGCCATCTCTTCTGCGTTATCGAGTCGCCCGTCCCAAGCGACAACGACATCTGCTTGTGAATTTGGAGGCTGGAACTCAGCTCGTAGGGCATTACGATCGCCATCTACGTCGCTATGCAGCAGCACCCCAAGGCTGCCGCGTGATTCAATGATCGGTACACCCGGGTCGTAGGCTGAAGTGATCGCGCAAATCCCCTCTAACAAATCAGGGGCGACGGGTTGCCCATCGAAGTTCCACGTGCCGAACTGAATTCCCAAGTAGCACCTCGCAAAATGACGCTGACGATCTTTGTCAGCAACGGTCCAAGACTGCGTAGATCTCAGGCACGTATGGTTTGTCGTTGATCACACTGCCATTAAGTTCTGCCCAAGCATGGGCGCGGAACGGAAACTGTTGTGCTCCGATCACAAGTTGCGCGGGAATGCCGCGCTTCTTCAACAGCAGCACCGTAGCGGTGGAACGCTGGAGACACAGCACTCGTTTCGGATACCAGGTACAAGCTCGGTCGATCGCTGAGCAGATTTGTTGTGCTGTGTGCCGAGGCAGATTCTTAGAAGTAGAGCAGCGTCGAACCCGGTCGTAGAGTCTGCAAAAGTCAGCGCGCGACAAATCAATCTCTAACAATAGGAGTGCCAGATACGCCCGTAAGAACAGCATTTTCATCTCTCCCGTGAGCCTGTGAGTCCCAGTTGGTTGCAGAGAAATGCGCACCGGTCGGTCAAAGCCTCGACTCTCGTAGTCAGGGGCAAGACCGGCGAGTGCCCGCGGTGCTCGCTGTAGTCGAGAAGTATTGGGGAGTGCGATACGTTTGCCGCTTGCAGCATCGCCGTCATTTTCCGTGCGTGCAGCGGATTGCAGTTCTGGTCTGAATCTCCAGAAACCATCATTGTGGCCGGGTAAGCCTGGTTGCTTCGCACGTTGTGATATGGGGAATAACTGAATAAGGCCGGAAAATCCGCCCGATCGTCGGCGGTTCCAAACTCCTCACTCCACATGCGTGCATCGTCGAACAGGTGGTATCGCAACATGTCGAGCAATGGCACAAGACAGAGAACCGCTCGAAATAACTCCGGTCTTTGAGTCATTGCTGCGGCAACCAGCAGGCCCGAGTTCGAACCGCCAAAAATGGCCAGCTTCTGAGGCTCAGTGCGCGCAGATTGAAAGAGCCAGTCTGCCGCACTTAAGAAATCATCAAAGGCCACTTGTCGATTTCGGCGTTTAGCGCATTGATGCCACTGCGCGCCGAATTCCGAGCCTCCGCGGATATTCGGAAGAGCAAAAAGGCATCCGCGTTCTATCAGGAAAGCCACAAGAATGCTGAACTGCGGCGTCATGGAGATGCCATACCCACCGTACGAAGTCATGATGGTGGGATGGGAACCCGCATCGAGAACCTCACTGAGTCCAACCAAGAACATCGGAATCTTCGTGCCGTCCTTCGCAGGGAACCACACCTGGGTGTGATGAACGCGTTGCGAATCGAACGGAATCTTCCTCTTAGCCCAAACTTTCACATCCGGCTTCCCAGGCACACAGGTGCATAACTCATTTGGCTTCGCGAAGGATTCCCGCTCGAGAAATACTTGATCGCCATCTTCCGAGGCTCCCATTAAGCGCGTCGTTTCCCACCGTCCGACCGGCACGTAAGCGAGCCGTTGGCCTGCAAAGTCAAACACGGCAATTTCAGTCTGGAGATTTCGGACGTAGCTGACAAAAATACGATCTTCAGTCACGGCCCAATTCTGGATTCCGGCGTCACTCGATGGAATGATGTCGCGGAATTCAGGCGCCGAGCCTTGGCATCTTTGGATTTCAACAATCTTGAAGTTCGGAGCGTCACGGTCGGTAAGTGAGAATATGCGGCCGTCGTCCAAGAGTTGCGGGCCAAGGGTGTACTGTGCGTTCCACACGATCCTCTCCGGCTCCGTGCCCCCGAATCGCCAGAGGTAGAAATCGGTCACTACGGCCGGCTCAAATCGAGTTACGAGAAGCCCAAGATGTTCGGTTCCCGGTATGATGTGCAGCCGTAGATTCCGACCTTCGCCAGCGACAAAGACCTCTTGATCTTCGGCAGGGTCGGCGCCAATCGTGTGCTCCCAAACCACTCGGCTAGTTGATTCGTTTTCTCCTGTCCCTTCGTGAACGTAGTAGAAAGCTCGATTGTCGGGCGCAAAAGCGAAGCCGCGCAGATAGCCTCGCGGAAGCGAATCCGGCAGAACTGCGCGGCTCCGAATATCCAGCAACTCAAAGGTTCCCGTGCGCTCGCCGCCCTCTTTGACCTCATAAAGCATCAACTGGCCATCGGGAGAAATGCGAAGCGGCTTGACCGCGGTGTGCGGTCCTGTCCCTCGCAGCGCAGGATCGACAAGAACTTCGTCAATACCATCAACACCCTCGCGCATGCAAATACAGAACTGTTCCTGTCCTACGATTCTTTTTCGGAAGAAATATTGGCTGCCGACTTTATGTAGTGAATCGTAAGTCTCGACGTCGACCAGGTCACGAATTCGCTGTCGAATACGTTGTCGTCCTGGAATGGAATCGAGATAAGACCGCGCGTACCGCGTCTGCTCTGAGATCCACGCGCGGGTACGAGGAGACTCCTGATCTTCAAGCCAGCGATAGGGATCAGTCACCGGCACGCCGTGCAGGACTTCAGTCACCGGTTCCACCGGCGAGAATGGCGGAGGTTCCATCAGTGCAGGCATACGGACCTCCGCTCGCTAAGGGAGTTCGCTTCGCGGTACATCCGTCGCACCAGGCTGCGCAAATAACCGGCAGTCGCGGGGTCTCGTAGCCTCTCTTCGTCACTCCACATCTCACTCCCGGCCGCAAACGCGAAGACCGCCAGAAGCGGCATAAGGCTTAGAGCATCGTCAATGGCAATGCGTGACACAACTGCTTCCCACCGTGAGCTGTACGTGGAGACAAGCCTCTTTTCGAGTGCCGAGTCCACACCCACTGTGCGGCGAAGATGTTCGAGAAGATATTGAAACGTAAAGAAGGGACTTCCGATGTAGGCTTCTGCCCAATCCAGAAACACACATCGCTCAGGCGAAACAATGATATTCCCGGGGTTTAAATCAAAATGGCCTAGAGTCTCAGGAATTCCCAGAACCTCCAACGCTTCAAGCGCAGTCTGAATACGGTCTCCTACCACCCGTAACTGCGTCCGATGAAGAGGCTCAGGCGGGACCTTCGTCTGCTGCTCCATCAATCGCGCCATGGTCTCGACGAGCGGCTCGACCATCTTTGACAGAGCAGTCACGCCGACATCGCGTGCCCCGGCCCCAAGTATCTGAGCACCATGACCAATGGACTCGATCTGTAATTGAGCCAAGGCAGCAGCAGCTTTCTCCCAGAGGGCCTCCCCTTGCACCTCTGAGAGCAGCGACCCGACGGCCTCTCGCATGAGCCATGCATTCCAGTCTGGTCGTGTTGCCATCACGCTAGGTACACGGCCAGGAAAGAGTCTGGAAAGCACAGAGGTGATCGGGAACTCTCTCTGGTTCGGCTCACCTACAGCTTTGAACCATACCGCCGGCCCGTCTGTCTCGAAGCGAATCAGGCTGAACGTAGGGCTTGCATTCAATTGGCGGAAATTACCGTTGAGGTGGAAGCCCAGAGATTCAAGGACGCCGTCGATCCAGGTGCGCAGCTCTTTGAACCAGCCCAGAGTGCCAAACGGGCCTATCGGCGAAGCATTCCCGCCTTCGCTGCATTGCACTCTCGCTCGCTGAATGGCTAAGTATTCATCAGCACTGGCCAGTGACTCCTTGGATAAGCTTTCAACTGGAATCCATCTGGCAGGAATCTTCGGAACGCCAACCGTCCGCCAATGCTCAGCGGCCTGATAGTGAATTCCAGCCTCGCTGCTTCGGGGCAAGTCATCGAGTTCGAAGAGACAGACGACCTCTTCTCCCCACTCCGCTTTGACTATCTCAGTGAGGTTTTCTGCCACGCGCTGCCACCGAGGGATCTCTACCGAAGGAAGAGCGAACTGGTTGCCGTCCGGGACGACGAGGATGTCCTTTCCATCCGGACTCAGCACGATGACTCTGTAATTCTCGTGCTCGGACTCTATGACAGGCACCACTTCCTGCTCTCCCTTCGACCAGGTAACAGCTACCGCTCGGCGACCAGTTTGTGTTGTTTGAGAGACCCGATGAATTCGCGCACGTCGTTTCCGACCATTTCCGGAGCTGCGCTGAACTCTCGGCTAATCGTCTTCACGATGTCCGCCTCGGTCAACCCACTCTCAAGAAGTTCCAGAATCCTTGACCCGACGGGATTCAGGTTGAACATTTGCCCTTGATGGATGTCGAGCACGATCGCGCCATCCTGACCGTGTGTACTTCGAACTCCATCCGAGACTCTGTACAAGGGTTGCCCCACAATCACGAATCACTGTTGGAATCGCGTGTGGCACACCTTGCCACTTGTAGCGGTGGAAACGCCACTCATTTGTGAATTCGTTCGGGAAAGAATCAGAAGTTTTCGAACGACGTTGCCGCTTCAACAACATGCATCTGGTGCATCCGGCTCCATCCAAATCGAATACGTTCGCATTTTCGATCTAGGGAACGAGGATGAGGGTACGTTTCACAGACGGCGCCGTCAGATAAAGGATTCCTGTTCGAGGAACCGGCTAGATTTGGTGCAGGAATGCACTGTCAGGTCAAGGTCTGCCGACGAGTGGGAACGCTTTTAAAGGACGAACGATCGTAACGAAGCTTCTTGCCCTTGTAACTCCTACCCTGAACAGGCGGCGGCTTTGCTCAAATGGGAATTTCTCGCGCTCGGTGTCGAAGAAACGGGAGGAAAATGCTCCTTCAACTAGTACAACGCCATCGAATTCCTTTCCTTTGGATTTGTGCATATTCATCAGCGTGCATCCTCGGGGTTCTCTCTCTGACGCTATAAGCCGCTCTTGATCGAGGGTTCTCTTTACAGTTTTGGCGGCTCCTCTGTACGATCCAGACGACAGCCAGAGCGACGACAGCATTTTCGCCAATGCATCCCTAGCCCCCAACAGACGCACCATCCGCGCATCGCGATAGATCTCATTAAGATCCTGGATTTCCTCTAGCACGGCGCGGGCCCGTTTCCAATCTTGTACCGGATCACCCGTGATCTGGATTTCTGAACGATGCATGTCAAGAAGTTGTTGGGCCGCTTTAATCCGCGGCTGGCTTCCGGACAGAATTGCCTCTCTTGCGGCACCAAATCTGGCCACGCTTTGCACAGCTGACTTGGTCGGCCTTTCGGCGTTCTTGAGCTTGAAGTACTGCACAATTAGGCCGAGGGTGGAAGCTAGAGCGACGTCTTGAGACAGGATTGGCCACTCCATGATTGAGCCCACAATCGCGGCGGATGCAATAGCCAGATTTTCGTCCCACGCCACTTCATGCTCGACCGGTTTTAGAGTCTGACCGTTGTAGGTGTGCGACTCCCCCAATATCTGGGACAGATTCGAGATCAGAGAATTGCTTCGAGCCAAGACCGCTACGCATGGCCGCGGTATGCCTCTCTTTCTTAGTTGACTGAACGTGAAAACCACTCCGGCGTGAGCGGTGGTGGCAAGGTTGTTGGGGTAGTAGGTGGCGATCTTGACATCCTTCGATTGTGGGATGGGCTCGCGATTGTAAAGTACCGCATTGGCGAAGTCGAGGATTCCGGCGTCTGCGCTACGGTGGTTATCAGATCCCAGATCAAACGTGGTTACTTGCACCAGCTTCTTCAGGTTCTCAACTCGTTTTGGGTCGACATTGCCGCGATACTCGAATATCCGCTGGTCGGGATCGGCGAGACAAAAGATTTCGCACACCCGCGACAACTCGAAAACAATTCGCCACTGGTCGTTGTCGGTATCCTGAAATTCGTCTATTACGACCATCGGGTACCTGCCGCCGTAGAGACACCGAACGGCGTTTGATTTCTCAAGGAGAGTCGACACTCCAGGTGCAAACATATCGAAGCAAAAGGACCCCTCTTCCAAGGCGCGTCGTCTACACTCCGCGTTCCAGTTTCCCTTGAATACCCCTTTGGCGACGAGTTCGTCAGCAGGCAGAACAAGGGTGCATCGCCGTCCACTGATAAGTTTTCCATGCGACCTCAAAATCTCAAGACAAAAGGCATGGTAAGTCTTCACCTCGATTAGCTGGCGCTCCTGTGCCGTTAGGACGGACTTGCACCGTTGCAGGATTTGCCGAACGGCAGCTCGAGAGAAGCTCAGGAAAAGCACGTTCTGCCCAGGTAGCAGGGATCGGCAGCGCACTCTGGCCTTCAGCAGTGCGATAGTTGTCTTCCCTGAACCCGGCCCGCCACAAACAAGCAAGTGACCGCTCTGGTCAAGAATGGCTTTACGCTTTGTGTCTATTTCAAGCTTCAGATTCCTCTCCCGGCGCGACTTGTTGAGGCGAAAGTTGCGCTTGGATGCTCTCGAGTACAGCACGGATCGTGGGAGCTAGTTCAGATACCGCGCACTGTTCGATAAGGAGCGCCGCGTACCCACCGGCATCTCCCTTCCGTGCCAAAAGTACCTTTTCAGCTAAATCAGCAATGCTTGCGTCTGGAGTTGCAGCGGAAACCTTCGCGACTCCGCTTGGATAATCCGGTCGACTCTTTACAGCTTCTAAAAAGCGCCGGAGAGCCGCAGTTGGCGTTTCTGTGACCAGCAGTTTCTCGATGGTTTTTTCAGGCGATTTCCAACTACCAACATACGTTGCCAACTGTTGCGCGGCAGCAGATGAAAAGGGAACGTTCGGCTTGTCGTAAAAGCAGAATGCAGGCTTCCCGAGAGCTTTGAAGATCGGTCCGTACTTTGGCACCGATCCGTCAGACCCTGCATTGAAGATGCTGATTCCGGCCTGGTCGAGGTGACTGTACCCCTGCCCACCGGACACAGATTCCAGTATGGCCGATGCAGCTGGGAACACAACTGCCTCGGTGTGGCCCTCCAGCACAAGCACCGCTTTCGCCAAGACAGCCTCGGCAAACTGCCGTCTCTCCTTTGTGAAGGCCTTCGGTTTTATGCCCTTCAGATCTATCGGCGTCCCGGTGAGTTCACCGGACCCACTACGCGCCAATATGGTTATCTGCTGTGGTTCGAATTGCTCAATGACGTAGGGCGAGTGTGATGTGACTATCGCTTGGCCCATTTCACTCAGCACGAATTTCGTTACCCGGCGTTGAGTGTGAGGCGGAAGGGCAATCTCAGGTTCCTCCATCGCGAAGATTACCGACTGCTTCTCCTTGAGCTCCGCTATGAATGTCAAAAGAGCAAAGACGAGCACATTAACTGAGCCGGTCCCCAGACGGTTGAACGGCAGAATATATGCGCATGGTTCTGCCGACACGAAGAACTTGACTACTTCGCGAAGATGTTCGCGTGTTAGATCCGATGCAAAGAACGCCGTTGCTTCATCTGCCTCTGCCAAGTCCACAAACTTCGTCATGCGAGCGTGGATCTCAGCCGAAATTTGTTTGAGTTGTGGAAGATCAGAGATTGCGGGGTCCAAGTCACGGAGTCGGTTCAACGTGTTCTCCCACATATCTGAGAGTCCGCCAGCCCCGAGGCGGAGCACGGTGTCTAGAAGGGACCCTCGTTGGAACGTAAGCGCTCTAGACCCCGTACGGAGAGCACGAAGGAAGAGGTACCCGCATAGTCGCTTGTGCCGGGTTCCAAACCTGTCGAGCCCTCCCCCGAGACGAGCACTTTCCTCTCCCGCATCCTCCTCTTCTTCCGGTTCCGGTTCAGGATGACTGAAGAAGGTATCTGCCTCGAAGTCGTCGTCTTCGCGATTGTACCTGCCAATGAAAATGACCGGCAGCGCCCATTCTGTTCCGGGTTCGTCACCACTTTCCGGTCCACTGGTCGCCTCATCTGAGAACGAAGCTTTGTTTTCGTCCCATCGTCGCAAATGGCTCGTGAATCGCCGTGCTGCCTCTTCAGAAAGATCCACGAGTATGGCTTCGATGCGCAGTTCTGTTGCTAGTCCTTGGTCATCGAGGTAACGTCCCAGATGGAAGTCGTGCTCATCGATGACAGGTCTGCGAGACAATCGCTCAGGCCCAAGCACCAAGTCGAGAGCTTCGCAAACCGTCGATTTCCCGACATTGTTTCCGCCGACTAGCAGAGTATGACCAAGGAAATCGACGGTCCCCTGATCAACGCCCCTGAAATTCTGAATCTTCAGTCTTCGTACTCGCATAGCGCGCCTCGATAAATGAAAAAAGGGGACCTACGGTTTATCCGCAGTCCCCCTCACTTCGTCGTTATTATGAGCCTAATTAGAAGAAAACCAAGAACCTAACTTGGTGCGACTTCAAGAGTTCGGGGCATCTCACGCTTTCTAGCCACAGATTTCAATCAACTGGCGATCATTGTGGTTACCAGCAAACCTGAAATTGAAATCCCGTGAATCCTGCGCAAGATCGACAAATGAGCAGCGAATACACTTTGCGACCGACGCCTTCACTGTGTTTGACCTATGTTGGCAAAATACTCTTCATGAGGGATGTGCAAATAACCGCTGAGCTGGAACCCATTGCTTCGGGTCGAGAATCCGTTACGACCCGGCCGGCGGAAAGAACGAGCACTCTGCCGAATCCCAATAGAGTGGATGCTCGATGTGAGACAACGATCAACGTCGAAGTGGAAAGATACTCAGACATGTTGCGAAGAATCAAAGCTTCCGTCGTCGGGTCCAGGCAGGAAGTGGCCTCGTCGAGAATTACGATACGCGGCTTCTGCAGCAGGGCTCGTGCAATTGCGACGCGTTGTCGCTGGCCTCCTGACAACTGACAGGCGTCAGGTCCAAGTCGTTGATGAAAACCATCTGGAAATGCGCTGACCATACCCGCGAGGTCGGCCAGTGCGATCGCCTCACGCAACTCGCGATCAGATGCTCCGGGCCTGACAAACCGCAGATTGGATGCGAGCGTCCCCTCGAATAAGACTGGGTCTCTGGGCAGGTAGCAAACGCTACGTCGCAGATCTTTCAATGCCACCTCTCTGATATCCACTCCTCCTACTTGGATAGTTCCTGACTTGACGTCATAGAGCCTTGTGACCAGTCTGGCCAGGGTGCTCTTGCCGGCGCCATTTTCCCCAACAATGGCAACCCTTTCCCCAGCGGCAATCCGAAGTGACGGAATCTGGAGGGTGCATGCTTGTCGTTCGTACCCGAATTCAACTGCTGTAAATTCCAGTCCCCAATCATGGCATGGGAACGGAAAGCATACCGGCGGATCAGTAACGCTTGGTTGCAACGCCAACACTCCCTGCAATTGCCGGATGCTGGCAAAGGTTCTCTGCGCCCGCGAGTAAAGCTCTGCCGCCCCGCTTAACGGATCAAAGAGTTGGGTGACGAAGCTGTAGAAGGCAACAAGGCCACCAAGACTCAAAGTCCCGGTAATGACGCTCCAGCCCCCGTAACCGATAACCGCCGACATGGCGAGGACCACCGCCATCGAAGTCCAGACGGTGAACCATCCGGCAGTCCTAAAGAGAGCAAGATAGGAATGGGTCGTGCGGGCCAGAAGCCGAAACGCTTTTCTCTCCTGTCGCCCCTCTTGGCCAAGCAATTGGATCGGAAGAACAGAAGAAATGTGCTCCTCAAGGAACCCGTTCCATTCCACCAAGTTCGTCTGAACCGAATCGGAATTGGTAGAGAGTTCGCGGCGGAAGTGTTGCCGCGCAAAGAGGAAAAGCGGGATCAACGGGAGGATGGCAAACGTCAGTACCGGGCTCAACACCAACATCGTGACGCCGGTGAAGCCGGTTGTCAGACACATGCGCAGAATGGCGGGAAGGAGATCGGAGCCGAAATAGGCAACTTCCTCGACCGGTTCCTTGAGCGGATACATGACTGCCCCAGGTGGGGTGCTCTCGTAGTAGTCGGCAGAAAGCCTGTCCACGTGGCGCAAAATGTCCATGCGCAGCCGGAGCGCCATCTTCTGTGCAGCCGTGAGCGTTAAATAGTTTCCAAAACTGGTTAGCGCCGTTCTTCCTTGATAGCTAAGAAAGATCAATAAAGCAGCAAGAAGAAGCAATCCGGTTTCTCGTTGAGGCAGGACCTGATCAATGAGCCATTTGAGAACCAAGGGCGTGAGGAGGGCCAGCAGGCTGCCCACGGTCATGCAAACGAAGCTGGCGACGTGCCAGGGCACAAATGGGCGAATTTGTCTTGTGAGCCAACGCAACTCTCCCGGCACCCCGAGGCGCAGAACTGCTTCGCATTTTGTGAACCAGCATCGGAGAGACACTTTGGTGCTGAAGCATAGGCATTGCCATCTGCAAGCGTCCAGTGAAAGCGTCTGCCGTTCGCTGTTTGGTCAATTTCGTCCGATTCTGTTGGAAATGCAGGAGCGAGGATGATCAGCGGCGCAGCCCCACTGTTCGCAAATTCGACCATGAACCTTTCGCCGTAAAGGAGCCTGTCGAGTGAGGTGAGCGGAATCAGTGTCACCATAGTTCCATGCTGGAACTAAATTGACATTACAAGAGGCCATATTCCGCCTGTTATGAGCCACTTGCGGAACTTTCGCCAACTTCTTCTTGCCTTGTCTCCAAATAGCATCTAAACTTTAGATGATAAAGGCATCGATATGCAGGCTACGTCTTTAAAACTGAAGCAAGCGAGTGCGGTCCTCGGTATGCCTCCGAAAGAGTTGCAGAATTTTGTGCAGTTCGGAGTGGTTAAGCCCAAAAGGCGTGAGGGCCTGTACTGGTTCGACCAGAACGTGTTGCTTCAAGCAAAGATCGGCTGGTACTTGAGAGTGTCACTCGGTGTTTCGACCAACTATCTTGCGCGCCTGGTGCAGTTGACCTGTAGGGCCGCGAACGCACGAGGAGAACAGCAGTTTGTCTGTGTGAGGTCTCGCCCGTTCGCTGGTTCGGAGGCAATTGAAATTAAGATTCCGGTGCGGTCCTTGGTAGAGGAGATCGAGGAGAGGCTTCCTCTGGCCAACGTGTACAAAGATCTTCCGAGAGGTAGAAAACGCCCTGGCTGGAAAGCGGAATTGACCGACACGCTGCGCGAAGCCGCGGTTGATCTTGGGGACCTTAGCGAAGAGGATATTCTCCAGGCGGTAAGGAACCAGCGCCAGAGCAAAAGGTCCGCACCGGAGATGACGGTTGCCTCAGAAGCAACAACCACAAGCGCGTAGAGGAGTCATTGATACCTCGGTGCTTGTGGCCGGCGTTTCCGGTTTCAAACCAGATGTGCAAGTCGCCAACCCTAGTGCACAGTTGATTCGAACTTGGATCGAGGAAGGTCATTTCACCTGGCTCATCAGCGCCGATATCATCGCTGAATACAAGGCCGTTCTTGCACGTCTTCGCGTGCGTCCTCAAATGATTGGCCGGATCATCAATCTGCTGCGCGAAGAAGCCGAGGAAATCGACGTTCCAAACGTTCAAGAGGTGTCCCCTGATCCAGGAGACGATCCCGTCTGTGCCTGCGCAGAGCACGGTCGCGCTGACTTTATTGCCACTCTAAACAGGAAAGACTTTCCTCAACGCCGGCTTCGGGCAAAAGTCATCACGCCGGAGCAACCGCTTCCCACGCGTCGGAGCGGAAGGAGATCGCAATGAATCTTAAAAAGCGATCAGGGTAGCTTTCGAGCGACGGTGACAATGTTTCCAATGACCTCCGCATCGCGATTTCGGAAGTGTTCTTGCTGATGCACTCCTCCTGGGTAGGTATGAACAACCAGGCTGTTGTTCTCCCGGCCGCAGCACCCGCACAAGTAGGTCCCATCTCGCTTGAGAACAATGTACAGCGGCTGTTGCCACATCGGTTTCGACCCGCAGTCGTTCGGCTTTTTCTTTTGTCGATTTACAAGCGCGAGTATTCCGCCCGCCAGATAGGGATGGGACTCTCTAGAGCCGCCAATCCAGAAACAATCTTTCAGTGATGGACTTCGCAAACCCGAAATTGTTTGAAGGGAGTTTCGTAAGAAGAATGGAACCTCGCCGAACTCACCCATGAGGTTCCCCAGGAACCCAGTTCGATCGGGTTCGGCCGCCTCTGAGCTCGTTCCAGATGGAACAGATACGGGCTTTCCGGTCAGCACTTGTGGAATTGGTTCTTGACCAGCATCCTGCGGACTCATTCCCATGCTCTGGAGGATGGTTTGAAAATTGAGGGAATATACCGCGCAAAACACAATGACCTTGTGAACATGCCGCGGAGGATTGTCGCCACTCTCGTAGTCGGACAACGATCCCGAAGCCGTGAAATAACTTGAGTCGCCCAGTTGATTGGCGATCTCTCGGGTGATTTCCGACGCCTCGCGAAACGAAAGCCCCATTCGTAGCCTGGCTTGGCGAAGGAGTGAGCCAAAGTCGGACGGCGGCGCCGGCAATGCCTCTGGCCGCCAGCGTTTCGCGAATTGCCTCGGGACCACAGACTGTTCCGGCCGAAGGAGGCTGCGGATTTCAAGATCTGCGATTCCAATGATCCTTGCCTCCTGTGGAACATTGAACTCGACCTGTGCGTACGGCATCTGAGTCGCGACCATGGCTATCCGCTGAGTGCTGACAACTCGAATATGACAGCAGCACAGCCCCTTTTCGTGCTCCAGCAACACCAACGCTCTGGATTGTTCTTTTCTCGGCAGTTGCAGGAACTCCTCCATCGATGTCGGATGTACGCGCACGATGCTGCCGGGAAGCAGTTCGGGAAAACTCCAATCGTCCTGGTATCCGATCCTCGCGTATAAACGCCTCTTGTCCGTGAATTTCACAAGAGAAGCCAATGGGCAAGGACTCGTCCACTCCAGGAATTGTGAAAGCGGAAACACGTCCTGCGAGGGAGCTTTGTCCCCGAGATTCTGAAGCCAAGGCACGAGAGTGTGCGGATCCTCCCGTGAATCCAGAAACGCCGTACGCTTGGATGAGAACTGAATCTGAAGGCGAGGGATCGCATCGAGCTCGAAGCCGAAGACACGCAGCCAGTCATCAAGTCGATAGCCAGAGATCCGGCTCAGGGCAAACAACTGAAATAGGCTGGGACTGAAGCCCGCGTGGCGCAGGTCGTAGTAGAGGTTATGAGGCAAGTAGTGGGGCGAGGACCGCCCGTAAAGCGCGGCCGATCTTTCAGAAACCTGATAGAGCGTCAGGTCCCGATTCGCCAGGATAATCCTGACACGCTCGGCAAGCTCGCCGTTCGACTTGCGTTGAGTTTGGGGCCGCACTCTCGAGCCTTTCCTAAAGCCGTTACTCGCGAGAAGCGCCCCCTCGGCGGCCGATACCAATAACGAGTACTACCGAAGCACGTAGGACCCGAAAGCTAGTTTTTCGGCGGTTCTCACTCCACTCGCAGAGATTCGCTTGGTTTAAACAATTCGGGTCGGCATGTCACAAATTTCTTGAGTTTGTCCGCCAATCCGGGCAGGACATCAATTTGTGGGTAAAACGAGGTGTTCTTCAGTTGCGAGAGCGCTGTTGAAACCGGCAGTGCTGGTCGGAGGCGCGACCGACTTACCCTGCAGTTAGACGACGGGGGCGCAGCCATCTAACATTCTTGCTCATCAGAGGTATGTCGGGTTTGCGAACGCTGTGGAATCGCTGTGGACAAAGCCTCGGATTTGCGCCTACCATACCGAAACGCCAACCTGAGCGGTGCCGATGTTGGCCCAGTCGTCAAACTCCGAAGCCGGTGAACGCCTCCGCGCAAAACGCGAACGCAGACATCTGTCCATCCGCGACGTAGAGAAGTTCAGCCAGAGAATCGTAGAGGAAAAGAACAACCCGGCCTACTACATCTCCCACAATTGGGTGAGTGACCTCGAAAACGGAAAGTCTAAACCACGCTTGGCAAAGTTCCACAGCCTCAGCCTCATCTACGGCTGCGATATCACTGAGATCCTGTCACTGTTCGGTCTTAACATCAGTGATCTGGACCATGAACGAGGGTTGATCGCGCTCCCTTACACTCACCTTAGCCCGAGCGCCATCTCGCAAGTGCAGCCGATCGTCTCGCCTTCGATGACACTGCCGGACAAGGCCCTGCTCGAAAGGACGAATTTGGTCCATCGGATGTTCCAGAGCCTCGGCCAAATGCCACTTTTTCTCGCCCAGCAGGCCGTTACCAATGATGTTCTCTACGGGTATGTGGGAACCGACGACTACACACTTGATCCGCTGATCCGGCCGGGAGCATTCGTTCAGATCGACCCTCATCAAAACAGAGTCATCAAGGGACAGTGGCCGAGCGAACATAACCGCCCCGTCTACTTCGTCGAACTCAGAGATGATCGCTACGCTTGTAGTTGGTGCGACCATGAGGGAAACCGCTTGATGCTTGTCCCATACCCTCAATCGCCGGTTGCAATCCGCTCGTTTCGCTATCCCCACGAGGCAGAAATCATCGGCCGGGTGACAGGAATTGCGATGCTGATTGCTGAATTCCAACCAGCGGGTGCGAGCGGGGTTCCTAGACCCTGACCGGAAACCCGCTCCTTCCGTGCGAAGGAGGAAAGTCAGGGGCCTGCCATCCGCGCCGGATATATGACCAGTTACGAGATGAGAAGGTCCTTCGTACACCGTTGTGCATCTTAGGGGAAGCCTTCCAGTCAAAGCGGAATCAGTAGAACTGCTGCAATCTCATTGTGTCCACCAAAAAACGCTTTGAAACCCACCTACGATTGATTGACGTCACTCGCGTACCAGCCTAAATAGACACTCAAATTGCTTGTACAGGTGAGATCACACCGAGAGGATTCCAATGTCAACCCAGCCGATGCCGCATCGCCCGATCCCCATCACGCCCTCGCCAGAGCCCTACGTCGACGTAAAACGAGCCGCCGCTTATTTGTCAGTAGCAATAAAGACTCTCAACGAGTGGGCTCGGCTTGACAAGATCCCCGCCTACCCGTGGGGCGACGGTTCGAGAAAGACCTGGCGCTTCAAACTCAGTGAGTTGGACGTCTGGATGCAGAGAAGAATAAACTCAGGTCGTCGTCCGCCTCTTTCGGAAGGGAGCGTGAGGATTGAGAAAGAGGCACACTAGTAGTGGATTTCCCACAGTTGTCAAACGCAAGAATGGCAAGAAAGTAGTCATCTGGCGCTGGTATGAGCCTGGTTCGGACGGAAGGTCGCGCGAGCGATGGAAGACGCTCGGCCTAGCTAGCCGGATCAAGTCCGATGCGGCTGCGAGACAAGAAGCCGAACGTCTTGGCTTGGGCCGGCCAGTGGAGGATGGTCCGCGAACATTCAAAGAGCTCGTGGATCACTGGCTGAAAGCCGAATGTCCCGAGACGGACGAGGACCCGACCGAGCGTCGGGCCTTCTCCACTCGCGACAATTACCGAGGCTATCTGCGGAAATGGATCGCTCCTCGTTGGGGTGACTCCGCGCTGGAACAAATCAAGGCCGTTGCCGTTGAGAACTGGCTGACCAACCTGAAGAAGGATGACGGCACAGTTCTGGCCAACGGCTCCAAGAAGAAGATCCGGGACCTGATGCATCTTCTATTCGAGCACGCAATTCGCTATGAGTGGACCGACCGAAACCCAATCACATCGGTTCGCCAGAGCGGACTCCGGCAAGCCACTCCAATCCGCCTGAACGTCGAGCAACTCTCCAAGCTCATCTACGAGGCTCTCAAGCCACGGGAGCGGTTGATGGTGCTGCTCGATTTCGGGACCGGACTGCGGAGAGGAGAGCTGAGCGGGCTTCGCTGGGAAGATATTTGCTTTGAAGAAAAGATCCTGACTCCCAAGCGCTCGATCGTCAAACAACGAATCGGGAGAGTCAAGACCGAAGCTTCGAAGAAAAGCATTCCCTTGGATGATGTGCTGGTTGAAGAGCTTCTCGCTTGGCGGCAGGAGACCCCGTATGCCGACGATTCAGACTACGTTTTTGCAAGTCCAAGGATGAGGGGAAACCAGCCCTACTGGATGAGCCGCATCATGCAGCATTACATCAAACCGGCGGCTGCGGAGAAAGGCATTCAGATCAAAGGCTGGCACACGTTGCGTCACTCGTACACCACTCTGCTAAGGCAGAACAACAACAATCCGAAGGTGGTGCAGGGATTGTTGCGGCACGCGTCGATCGCCATCACCATGAACATTTACGACGAGGCCATGTCCGACGAGAAGCGCAACGCCCACCGGGGAGTCATCCAGCAGCTAAACCGTAGCGTAACCCGTAGCGCGCCAAAATTGCCGATTCCGCAAGTTGTTGACAAGATTGGCGTCCCCGACGGGATTTGAACCCGTGTTACCGCCGTGAAAGGGCGATGTCCTAGGCCGGGCTAGACGACGGGGACGAACTCAAAATGATCGATATCATTCTATCATTACAATGATGAGAGACCTTGCTCCGGGGGCCACCAGAGGACATTTTCCCCAGCGACATGCCGCAAGATCCAGCAAATTCCGAACCAACCTTCCGTCGTAATGTACCGTCGAAACTGCCCGGATACCTTGGGAAGCGCCGCAGCATCATGGTTGATATGGACTTACAATCACATTTCCGAAATCGGATTTGGATCTACCAGCGGTGACGAGAACATCTTCAAAAATCGCATGGGGTGCAGCCGCTGTGCTGATTATGGCGCTGGGTGCCTCGCATGCCCGCGCATATTCCGTGCTCACCCACGAAGAGCTTATCGATCTCGCGTGGAATGAATCAATTCGTCCGTTCCTTGTTGCCAAATTTCCGCATGCGACGGAGAACCAACTTCGTGAAGCGCATGCCTATGCGTATGGCGGTTCGA
The DNA here is from genome assembly GCA_027452245.1 of Acidobacteriaceae bacterium. GTDB lineage: Bacteria > Acidobacteriota > Terriglobia > Terriglobales > Acidobacteriaceae > Sulfotelmatobacter. The sequence goes on from DAIDGW010000017.1 coordinate 18,487, forward strand.
CGATTCAGGACATGGGCTACTATCCTTTTGGCAAACAGTTCTTCAGCAATCTCACGCATTACGTTCGAACGGGAGATTTTATTGCGTGCCTGTTCCGCAATGCTCGAACGATGGATGAATATGCCTTTGCAATCGGCGCCCTGTCTCATTACTTGGGTGATTCGATCGGACATTCAGTTGCGGTTAATCCCGCAACTGCCGTCGAGTTTCCAAAACTGAAGCGGAAATACGGGCGCAGCGTCACCTACGATGAAAGCCCCCACGGACATATCCGGACAGAATTTGCATTTGATATTGATGAATTGACGGATGCCGCGTTTGCTCCTCCGAACTACCTGGAAGCGATCGGGTTCAAGGTGCCAAGGAAGTTCTTGGAACAAGCGTTTGCTGATACCTACGGATTTGATATTCACGAAGTACTCGGACGTGCCCGTCCGGCGTTGCACAGTTACAAGACTTCAGCGCGCCGCTTTATCCCCGCGTTTGCGGAAGCAGAAGTCGTGCTGCACCGGCACCAGTTTCCTCCGCACCCTGATGATGAAACATACAGAATCTTTAAAAACCGAGTCGCACAAACGAATTATGAACGACATTGGAAGCATCCATACCACGGACCAGGAATCAAAGCACACCTTCTTGCCATCGTGGTGTTCTTGGTGCCGAAAGTTCGAGGGCTTTCCGACTTGGCGATCAAAGTCCCTGACGCGCAGACCGAAGAGTGGTATTTGCGTAGCGTGAATCACACGCTGGACTCGTTTAAAGATCGGCTCAACCGGCTGGAGAAAGGTCCCCCAATACTGGCAAACATCGATTTGGATACGGGAGAACGTGTGAAGAGAGGCGATTACCAACTTGCCGACGAAACTTATGCCCACTTGCTTCAGCGAATCACGTCCAAACCAGATCGGCCCATTCCCGCCGATTTAAAGGAAAATCTGATGACCTATTACAGAAACTCGGGAACGGTGGGCGACCCTCAACCAGTCGTAGCCCGGGAATTAGCGATCTTGAAAAATATGAAGACAAAACCGCAGGAGGCTAGAAATAACTCCTGCTTGCCTTCTGAACGGTTGATCTTAGGCTACCGTGGAACGGACGCGTTTCCGCAGGCTGTCCACAACTCGGGTTCCCATTTCTTCGGTGGAAACGCTGATTTGTCCATGCCCTGCGATATCGGCTGTTCTGACCCCCTGCTGCAAGACTGAGGCGACAGCAGTCTCGACTGCTGCAGCTTCTGCTGCCAAACTGAATGAATGGCGGAGTAGCAGCGCGACAGACAAAATCGCTCCAAGAGGATTCGCAATTCCCTTCCCTGCAATATTGGGCGCCGAACCGTGCACTGGCTCGTAAAGGCCGACCGGGCCTCCAATGCTGGCCGAAGCCAATAATCCCAGCGAACCCACCACTCCTCCCGCCTGATCAGAAAGAATGTCTCCAAACATGTTCTCTGTTAGCACGACGTCAAATTGTGCAGGATGTTGAACAAGCGACATCGCGGCAGAGTCCACATACTGGTGAGCCAAAGTGATCTGCGGATAATCTTTGCTGGTGCGGGTTACCACTTCGCGCCACAATCGGGAGCACTCAAGAACGTTGGCCTTGTCTACTGACAGCACATTCTTCTTACGCTTCATCGCGAGATCAAACGCAACTCTCGCGATCCGTTGGATTTCCGCTTCGCTGTAACGCATCGTGTTGGTTGCAACTCGCGATCCGGTGGGGCCTTCAATGGATCGAGGCTCACCGAAATAGGCTCCTCCCAGCAATTCGCGGACGATGAGGATGTCTGTACCGCGTGCGATCTCCGGCCGCAAGGGAGAACAGTCTTCCAGTGCGGGGAAAAGTACCGCAGGGCGCAGATTGGCGAATGCTCCAAGCTCGCGGCGAATGCGCAACAGTCCTGCTTCGGGGCGAAGATGACCGGGATTATGATCGAATGCCGGAGATCCTACCGCACCCAAAAGCACCGCCGATGACGATACACATGCCTCGATCGTGTCGGTGGGCAGAGGATCGTTTACAGCCTCCAGTGCCGCTCCGCCAATCTTTTTAGTCTGTAGTTTGAGCGCGTGTCCGTGGGCGTCGGCAACTGCCCGCAGCACTTCAACCGCTTGCGCGGTAACTTCCGGACCAATACCGTCTCCGGGAAGAATCGTCAGATCAAGGAGCATGGAAGGATCTTGTGCGACGAAAATGAAGCACTCAGTAATTTAACGCAAATCGACACTGAGGGACAGAACGGTCTCGGATTGCTCGCTGGGTGATCTCGCCTTAGACACCCCAAAGATAGTCGTCTTGCTCATGGTGGTGCTCTGAAGCTACCGGCATGGGCACACCAAATGGATTCGTATCCACAGCCACTTGAAAAGCTGGTGAGCGCTCGGCGCGCCGCGAGGCCAGGATCGCCGGAAGCGCGTCCGCAGCAGCAGCGGCAGACGCTGCAGGTTTGTGAGTTTCGCGGATCAGTTCCAACAGGTGATGATCCTCGACGTGCTTGATCTTATCGGCCAAGTGCACGAAACGACGATAGACGTCGTCGAGGGCACGCCGATCAAACTGATACCCTAACTGCTCGCAACGCATCGCGAGCGCATGCCGTCCAGAATGTTTCCCTAAAACCAGTTTGGAATCCGGAACACCCACAGAAATGGGCGTCATAATCTCGTAGGTCAGAGGATTTTTCAGTACACCATCCTGGTGGATACCGGCTTCGTGAGCGAAAGCGTTTCGTCCCGTGATGGCCTTATTCGGCTGGACCGGAACACCGGTAATTTCACTAAGCATCTGACTCGCGGGAAAGAGTTGTTGGCTGGCGATTCCTGTTTCATACGGATACCGGTCAGGGCGCACACGCATGGTCATCACGATCTCTTCAAGAGAGGCATTACCCGCCCGCTCGCCGATGCCGTTGATCGTGCACTCAATTTGCCGTGCTCCCGCCCCGACCGCAGCCAGAGCATTCGCTACTGCCAAGCCAAGGTCATTGTGGCAATGGGCCGAAATCGTCACATTCTCGATTCCACGGACATTTTTGCGGATAGTGGTAATGAGTTCGGCGAATTCTGAAGGAACGGTAAAACCGACCGTGTCGGGTATGTTGAGCGTAGTCGCTCCGGCCTCAACCACGGCTTCGAGCACTTGGCATAAGAATCCGACATCGGTCCGAGTCGCATCTTCGGGCGAGAACTCAACATCCTCGCAGAACGATTTGGCCAAACGAACCGCATCGCGCGCTTGTGCGAGGCACTGCTCGCGCGTCATGCGCAATTTGTATTGCAAGTGAATATCAGAAGTGGCAAGAAAAACATGTATCCGGGGACGCGCTGCAGGCTTCAACGCCTCCCATGCACGCTCAATATCGGTCCGGCAGGCGCGTGCCAGGCCAGCAATGATTGGCCGCCGAATCACGGTGGCGATCTCCTGCACCGCTTCACAATCACCGTCAGACGCTATGGGAAAGCCGGCCTCAATTACATCCACTCCAAGCCGATCGAGTTGCTGGGCCAGGCGAAGTTTCTCCTGCTGGTTCATGCTGCACCCCGGCGACTGCTCGCCATCGCGGAGTGTTGTATCGAAAATCGTGATTCGTCCATCCTCCATCATGAGTGGCCTCGATATCCCAAGAATAGGAAAATAGTAGGCGCTTTCAATTAAGAAGCAAATCTTATATTTTTTATAATTTAGTACCAGTATTCTTATATAATAAGTTATTGTTATATATAGTCGTATTTACTTTAGAATCAAGGTTTATGGAACTTTCGCAGCTTGAGGTGTTTCTGACAGTAGCGCGGGAGCGGCGTTTCTCCCGTGCGGCAGAAAAGCTATTTCGAACACAGTCGGCTGTCAGCCAGACCATCCATAAGCTGGAACAAGAACTCGGCGAAACGCTGTTTGATCGCTCGTCACGCGAGGGGGTGCTGACCGACGCGGGGAAGGTTCTCTACGAATATGCGGAGAAGCTACTCAACCTGCGAAGTGAAGCGACAGAATCGCTTTCGGAATTGCGGGAGCTCCAAAAGGGGAAGTTGGTTATTGCCGCAAACGAGTTCACCGCTTTGTATCTGCTTTCCCCCCTGGCGGAGTTCCGGCGTCTGCACCCAATGATCAAAATCACTGTGCAACGTTCACTTGGAAGCCATATCCCTGACGATGTTATGAACTATAGCGCAGAGGTGGGGATACTCTCATATGAGCCGCAGGAACCAAGGTTGCAATCCATTGTCGTATATCAGGATGAACTGGTCTTCGTGGTACCGCCAAATCATCCGCTTGCCTCGGCGCAGCAGGTCAACATCCACCAGCTTGGCGCCGAGTCTTTCGTGGCTCACATTGTGTCTTCACCATATCGGGAGAAGGTCTTACAACTTTTTAAGACGCAAAAAACTCCGCTTCACATGGATCTCGAGTTACCCACGTTGCAGGCGATCAAGCAGTTTGTAGCGATGGGGAACGGGGTGGCCTTGATTCCAGAAATCAGTGTAGAAACGGAGCTTTCGCGTGGTGAATTAATCGCCGTCCCGGTTGAAGAGTTGCAACTGAAGCGAAAACTTCGCTTGGTGTACCGTAAGGATGCCAGCCTTTCGCATGCGGCTAGGGCTTTCTTGAAGGTAGCAGAGGCTATGGCTGCTGACCACAGGGGACGCTACCTGTTCCAGCGAGAACGCTGATCCGCAACGTTGCCTGTAATCAGCAGTTAGCGCACACAGAATGCTCCTCGAACACCGCGAGAGCGGCTTCGAGGGAAGCGTGCATCTCCAGTACCGAATCCAAGTTAGTGAGATTCAGCAGGCACCGGACCACTGAATTCGCTCCCGCGCACTTCAGGTTCGCATCTTTGTCACGGGCTAGCCGATGAGCCAGCACCAATTCCCCAAGCCCGGCGCTGTCAATCGACTCGACTCCGCTGAGATCCAGAATCACTTTGCGCTCGTGTTCAAGCACTTCTGCCAGCAGACTCGACAATGCGGACGCCTCATCGCGGTACACAATGCGGCCGCGGCAGTGGATAACCACTACATTGCCCTGACTGCGTGTTTCCAAAGAGAGTTTCAACTTCGACTCCGGGAATGTCCTGAGGGCCGCCAAAAGAGCCGGCCGTGACCATGATTGCCAATCTGTTTCCATAAATTGCATCCTAGGACATAGACGCTAACAGGATGGTTTCGGAAGCATAAAAAACGGGTAAATTTTTGTCATCATTTGCGACAAATAGGCCACTACGCCGGAAGCTCAAATTTTGTCAGCCACACATCGAGAGCATCCGGTACACTGCATCTAACCGATTTCATCGATTAAACTTCTTTGCTGGCGCAAATCGCCGGGGAGGACTGATTCGTGTCGAAAACTGCCGCTGCTCTGGTGGCTTTCTTTTGTCTAACGCTGTTTGCTCTGCCAATGTCGGCGCAGCTACTGCCCAACGGAGGCAACGTATATGCCGGCGCGCTTTACGGAAAGGCGGACTATATAACCAATTACTACGGCTTTCATGGATGGGCAGCATCCGTGGAAGGACTGCCTTTCAAAAACCCCCATGTCGGGATTACCGTGGACACCAGCGGCATGTATCGCCCCGGGGTTACCGAATACAACATCTTGCTGGGGCCGCGGCTTTCTATCGAGTACGGCAAATGGCGTCCCTTCGCTCAATTAATGGGCGGCGTAGTGCGATTGAAATCGGGTGGCATTTCCTACCTGCCCGTTGCCTGGGACATCGGCGGCGGTGTCGACTATCGCCTTGGAAAATTCCTTTTTCTGCACCAGTTGGCGTGGCGCATCCAAGCGGACTATACCCATAGCCGGGTATTAAGCGCGTCACAAAAGGACTTCCGTGCATCGACCGGATTCGTTTGGCGCTTTTGATGGTTCTGTCCAAAGTACCTTCTTCTCAATGGGATGACGAGTTGCGGTAGCCGCTTTGGGATTCCGTGCATCCAAGCCTATAAAGTCCCGTTCAAACAGAAGAAGGGAGAAGTAAGAATATGCGTAGAGTGATCGCATTTCTTGTAGGGAGCTTGCTTTGCTCTGCCGCGGCTAATGCTCAAGTTCCTTCTGGAAACGCCTTCTTTGGATATTCGTTCTACAGCACCAGCCTTTCTTCTATCGACCGGGCGAACACCAACGGATGGGAAGCAACCTTGGAAGGCAAAGTGCTTCCCTTTATCGGTCTAGTAGCGGATGTGGATAGCCATTACGGGTCGCAAGGATTTCCAGGCGTTTGCTCGGGGAATGGTACACCTACTGCCTGTGCTGTCAGTGGAAATGTGACGGAACACAACTACCTCTTTGGTCCTCGCGCAGCGATTTCCTTGGGAAAATTGCGCCCCTTCGCGGAAGCAATGGTCGGAGCGTCTCACGTCAACGTGAGTGGAATTTCTTCCGGCACGTGTCTGGGCACGGCTGTCGGGGGAGGACTCGACTACAAGCTCTTCACAGCGTTGGCTTGGCGCGTCCAAGGCGATTACGTACATACCCATTTTTTCAACAACCCGCAAAACAATGTCCGGATCTCAACCGGCATAGTCTTCCGGTTCTAGTCTGCAAACAAAAACAGGATCCAGTTGTTTGACAGAATCCCGTTTTCTTGGTGGCCACGGCAAAAACGTTCACGGATAGAGTCTGTTATGTCTGCCAGTACTTGTGATCGCGCAAGAAGTAATTCTCATTCCAGTAATTGGCTGCAGTCTTCAGGAACAGGCGCGCTACCTTGAAATAACCCATCCTTTGGAAGCGCCGATTAGTTGTCCAAACACCACCGCGAACGATGCCGAAACGGCTTCGCTCCACCTGCTTGCTGAGTTGATAATCTTCAGCGAACAGGATTCGCTCATCGAAACCTCCGAGTTCGCGGAACTTATTCGTCTCGAACAGCATGAACATGCCCGTAGCAAAAGGATGGTGCAAACGCGACAGATGCTGACAAAAATCATTGCTGGCGTAGAGCAACTTGTCGAGCCAATTGCCATCGCGGCACAGAATGTTTGTAGTGACGCAATGAAGTCGCTTGCGGGCAGCAAGTTCCACAGCTCGACGTGCTACGGAAGGATGGGCCAGTTCGATGTCCGCGTCAAGAAAAAGGACATACTTCGAATCTGCCAACGCAGCACCGTGGTTCCTTCCAACGGAGGGCATACCGCCCGGGATTACCGAAACATTCAAACGCGGCTGAAAGCTGAGAACAATATCCGGCGTTCCGTCGGTCGAGTTGGCATCAGCGACCAACACTCTCGTATTCGACATTTTCGAGTAGTCCTGAATCGTCAGCGAGGTCAGCAAACGCGGAATGAGTTTCGCCTCGTTTTTCGCCGGAATTACGATCGTCAGTTCTTGATTCGTCGTGCTGCTCGTATTCATGGATGCGCACTCCTTGTTCATCGACGGTTAGATACGTCAGCCGAGTGTCAACCCAGCCTCCCGTATTGAAATAATGGATCCCGTTCCGCTCCCGGCACGTAGCTTCATGCGTGTGGCCGCAAAAAATGCGATCGGCGCCATGCTGTTCGGCGAAGCGCAAGGCCCCTTCGGCAACTTTGGAAGACATTCTCATCCAGCGCGTATTCAGGCGGTCAATCAGACGCGCAATCGGCTTTCGCTTGAAGTCAACTTTCTGTAGCAGCAGATAAAGCGAGGTCCCGACACTGCTCAATCGCACATTGTTAACCTGGAATCCATCGAATTGGTGTCCATGGACAGCAATGTGGCGAAAGCCACCGAAGTCCCACAGGTATTTCTGATATACGCGAACTCCTACCAAGTGCGACATTATGTCCGTAAGCCCGTGATCGTGGTTCCCTTCCACCCACACAACTTCAATATGCCGCTTGGGATTCGAAAGTTTGCGAATGAAGCCCAGAAATTTCCAGTGCTCCTTGGTCAGGCGGCCAAAATTGAGATCGGCGAAGATGTCGCCAAGAAGAATGAGACGTTCAAAACGAGTCTGCTTCAGAACCTGGGTCGCTTCCCATGCACGGCTGGTCGCCGCCCCCAAGTGCAGGTCTGACAGGATCAGCGTGTTGTAGAAAGGCTGGTCCACATCCGATTAGTATCAGGCCAGTGTTAACAGGCGATGAAATATGCACTGAAAATGGTGCGAGGTAACTTTGGAAGTACCCATGTCTGCGGAGACCGGTGATTGTTGCAAGAATGTGAAGAGACCTCGACGCAACACTCACGGATGGCGTATTCAGTACATCAACGTGTAGGCGGAACATACTCTTTCGGTACAGCCGATCCCTCGCCAAAAAAGTACATGTCCATCTGCTTGACGATCACTTCCTGATCTTCGCGCCGAGCCGGATTTAGACGGTACTCATTGAGCAGCATCTTGCAGTGCTCCATCCACATTCGCCAGGCTTCCTGGGAGACGTTGTTGTAAATTTTCGCCCCGAGTTCGGTGTCGAATGGAGGCTCTTCCAGCCCCGGCAGATCCTTGTTTAACTTCACGCAATGAACGATGTGCGCCATGATTTCTCCACGAAATTAGATTACCAATATCTTACACGGCCCTTGAGAATGAGTTATGCACGAGATCCACGTGAGCCACCCGATTGCAGATGCGGGGCCGTCTGATACTGACTCAAGTAGCTTCATTGCCTTATTCTAGTAATGGAATGATTCGCACTATTCACCCGATTAATCCTCAAACAATCAAACTGGTCATCTTCGATCTGGACGGTACGCTGATCGATTCTCGGCTTGATCTCGTACACTCCGTAAATGCAGCTCTGCGGCACATCGGGCGTCCGGAACTTCCAGCCGATACGATCGCAAGCTACGTAGGCGACGGTGCTCCCATCCTCATTCAGCGAGCACTCGGAATTGAAGCATCCGATGAAGCTTTGGTGCGAAAGGGACTGGAGTTTTTCCTGAGCTACTACCGCGAACACAAACTCGATCACACAACAATCTATCCGGGAATAAAGGAAGCCTTGGCAGCTATCAGTCGCTCCTCCAACAGCAATGGGGCATCCCGGAAAATGGCCGTTCTGACGAATAAGCCCGTGATCCCGTCGCGAGCGATTGTCGATGCACTAGGCATTGGCACCTTCTTCCCGCGGGTCTATGGCGGCAACAGTTTCCCCACCAAGAAGCCCGATCCGCAAGGTGCGCTGCAACTTCTTCAGGAAACCGGGACGCGGCCGGAACAAAGTGTAATTGTCGGCGATTCGCATGTAGATGTCCAAACGGGACGTAATGCCGGGATGTGGACGATCGGCGTAACGTATGGCTTTTCGGCCCATACCTTTGCTGAGCATCCGCCCGACATCCTGGTTGACACTACGGGCGAACTTGCTGAGGTCTTGAAGTAGACGGTGCCATCTTTTGGCTTGAACCGACTCATCGGATTTTTGTGCGATACTGCCTATTCTCCAGCGAGGCCCAGCACAATTGCGAGGAAACAAGAACGAAGCCACTGGATTTACCCCCTCCGAACTCCGGAAATTGCAGAGCATGGGTAATCCACATGGAATTCAGATGTTTCTGGATTCCATTCCCTATCACCTTCAAGACACCGCTTGGTCTCCCCGGCGGGTTCTGACGGAACAGACGGCTCATTGTCTGGAGGGAGCAATTTTTGCCGCTGCTGCGCTGAGAGCCAACGGATATCCTCCCCTGCTGCTTGATTTCGAGGCCGATCACGATACCGATCACGTCATCGCAGTCTTCCGCGAAAATGGCTGCTGGGGCGCGGTGGCCAAATCAAACTATACGGGCTGCCGCTGGCGTGAACCCGTGTACCGCAACCTCCGCGAACTGGCGCTGAGCTACTTCAACAATTATTTCAATCTTCGCCGCGAGCGAACGCTTCGCCGCTTTTCCCTCCCCGTTAACCTGAAGCGCTTTGATCGTCAGAACTGGATGACCACCGACCAGCCCGTTTGGTTTATCGTCTACCACTTGCTGGAGATCAAACATTACCCACTGCTCTCAGCCCAGCAGGTGAAAGCCCTGCATCGGGTCGACGAACGTCTCTTCCAGGCGGAGTGCCTGGGCAAGGCATACAAGAGCATGCCTTCGACAGCCCGGGATTAATCTCGAAATCATTCACACCCCTTCCCTCCAGTCCATGCAGTCCAAATGACCTCTCTTTGGGGTAAGCTGTGAATGTTGGTTCCGGAATATGAACCTTCTTTTGCTCGGCCACGGAAAAACCGGCTCTCTCGTTGCAGAGGTTGCTCAGCAACGAAAGCATCATGTCCGAGTTGTGAAGTCGTCGGAGAATGTGAACTGCTCTGCGCTGATTCCCGAAAAGCTGCGTGACATTGATGCGGTAATCGATTTCACTACTCCTCATTGCATACGGGCCCACATTGAAGCTTGCGTTCGCGCCGGCAAGAGTATGGTTGTCGGCACCACGGGCTGGTATGCAGAAATTCCCCATGTCAAAAACGTGGTTCAGAATTCGGGCATAGGTTTTGTCTATGCCCCGAATTTTTCGGTCGGCGTCAATCTATTCTTCGACATCGTTCGCACGGCAGCCGCAGCCTTGCGACACGAATACACAGGACAGATCTTCGAACGTCACCATGTTCACAAGAAGGATGCGCCGTCGGGAACGGCAATCGCAGTTCAACGAGCGCTTCAGGAATCAGGCCATACCGACGAAATCGTGGAGATCACCTCATTCCGCGAGGGCGAAGTAATCGGCCTGCATGAGCTCGTTCTAGAATCGGCTGCCGATCGGATTTATCTCTGCCATGATGCCAAATCCCGCCGCGGTTTCGCAGAAGGCGCTGTACGCGCGGCCGAGTGGCTTATAGGGAAAAAGGGATTTTACGAATTTAAAGATATTTGGCGAGAACTGTAAATTCACTTGTCCTGCATTCTGTAACCTGCACGCTTGCTGGACGAGCAGTTGATCCGCCGACTGCTTCCATTCATTTCTCACCGCTGCTCCATTCGCGCTATCTTATAGCTATGCAACTTCGTGGATGCGGTACGGCTCTGGTCACTCCTTTTCATCAAGACGGTTCGATCGACGATGTGGCATTCCGTGTTCTCGTCGCGTGGCAAATCGAATCCGGAATCGACTTCCTTGTTCCGTGCGGCACCACCGGCGAAACTCCCACGCTTACGCACGATGAGTGGCTTTACGTCGTGGATACGACGATTGAAGTCACGGCGGGACGCGTTCCCATCGTGGCTGGCGCAACTTCGAACTCTACGCACGATGCCGTCGCCAAGGCGAAAGAACTTGCGGCCCGTCCCGGCGTGAATTTTATCCTTACCGCTTCACCGTATTACAACAAGCCCACACAGGAAGGCCAGTATCGGCACTTCCGTGCAATTGCAGAAGCCGTTGCCGAGAAACCGATCATCCTCTACAACGTCCCTGGACGCACTGCCGCCAACATCGAACCTGCCACTCTGGCGAGGTTGGCGGAAATTCCCAACATCATTGGGGTAAAAGAAGCCAGCGGCAACATGACCCAGATTGCGGAAGTGATCAGCCTTCTTCCGGAATCATTCCTTGTCTTCTCAGGCGATGACGCCATCACGCTTCCGGTAATTGCATTGGGAGGAGTTGGGATCATCTCGGTGGCTTCGAATGAAGTTCCAAGCGAAATGGCAACGATGACGCGCGCAGCCCTAGAGAACGATTGGACAACTGCTCGTTCGTTGTGCCGCAAATATCTGGCTCTGATGCAAGCCAACTTCATCGAATCCAGCCCGCTGCCGGTAAAGGCTGTGTTGGCAATGATGGGCAAAATCGAAGAGGTATATCGACTTCCGCTCGTCCCGATGCGCCGCGACACACGTTCACGGCTGCAGAAGATTGCCACAGAACTTGGGCTCGTGGCCAAGACTTCCGGAACTTCCGCTGACTCCACGGAATTTTTTATCTACGAAAACTGGGCCGCCGGCCCCCACAAGATTGTTCTGCACCGCGCTTCCTGCGGGCAGTGCAGCCATGGCAAGGGACGCCCCGCCGGTCACGACGCTAACCACGCCCGCTGGCACGGCCCGTACTCCAGCCTGTCACTAGCCCGAGAGTCTGCCCATGCCATGACGGGCATTCTGATTCGCAGCGAATGCAAGTGTGTGTGAAATATCTTCCCTGGCGCTCGCGGACAGCTCAATCCTTTATACTTCTTCCGCATGTCTTCCCTGAGAGCTGCGATTGAGCGCTTCGCCACACATGGCGAGATCGAACATAATCACGAGGCACGGGCAGCTTTTCTCGAATTTCGCGGGGAACTGACACGCGGCTCGATTCGTGCTGCTGAGAAAATCGACGGCCGCTGGGTCGTGAATACCTGGATCAAACAAGGAATTCTTCTCGGGTTTCGGCTGGGACAACTCGCGGAATTGAGCGCCGGCTTGTCATTTGTGGACAAGGACACGTTCCCCGCACGCCAGTTCTCGGTGGCAGATCGCATTCGTGTCGTCCCGGGTGGTTCTTCCGTGCGTACGGGTGCCTACATAGCGCCCTCCGTCATTTGCATGCCTCCGATGTTCATCAATGTGGGAGCCTATGTCGATGAAGGCACGATGATCGACTCGCATGCGCTGGTCGGATCCTGTGCCCAGATTGGGAAGCGCGTGCATCTGAGTGCCGCAGCACAAATCGGAGGCGTCCTCGAGCCGATCAATGCGGCACCGGTCATCATTGAAGACGACGTGCTTATCGGCGGGAATTGCGGAGTTTACGAAGGTACTCTCGTCCGCGCCCGTGCGGTCCTCGGCGCGGGCACAATTCTTACCCGCTCCACTCCCGTTTACGATCTGCCGCGTAATCAGGTATATCGCGCCAGTCCTGAATCGCCCCTTGAGGTGCCGGAAAATGCGGTGGTCGTTCCGGGCTCCCGTGCCGTCACTAAAAATTCCGCGGGGCATTGGGGAATCTCGCTATACACCCCCGTTATCGTAAAGTATCGCGACGACAAGACCGATCGCGGGATTGAACTGGAAGAATGGCTCAGATAACCCGAAACGCCTGGCGGATCAGCCGCCGCTGGGGCAATATCGAAGTCATGGGATTGCATCCGTCCGCAATTGCAGATGACGCCCCCGAAAATGAGCTTTAGCCCGCTCTCCCCACGCTCTCAGAAACCAGTAATTCAACGCTGCACCAATGGCGGAACTAGCCAACGGGATCGTACGCCCAGCCCATTTTTCCACCACGTCCTTGCTGGCCTGCGCGGCAATCCGTTCAATCACCCGCGGTACAAACCGGTTGAGCAGTTCTTTCTCAAGTAAATCGCGGCTGATATCCACTCCCGCAGCGCTTGCTGCGGCAATCCATAATTCTGCGATCTCCTCGTCAGTATTGAATTCAAAGCCATAAACTAAACTAAGCTTCTGAATGGTCCGCATCGTGATTGCCGATAGAACGCCCATGTCGGGAACGATAGTGATTAGTCCACCGAGGCCGAATCCCGCCCCTTCTACGGCGGCCAGTTTCACTCCACCGCGGATAATATCGTCTGCGACCGCATCGACTTCTCCGATCGGCAATGAGTGGACGCCGTGATATCCGCTGATCGGCAAGCGATATGCCGCGCGCAACTGAAGCAGGAATTTTGCCGGATTCACCTGCACGGTCGAGTAGGCGCGCGTCAATCCCTTGATCAGCGCTTTCTCGACCCGCGTTCTCAACCAGGATTTGCGCTCTTCGCTCATCGATTCATCGCGCTCTAGCGAGTTAGACGCTGGAACCGGCGCGGGAGTCGCTCCGCAATCCTCGTGCGAGAGAAAACTCGTCATCGTTAGGCCTGTGCGCCTGTGCTAGCATCGACTTTACTCCTTCTTCTCATGGCAACCGGAAAACTGCAAATCGTTCCATTAGGCGGACTGGGCGAGTTCGGCATGAACTGTATGGCCGTCCGCTGGGGAGACGACATCATCGTCATCGATGCCGGCCTGATGTTTCCTGAAGCAGAACTCCTCGGCGTTGACATTGTTGTTCCTGATATCTCGTATCTAATCGAGAACCGGCAGCGCATTCGCGCAATCATTCTTACCCACGGCCACGAAGATCACATCGGAGCACTGCCGTGGTTTCTCAGTGAGCTCAAGATTCCCGTTTATGGAACTGAGTTCACCCTCGCCTACGTTGAGGACAAACTCGATGAGCATGGTCTTCTGGATGACGCCGATCTTCGCGAAATTCGAGCCAATGAGCGCTTCAGGGCAGGCATTTTCACAATCCATCCGATTCAAGTCACGCATAGCTTGGTCGATTGCGTAGCGCTTGCTATTCATACGCCGCTCGGGGTCATTATTCACACGGGCGATTTCAAGGTGGACCCAACTCCGACGGACAACAAACTATTCGATCTGCATACCTTCGCAGAATATGGCAAAGAAGGCGTCCTGGCTCTTTTTCAGGACTCTACCAACGTCGAACGCAAGGGATATACCCCAAGTGAACGTGCCGTTCGCCGCAAGTTTGATGAAGTCTTCGCCCACACGAAACGCAGGTTGTTCATTTCGTGCTTTTCCTCCTCCATTCACCGCATTAACTTGGCAGTGGAACTTGCGTATCAGCATGGCCGAAAGGTTGCCTTCATCGGACGATCGATGAACAACTCGGCCGAGATTGCCGAGGACCTCGGCTACATTGAGATTCCCGAAGGCCTGATCGTCAATCCTGGCGAGATGAAGAATGTTCCGCCCGAAAAACTCTGCGTTATCATCAGCGGCACCCAAGGCGAACCGATGTCCGCACTTTCTCGTGCTGCGGTCGACAATCACAAGCACGCGAAGATCGAAAAGGGTGACACGGTAATGCTTTCGTCCCGCATTATCCCTGGCAACGAGAAGACAATCTATCGCATGATTGATCACCTCTTCCGCCGGGAAGCCCACGTTATCTACGAAGATGGGACTTCTCCACCGGTTCACGTCAGCGGCCACGCCAGCCAGGAAGAACTCAAACTGCTCATCAATCTGGTGAAGCCCCGTTACTTCATTCCGATTCATGGCGAATACCGGCAACTCAAGCTTCATGCTGAAATGGCCGCCGCCATGCGAAGTTCGGTGGGAAAGGTCATGCTGATCGAAAGCGGAGAGATTCTTGAGTTCGACGAACTCGGTGCTCGCAAATCGGGACGCATCAATGTCGGCCGGGTTTGCATCGATTCCGGCAATCGTACCGATGTCGTCGAGGATCTGATCATCAAAGATCGACGCCACCTCAGCGAGGACGGCATTGTGCTGCCCATTATCGCCATCAACAAGCTCAGCGGGCGCGTAGAGACTTCTCCCGAGATCGTAACTCGGGGCTTCAACGCCGGAGAAAATGGGTTCATGGACGGCGCCCGGCAGATCGTTATGGATACACTCGAGCAATCGAGCGAAGAAGAGAAAACTGACTATGGTGTAATCAAAGAGAAGATCCGGGCCGACCTGAAGCGATATATTTCCAAGCAGTCCCAGCGTCGGCCCCTGATCATGCCCGTGATTCTGGAAATTTGATTGACCGCCTTTCCCGCATTAGTAGCTGATGATCACTCTTGCCGACATTCACTCCGCTAGAACTCGCTTGAATAGTGTTGTGGTCCGCACCCGGTTGGTTCCATTCGAACATGCGGTGCCCCGCGTCTCGCGAGATTTGCGAGATATGGGAATTTCAACGGCCGGTCTGTTCCTCAAGCCGGAAAACCAGCAACCCATCGGGGCTTTTAAGCTCCGTGGCGCCTACAACAAGATCGCTGCACTCTCACCGGATGATCGAAATCGGGGGGTAATCTCTTACTCCAGCGGCAACCACGCACAGGGAGTCGCTTACGCCGCCCGGGCGCTTGGCGTGAAGTCAGTGATCGTCATGCCTGGCAACGCACCGCACATCAAGCAGGAAGCGACGGCCAAACTGGGAGCGGAAATCGTCCTGGTCGGCCCAGGCAGTGATGAACGCAAACGTAAGGCGGAAGACCTGGCGGCACAATATGGATACATCGTCGTTCCTCCCTACAATGACGAACACATCATCGCCGGGCAGGGAACAATCGGACTGGAAATCCTCGAAGATCTGCCCGATGTAGAACTCGTGCTGGCACCCGTCGGCGGCGGTGGTCTGATCAGCGGAGTAGCAACGGCTATCAAGCTGACCAAGCCGTGGATCAAGATTGTCGGAGTAGAACCGGACCTTGCTGCTGACGCCCAGGCCAGCTTCCGTTCCGGGAAAATAGTGCAATTCCCAGCAGAGCTGGTTTCTAGAACTGTGGCCGATGGTCTGCGCACTCAAAGCATTGGCCCAATCAACTTCGAACACATCCGGAATTACGTCGACGACATCATCACCGTTAAGGAAGATGAAATTCAACAGACAATGAAACTGCTAGCGCAGAATGATCAGACAATCGCAGAACCCAGCGGTGCTGTCGCCACAGCGGGATTTCTTTTCCACTGTGCTGAACTTCTCAAAACGAAGATGTCTGTAGCAATCATCTCCGGAGGCAACATCGAACCAGCACTGTTCGCGGAGCTTCGCGACTAAACCCCAGTTCACCGAGATGGCCGCCACACATTACTTCAGTTTTGAAAGCCATGTTACCAATAGCTTGCGATCACCTGTCTGCAACCCAGATGATTTCCAGCACTTGTACAGTATTGTTCTCGCCAGATTTGGGATGAACTCTGAACGAATGAGAAGTACTGTAGATTCTAGGATTTACCCAACCATTCACAAGGATCTTTGCGCCCCTGATGGCCATTGCCATGCAATCTCCAACGCGGAATCGCAAGAGGAGTGCCGAGCAGCACGGGGGCAGGAATGGACGCAACACCCAGAGCAAAAATATCTGGCGAACAGTTGCAGAGCAACAGCATCCAGGATCGATTGCGTGTTACGGAGCGGCGCGACTGGTGGCTGTGGCTCTGCGCGGTCATCATCACCCTGCTGCTGACCGGGACCATTGTTACTTTCGGATTTCCAGCATTCCACTTGCATTGGCAGGAGTTCGACGCCGCCCCTCTTGACGACACTGTGCTCGGCCTTGTCGGGATGGTCCTTCTGTTTGACATCTACACCGTTTATCAACACTTCCAGATTCAGGGCGTGCGCAAGCAATTGGTCGAACGCGAAGAGATCTTTCGACTCATCACTGAGAACGCAGCAGACATGATCGCGGTTGTAGATACGAATGGTAAACGGTTCTATAACAGCCCGTCATACTACAACATTCTTGGCTACAGACCAGAAGAACTGGGCGCGAGCCACGCCTTCGATCAGATCCATCCTGAAGATCTGGAGAAGGTCAGGAAGGCTGCGCTTGAAGCACAACAGACTGGAATTGGTCGCAGCGTTGAATATCGGATGCGACACAAGGATGGTAGCTGGCGAACGCTGGAATCCCAAGCCAGTACGATCTCAAAAAATGGCAGCGTTGAAAAGCTCGTAATCGTTAATCGTGACATCACCGAACGCAAGCACCTGGAAGAACAATTCCGGCAGGCACAAAAGATGGAAGCGGTGGGACGGCTTTCCGGAGGCGTCGCTCACGATTTCAATAACCTGCTCGGCGTAATGATCGGCTACGGAGAAGTCCTGCAAGATGGAACACCTGAAAGTAGTCCGTTGCGTCCCTGTGTCGACGAAGTTTTGAAGGCAGGACATCGCGCCGCCTCACTCACTCGACAACTTCTCACCTTCAGCCGACAGCAGGTTCTTGATCCAAAGGTTCTGGATCTCAATTCGATAGTCCGCGATATGGAAAAGCTGTTGCGTCGACTGATTGGTGAAGATATAAAGCTCGTAACTGAGCTTGAACCCTCAATCGTGCAGGTCCGCGCCGACCACGGGCAGGTTGAGCAGGTCATCATGAACCTGGCTGTCAATGCGCGGGACGCCATGCCACAGGGTGGACAACTCAAAATCACCACCTCCAACTTCCACATGGATGAGAGCTTCGTTCGACATTATCCGTATCCAGTCTCGACAGGAGACTACCTCTTACTCACCGTTTCCGATACCGGCATCGGCATGGATGCCTCGACTCGCGCCCGAGTTTTTGAACCCTTCTTTACTACAAAGGAAAAAGGTAAGGGGACTGGACTGGGACTCTCCACGGTGTATGGCGTCGTGAAACAGAGTGGAGGATATATCGACATTGCGAGCGAACCTGGGGCTGGGGCATCCTTCATGATTTACCTCCCTAAAGTTGAAGGTACATCTGAGAAAGTAAAACAGCCCCCGGAATCTCAGGGATCATGGAAGGGAACGGAAACAATTCTCTTGGTGGAGGACGAATCATCGCTGCGTACTCTAAGCCGTAATCTTCTGGAAAGTTGTGGATATGCGGTGCTGGAAGCAGGTTGCGGCGAAGACGCTTTGCACTTATCTGAAAAGCATGAAGGAAAGATCGATCTACTGCTCACTGACGTGGTGATGCCCGGAATTAGCGGTCGTGTGCTGGCGGACGAGTTGCTTCGAAAGCGCCCCGAAACGCGAGTTCTCTACACTTCCGGCTATACAGGCCAGACGATTGGCGCGCATGGTGTGTTGGCCGAAGGGTCTTTCTTCTTACCCAAGCCTTTCACGCGCGAGGCCTTGGCCAAGAAAGTTCGAGAGACTCTCGATGTCGCTGCGGTCGCAGCAACAGCCGTTTGAAAGAATCTGAAAGGTGTGCAGGTTCGAAGAGAAAGGATAACTATGCAGAAGATCTTGATTGTCGACGATGATGATGCCATGCGCGGAATGGTAAAAATGCGCCTTGCTGATACTTACCAGACAATAGATACCGGTAACCCCGTACAGGCCTTGGAACTGGCGCTGGAGCACAAACCGGCGGCGATCCTGCTCGATCTGATGATGCCTAATTGTTCCGGATTCGAGCTTTGCCAGAGCTTTCACAATCTCAGCTATACGGCACGGATTCCCATCTTTGTCGTCAGTGGCGAGTCTGCCGGGAAATACCGCGAGTACATGAGCAACCTCGGGGCAGCCGGATACTTTGAGAAGCCGATTAACTTTGCCGAACTCAAGACCCGCCTAGCGCAGGAAATCAAAGCAAGCCGTGCTGAGCGTCGGACCTCTGTTCGAGTTCGGATGAAGATGGTTTTAAAGCTGAAGGGAACCGATCAGTCAGGCCGTTCGTTTGAGCAGCTTACGACCACCGAAAACGTGAGTGCGGGCGGCTTTCTCTCACCTCTGCCCATCGCTTTACCTGAGAATGCAACCCTACAGGTCTTCCTCTCAGGAGCCGGTGGCGATCGCTATGCCGGAAAGGTGCACGTCGTACGCCGAGAGGCGCCGGACACACCGTGGCAGAAATATGCGTTTCGCTTTACGGAGCGTACAGCCGAGTGGATCTTGCAAGGCTGAGGAACTTGAGATTGCAAATCACCTCCCCCTCCCTCGTGTTCGCGATTCGTAACAAGCGCGCATACAGGCGGCTATCCCGTCTCACTCAGTCCCGAACCTGACAGGCCCAATTCGGGGTGCCGTATGTGAGCAAGCTCGGCTTCGGCAATCCCGACCCTTACTGCGGATTCGTACCGCCGCATCGTTATTCTGACAAAGCATTTACAAGATGCCGACTGGCAGTCCAACACTACTCTCCAATTGTCCCTGCATCGCCGCTCTCGGCCCGCGCTATTCTCCATCTATACCGCCGCCTTAGCCTGTTCGGATTTCGTAAATCATCCACGTGAATCAATAGCTTTGACTAGCGGTCTATACTATGCTCATCGTTCGAAAATTTCGTATCGGTCCCGATTCTGGGATCGCCATTTGAAACTATGCTGTCCGGACGATTCACAGCTTGGGGTTGAATAGGACTCAACGGCTGCGACTATTCTCCTGGCATTCATTCCGATCTTTTGGCGAACTCGGTATTGGTTGTGATCTGGTATATCGGAATTCGCCTCGATCTTGTGGAGAGCCCTTGAGTTCTTCTAACCATCTGAAACTACTCGCGATTGATGACCGGCAAGAGAATCTGGATCTCATTCGGGCGGCTCTCGAACGCGAAGAGATCGATATCTTCACGGAAACCGACGCCGAAGCGGGGTTCTCGACATTCCTGCGGATTCGTCCACGGGTCGTGCTAGTGGACTTGGTCATGCCCAAAATCGGCGGCATGGAACTTCTGGAGCGCATGATTGCAGTCGACCCTGGCGTGGATGTAATCCTCATCACTGCACATTACTCCGCTGCATCCGCAGTAGAAGCGATTCAAAAGGGCGCTTGCGATTACCTCACCAAACCTTTAGAGCTCAACAAGTTAAGAGCACGGATCGATGGTCTCGTAGCCGATGCTGAGCTTCGACAAAAGACCCTCAAACTCGATCAGGAACTGGTCGACGCCTGCCAGTTTGAGGGTATGGTCGGCCGGAGCCCGTTAATGCTTGATCTCTTTGCAAAAATCCGCAGAATTGCTCCACATTTTCGCACCGTGCTGGTAACCGGAGCGACTGGCACCGGAAAGGAGCTCGTTGCGCAAGCTTTACACCGGCTGAGTCCCGCCGTTCGAGGCCGGTTTGTAGTGTGTAATTGTTCGGCGCTGGTAGAGAACCTGGCCGAAAGCGAGCTCTTCGGACATGTGCGCGGCGCCTTCACGGGCGCCGAACAGGACAAACCCGGACTATTCGAGCATGCCGACGGAGGCACGATTTTCCTGGATGAAATCGGCGAACTTACGCCGGCCATGCAGGCCAAGTTACTCCGCGTGCTGCAAAACCGGCAAACGCAAAGAGTCGGATCCTTGACCCCCAAAAACATCGATGTTCGGGTTATCGCGGCAACGCACCGCAACCTTAAAGAGATGTCTCGCGAGGGACAATTTCGCGAGGATCTTTACTACCGACTCTCGGTAGTCGAACTCGGCGTCCCTTCGCTGGCCAATCGGCGCGAAGATCTGCCGTTGCTGCAGCGGTTTTTCGTACAGAAGTTTTCGGCCGAGTACAAGAAACCCATCTCCGGACTGGTCCGGCGTGCACAAACCCGACTTGCAACCTATGGATGGCCGGGCAATGTGCGCGAGTTGGAGAACGTGATCGGCAACGCGTGCATGATGACTGAGGCTAATCTCATTGATATTCAGGATCTTCCGGAACGACTGCGGGAAGGTACAGCAGATGTCAGTTCATCAGACGAATTATTTCTGCCCCTGGAAGAGGTACAGCGTCGTCATGTGCTGCGGGTTCTGGAAGCTGTCGGAGGAAATAAGGCGCGGGCCGCCGAAGTACTAGGCATTGGCCGGGCCACCATCTATCAACTGCTCTCGCGCATGAAGGATAACGTAGGAAAGGATGAGACTGCCTGATCGCCATTATGCTTGTGCGCGCGATACCTGTGGAGGTTGTTTTAATATTTCGCGTATGACCCGTGCCAGAGCCCGCATGGCAAACGGCTTGAGAACCACGTGCGCGCGGCCCTTTGCGACCTGCTCGTGAACAAAGGGGCTGTCGGCCGTAGCCGTCATATAGACAACCCTCGTTCTCGGTCTTTCCATCAGCAACTGTTCCGCTAGGGCTTTCCCACCGAGCTTGGGCATTTTCAAGTCCGTCACAAGCAGGTGAATTTCCTCCGAGCACGAGCGTGCAGCCGCCAGCGCTTCCTCTCCGTTTGCCGCCCGCAACACGTGGTACCCCAGACACTTCAGGTACTCGCGTGTGGTCTCCCGAAGAACCGGCTCATCTTCCGCCAGGAGAATGGTACCGGTGCCCGACAAATCTTCGGAGCTCTCTGCCTGGCTGTAATCTGCCGTGGCATCCTCAGCCATAGGGGGAAAGTACAGTCGAAACGTCATCTCGGATTGTCCCGGAGAATCCACCCACAAAAACCCTTCACAGGCGCGAACACTGGCATACACTCCGGGAAGCCTGAGTTCCGTTCCGATCGGCCTCCTAGAGTTGTGCTTCTCCGACGCCTTCGACGCTTCGCCAGAGTCGGCCTTCGCATGCACAGAAAGCATTACGTACTCTCCAGCCGGAACTCGAAATTGGGCGTTGTTCACATTCGAGGGTAACGAGATTGCGGAGCTCTCAATCGTGATCGAGCCCGATTCGGAAATCACTTCTTTTGCATTCGATATCAAGGTCAACAAGATGCGCCCAAGCTGTACGCGGTCCGCTTTAATTTTGGGCAGTGCGGCCTGGGATCGCTGCACCTCCAATCGAATCGTCGGTCCCACCACGTTTCTCAACGTCTCTTTAAGTCCGAAGGTGATGGAGTTCAAATCGAGTAGTTCAGGCGTCAGCGGTCGTTGACCGCCGTACGCAGATAACTGCGAAGCCATGACCGCAGCCTGTTTTGTGGCAGCAAGTATGCTATCAGTATGACGTTGCACACTGTAATTGCCCCCAACCTCGTGGATGAGAAGCTCGGTGTGGCCACAGATTACGTTCAGTAAATTCGTAAAATCATGTGCGATTCCAGCCGCAAGGCGTGCCAGGGATTCATGCTTTTCTGCTTGGACCACTTCCTTCTCGAGCAGGTATTCATCAGTGATATCCCGATAAATCGCGAGGTGACGCCCAGGCAATACATTGGGGGTTAGCGACGTCTCAACAAAGCAGCGGCTGCCATCGCCGCGCAGTAACCACCGCCGATTTCGTTTGGTTGTCTCCGTCTTAAGTTGGCTCACCCATGAACTAAGATCGAAACCGTCTTCCATGCTTGAGCAGACATTGCGCCCAAGCAATTGAGCCCTATCCAGGCCAAAGAGCTTGCAAGCTGCGTCATTTGCATCGATAAAACGAGCGTTACTATCGAACACGACCATCGCATCAAGTGCATTCTCAAAAAGCCGCCCGAAGTCGATTGCATCGTTTGACGGCGGTACCGTACAGTCGGTGGTCACCATCGAAAGTGCCAACCCGGGTTGTCTTGATGCCAACTTCATAGCCCACCCTGAATACGCTCACGACTTACTTTCTTAATTAAACGGCCCGAAAGCCAATCTGGACGCCCTTTTCAGCTGCACGGCGGAAGCCAAACTATGTCTCCTAGGTCTCGAACGCTCCTAACCTCGATGGTTGTTGTACTTACGCCGGGGTCGCCAAGGCTGTGCAGCGCTCCCCCTATATTTCAGGCCGTTCTGCAGATGGAAAGCTGTCTTTTCCACGGACTGCCATGGAATTAAACATCCCGCGCGTCCAGTGCACAGACAGCAGTCTGTATCACGGACGCTTCCGAAAGTAAGCTCCAGCCGCATTACCGTGTGATTACCAGCCGCTAAGTAGTGCACTCAACTGCAGTTGCGCGATTCGCACGATTTCGATCCGTTCGGCCACTTCCATGCAATGTACATGCGCAGATCAGCCCTCCCCCAAATGGGCCAAGCATTAGAGCAAGAGCTTCCCCCGTTCTGCTCGGAATCACCAGATCTGCGGATCAAGATTCATGCAGGCGATATCTGGTGAAGGAGATAAGGCAATGCGACGGAATTTTTGCACGTTCACATTGGCGCTGGCAGTTTCGTTGTGTGCTTCCATGACGCACACTACAGCACAAACGATTTCGCCGAATTCCACTAACAACAGAGTTTACGGAAAGCTTCCCATCATTTTTGAAGCCAACCAGGGACAGACGAATTTGCAAGTCAAATTTGTATCCCGTGGGCCTGGTTACACGGCCTTTCTGACTGGTGATGGGATGGTGCTTTCCTTACGTCCGGCTCAGGCAGCAACGACCGCCCCGATGGCGGGCACAGCTGCCACGGGAACTTCGCGGCAAACGAGTGCGACCACTCTGGAGTTTCGTCTCGTAGGTGCCACCAAGAATCCCGTGGTCGTGGGAGAGAAGCCACAGCCTGGCCGGGCGAATTATTTCATCGGCAACAACCCCGCTAAGTGGCATCGCAACGTCCCAACCTATGGACAGATTCGCTACAAAAATGTCTACCCCGGAATCGATCTCATTTACTACGGCAACCAGCAGCAGATGGAGTACGACTTTGCGGTCGCGCCGGGGGCAGATGCCAGCCGAATTCAGTTTGAAGTGAAAGGTGCAAACAGCATCGGCACCGATGAAAATGGCAACCTTCTGCTCCAGACCAAGAACGGCAATCTGCGCTTCCAACTACCGGCGATCTACCAGGAATCAAGTGGCCAGCGCAGCCCGGTGGCGGGATCCTACAATCTGATGGATGCCACTCACTTCGGATTCCAGCTGAACAAGTACGATTCCTCAAAACCGGTCGTAATCGATCCTGTGCTCCTCTACTCGACTTATTTGGGCGGCAGCGGCACGGAACAACCCTACGGCATTGCCGTGGATTCCACCGGAAGCACATACATTACTGGCTACACCGATTCAGTCGATTTTCCTCTCGCGAACCTGGGCTCGCTGCCGGCTGGCAATGATCACGTGTTTGTGGCGAAGTTGGACCCGACCGGCTCGACTCTTGTCTATGCCGACTACCTCGGTGGCAGCGGCTACGATTACGGCTACGGACTCGCTCTCGACTCTTCAAACAACGTTTACGTCACAGGAAGCACTGAGTCGAGTGACTTCCCTGTCGTCAATGCCCTGATGGGGACCGAACCTGGTTTCTACAGCGGCTTCGTTACCAAGATCTCGGCCGACGGCTCTTCCGTGCTGTACTCCACATATCTCGGCGGCAACTCCTGGGATCAGCCTTCAGCGATTGCAGTTGACGGCCTGGGGCAGATCTACGTCGCTGGATCTACCGCTTCGACAAATTTTCCCACCGCCAATGCCTATCAGTCTTCGATGTCGGCGAATCAGGGTGGTGTTTACGGATATTACGGCTTCGTCAGCAAGATCACGGCGGATGGCTCTTCGTTTGTCTATTCCACGTATTTCGGCGGTAATTCAAACGTTCAGCAAAACTGCGGCAGCCCTTGCTGGCCACAGCCTTACAACGCGGTTATGGGACTCGCCATTGATGCCAGCGGAAACGCTTACGTAGACGGCAATACAAACACCTACAATTTTCCGACTACCCAAGGCAGCTATTTAGCTACGAACACCACACCTCAGGATGCAACCATCGGTTTCGTTAGCAAGTTCACCAGTTCCGGAAGCCTGGGCTATTCCACCTACTTCTACGAATCGAGCGGCAATCAAACCAACCTCACTGCAATCGCTGTAGACGGTAACGGGTCAGCCTACGTAACCGGCGGTGCGCCCAGCGATGGCACGTTCCCAATAACCTCGACTTCGATCTGTGACCCTTCGGTCTACGCGACCGGCTGCGGGCCTGCGTTTGTAACCAAGTTCGACCCGACCGCTTCGACTCTGCTTTATTCAACCTTCCTTGGACCGTACAACAATGCCAGTCCACAGTCGATTGCGGTCGATGCAAACAATAACGCGTATGTCCTGTCGAGTGCTTCCAGCACCTGGCAGGGGCAGTTCGGCATAGTGAATGGTATTCAGCCCTACAGCAACGGGAATGATCTTCTCCTGGTAGAAATCGACGCAGCCGCTTCGTCCGAACTCTTCGCCACGTACTTCGGCGGAAGCACCGACGAGTTTGCCTCCGGCCTGGCGATCGACGGTTCCGGAAACATGTATGTGTCAGGATCGACTGACAGCACCGACTTGCCCATCACCACGGGAGCGTTTCAGAGCGTGTTAGGAGGCAACACCGACGCCCTGATTGCGAAGATCAGCCCCAGCCAGGCAGCATCTGTCTTGCTGAGCCAAACCTCGCTGCAATTCTCCGCCCTGGCTGTGGGAACGACAAGCACGGCTCAGTCCGTCGTACTACGGAATATGGGCAGTGCAGCGCTGACATTGAAAATCACAACTACAGGAGACTTCGCGGAATCTGATAACTGCGGAACCACCGTGGCTGGTGCCGGCAGTTGCACGTTATCGGTGACCTTCACGCCGACAGCAGCTGGCGCAAGATCGGGGTCGGTAAGCCTCCAGGACGACGCTGCCTCTTCACCCCAGGTCATTTCACTCAGCGGTATCGGCAACGGGCCGAGTGCCACTCTCTCCGTCTCAAGCTTGAACTTCGGCGCATCCTCGCTGCAAGTGTCAACCCCCGCGCAGTCCGTCACGCTCAGCAACACCGGAAATGCAGCTCTGAACATCAGCGGAATCTCAATCAGCGGGGCCTTCCAGCAGACGAACAATTGTCCATCCGCCCTGCAGCCTTCCTCCAGTTGTGTGGCGAACGTAACGTTCAAGCCAACCACGCTCGGTACCAGCACGGGGACGCTGACATTCAGTACCAATGCAGGCGGAACTCCGGAAACCGTAACCCTGACCGGGACCGGTCCTGATTTCGCGCTTACCGCCAATGCTCCCAACGCCACGGTCACGGCAGGCTCGAAAGCTACGTATACGATTAAAGTTGCTTCTGTCGGCGCAAGCTTCACCAATGCAGTGACTTTGGCTTGCACTGGAGCTCCGGCAAATTCTACGTGTTCGGTTTCGCCTTCTTCGGTGACTCCGGGTAGCACTCCGCAGACAGTCACGGTCAAAGTCAGCACGAACGCAACCGTTGCCGATGCTACACCGAACACATCGAATCCGAATCACATGTTCTATGCGATGTGGACTCAGTTCCAGGTATTTGGCCTGCTGGGCATAGTTGTCGGCGGATCCAAGAGGCGCTCACGGACAATCCGCGCGGTTGCCCTGATGCTGATCCTGATTGGAGCGATGGCTTTCGTAGGATGCGCCGGAGGTACGGGTATCGGTCCGCAGTCCCCTAACCCGAATCCTTCGTCTCCGGGAACTGCCAGTGGCACTTACACGCTGGTCATCACGGGAACATCTGGTTCTGTGCAGCACTCAGTCAACCTCACTCTTACTGTTCAGTAAAGAAAGTCGTCGGTTCCGTCGCCCAAGCTCCCAGGTTCTTTTTGCGGTCGTGAGTCCGGCAACTCAGCCCTCCCTCTGGCTAAGTTGCTGGGCTCCATAAAAGGAGCGATTCGGCTAAGAATGTGCCAGGACAAGAAGGAGCCACCTTGAAGACCTCTATGGAAAACAACAATTCCGTCCTATGTATTTGTGACACTTCTCTGGACCCGAGATATCGCAAACCGCTGGAAGCAGCTGGCTGCTCGATTGCGGATGTGATTGACAAGCGGGCCGCCATCGAAGCCGTAAGAACAGCATCTCCGAAACTGATCGTGCTCCACACAAGTTCGCCCGATGATTCTGGCCTGCAACTGCTTCGCTGCCTGAACTCCGTTCCTGAAACGGCAGAAGTTCCC
The DNA here is from genome assembly GCA_027452245.1 of Acidobacteriaceae bacterium. GTDB lineage: Bacteria > Acidobacteriota > Terriglobia > Terriglobales > Acidobacteriaceae > Sulfotelmatobacter. Next base: position 45,571 of record DAIDGW010000017.1, read on the forward strand.
GTCTTCGTCGTCAGCAATTTCTCGGAACAAAAATGTGCCAAATTATTGGATTCCGGCGCGATTGGGTTCTGCCATCGCGACCATTTCACCCGCGAAGTCTTACAGTCAGCCCTTAAAAAAGTTGAGCGGCGGTATGTTCCGCTCTCGCCACTAGCTCAATCCGCCATGTGATCCAACCCGCTGATCATCAACGTGAGGCGAAACTGGAACAGTCAAGGTCGCAAATGCAACCAGCTTGCTGAATACTGGGTTTCCGACCTGCTCCTTCTGTTGCTTTTCCGCCTAAGTCGACGAGCATTTTGATCCGTGCCCCGCGATCCTGGCGGAGTGCTACTGCGGGGAAGAACCCTGAGTTTGTGCACGCCGGCGGCCTTGCTGCTCCAGATCAGCACGGCCTTGTGCGCGGTACAACTCCGCCAGCGTATTCCACAGGTTGCTATCCGCAGGCGACATTTCGAGCGCCTCCTGCTCAAAACCGACCGCCCGGGTCAGATTGCCGAGACTTGCCCACGCCCGCGCGCGTCCTGCGGCTACGCTGGTTTCGATCTCGATTTTCGCATCAGGTGAAGAATACTCGGAGGCCCCGGTGGCGGCATCGAAAGCGTTCAACGCATCCAGAGGCTGGCCGGCAGCCAGGCGCAGCATGCCGAGTGAAACATAGTATCCGCTCGGCCGATCAGACAACTCTGCCGCGTTCTCCAAGGCACGAATCGCCTCCGGGTAGAGATGCTCTGAAGAGTACAACCGGCCCAAGGAATACCAGTTTGCATCCGTGGGGCTCAGTCGGGCGGAGGTCAGATACTCACGTTCCGCATCTCCGATTCGATTCGTGACCTCATAGAGTTGCCCCATAGTGTGGTGAAGAAAAGGCTCTTCGGGGAACATCTGCAGTGCGCGAGTCAGCATGCGTTCGGCTTCGGTGTAACGCGAAAGCTTGAAAAGAACGGAGCCCACATTCGCATAATAATTGAACATCTCTGCCCGCCCACGAGGAAAACCGCTGGCTGCTACCCTGTCCGCATTCCCCAAGGGAGCAGTAGCACAATCGATTCCGAGACGTCTGATAATCCCGGCATTGTCGGCAGTGTTGCGCACGAAGACGACAGAAACCTCGTCCAGGTAGACCGGCTTCCAGTTCTGGCTCGCACAGAAACTCGCCAGCGGAGCTGTTCCCAAGCCCCAGTAGCGCGCAAGCCCGAACACTGCGGTGTTAATCCCGCGCAGCGCAGCCTCTTGCTCCCAGTCCAACGAGTCGGGTGCGGCCTTCAACAGTTTCCGCTGCTGGAAAATAATATCTGCAAATGGGAGTGCGCGCCCGTCTATATAGTCCGGGTAGTGATTCCCCAGACGGAAGAGCCAATAACCGCCCAGGTTGTAGTCATGAAAGATGTTGCCAGGAAGCCGTTCTCGAATGATGAAATCTGCGGCCCGTTCGGGATACCAACTGGAGAGTCCTGTTCCAAAAAGGGCAACGTCCCCGGCTGAGATATACGCTCGTTGTGAGAGCAAATCGAACATCCGAATGCCGGTCAACCCGATCGCCAGGCCGAGGATCAAAATGGTGCACGCAGATGCCAGTCTCTGGCGCCGCAGTTCGGCCAAACGCCGTCTCGCGGAAGTTACTACGGGTTTCCAGGATGGAAGCAGGTTTTCGAGAAATGGTGTAGCAACGACGATCACGACAATCGCAAACAGCGCCTGGAAACGCAGATTCCGTGTGGAAAGATAGGCTGATCCCAGCAGCAGCATGGCCGGGCCCAAGGCTTTCTGTTTCAGCGCGATCAGCGCAGCTACACTAACCGCCACCAGCAACCACCATTGACTGCTATGAGGGTTGCGCCATTGTAGGGCCTGCGACAAAGCGCTCCACGTAATTGGAATATGTCTCCACTCGGCGATAAGGTTTTCATGAACCCCCAATTGGTGTTCTTGCTGCAATAATGCCTGGTAAATTCTCCAGCCCCACGGATTTGATAGTGTCGCCGGAACGCACGCCAGGAACCAAGGAACTGCACGGCGCAGCCGAAGCATCGCCCCTTCCCGCCTGTCCGGGAAAGCAGCATTCAGCCACTCCGCAGCCATGCAGACGGCGATTAGTGCCAGCCCGGATACAAATCCCAGATGAGTATTCGCCCAAAACAAAAAAATAATGGGCATCAGCCAGAGTGGTGCGGGCCGGCCGCGAAAATGTTTCCACAATAATGCCAGCAGTACAGCAAAGAGCAATGAAGTAAACAGATCGGCGCGGGGAGCAGTACGCGAGGCAATCTGTGGAACTCCAAAAACTGCCAGAATGGCAGCGGTAGTTCCACCCTCGCCCCACAGCGCAATGCCGACAACTCCCGAGCAGGCCAAAGCGTTCAGTAATGACAATCCAGCGAATCCGCCGAGAAGATAAATCCCGTACAGGAATATCTCCGCCAGCGGAGGATAGATCCAGGGACGGCCGCGTGCCGTATAAGAGAAAACGTCTGTCGACGGGATCTGCCGGTGCTCCAGAAGATATCGCCCGCTCGCCAATTGCCACCCTGTGTCGGGATCAGTGACCGTGTGCAGACCTGCGACGAACGCGTAAGCCAGCACCATGATCACAATCGTTCGTCGTAAGAGGCGGACTTGTAATTCGAGATTCATGGCAACCTGGCCGTATCACAAATAGGCAAGCATACCTGCGCTCGCCTGAAGGAGCACTTAACTTACTCGATTAGTTATTTTCGGTAACTTGTTTTTCCTCCCAGCAGGGAGTTAAATGCAGCGCACGCTAGTCAGGAAGCACATCCGGAGGAAATCGCCATGCCCGACGGAGAGCAGGATTGGATCATGAAATACAGAGCGGCACTGGATGCCCATCCAATTGCGCAACCTCATTCCCTTCTTCAGTCGTTGACCGATCTCGCGACAGCCTTCGCTCACCGACTCCGTTGGATCAAGAAGGCCCAAATCGGCGAGGCAAACATACCCGTGGCCATGAAAATAGCGGCAATCCGCAAAGAGCACGGCGCGGCTGCGGATGGCTCTACGCTAAACCTTGCAAAAAAAGCAGGTTAGCTGACTTAAGAACTCCATTACTTCTAAAAAGCGAGTTAGTTTCGACTAACTATTTTGACTAGCTCGAAATATGAACCCCCTCTAAAAACTTGACATCTGCCACGGAGAAGGCTAAGAATATCTCGCGCTTCCTAGTGAACTCCTCCCCCCTTTTAGCGAACGTGTAAGATCCGTCTCGCCGTTGACCCCGGGGATTCACACTTTAAACTTTTTAGATTGCGGGGTTTGAGAATGTTCATCGGAACAGCCCAGCGCGGTGTCATCGTGACCGACGCTTCCCTGAAGTTACATGCGTTCAACACCGACGCGGTGCAGATCCTGAGCTTTCCCCACTCTTTGCAGAAGATCGCCGACGCCCACTCTTGGCTCAGCGGTCGCATCCGTTCCCGATTGTTTGAATCTTCCAGCCTCGTCAACTCTGTAAAGTCCGGTCGACGCACATATCTTTGCAAATCCATCCCAATCCGGCTGGACGCAGCCGGCCACAAAGCCGACCGTCCCGGATTACTGCTGCTGCTCGAAAGGCAATCCAATGGCGTAGTTGGCATTGAGCGAATCTGCGAGCGCTTTGCCTTGACCGAACGAGAATGCGAAACCGTGCGCCTGCTGTTTGAAGGCTTAAGCAGCAAGGAAATTGCCAATCGAATGAAGATCAGCCACCACACCGTGAACGCCTTCGTACGATTAGTAATGGTCAAGATGGGTGTCTCCAGCCGTTCTGGCATCGTCGGCAAAATCGCCAAGACCGAGATGTAGAACCTCTGAGAGGCCCTCACTCCCGGCGTAGCGAAATTAGCTAGATCAAATGTCTTAACAGCCCAGCGTAGTTAATCCACGGAATTGAAATCTTTCCGCTGCGGCGTAGATTCAGGGCGCGCCACTGATCGGCAGTGATTCCCCTCCCCCCAAGCCGAAAGCGCAATTTAGGAGGAGAAAAAATGCCCCGAGGAAAATTGTTGACAGCATGTAGTCTCGTAGCGCTGCTTCTTTTCGCAGCGGCAGCGTGGGCCCAGGCGCCCACACCACCCACCGACACTCTGAAAGTGGATTACTTCTCAAACGCCAACACCGCCTCTGCTCCGGATGGAACTGTACGCATCACCAATCCGGGAACGTCGGGCGGCAATCTCTGCGCCGACATCTATGTATTCGATGCCAACGAAGAGATGTCAGAGTGCTGCAGTTGCATGGTCACTCCTGACGGGCTGCTTACGCTGTCGGTCAATACTGACCTGACCGGTAATCCGCTGACCGGCGTGGTTCTCACCACCGGCGTGATTAAGGTTGTCTCGGCTGCTCCAAGGAGCGGTACCTGCCCGCTGCCAACCTCGATTGCCCCTGTGCCAGCGCTGAGATCGTGGACCACTCACATTCAGGACAGCACCTACGCCATTACCGAAGGCGTGTCCCCGGACGCGACCTTCAGCTCTGGCGAGCAGACTGCCCTCCAGAGTGGTTGCTCTTCCATCAAGAGAGTCGGCAGTGGCAAGGGTATTTGCGGCAACAGCGCAGCTCTGGCCTCGATCTGCAATACGTAGTCGCCGGCCGGATGTGCAGCGTCTAACCATCGAGGTGGGCCCATTCTCCCCCAGCCTCGGATCGCCAGGTGAAGCGGCCCATTCGCCTGGCGACTTTTCATTCATCCAAAAATAAAAGGGGCAAAGCATATGTCCATTTCGCAAAAAGTTTCCTGGCTGCTCGTAATGACGAGCTTGATTGTGATCGCACCCGGGACCCTCCTGGCGCAAAAAGACTCAGAAGTCCTGGCCGAGGTCGGTGGCACAACCCTGACCGCAACCGATCTTCAACGAGAAGAAGCCTCCAAGCTCTTACAGGCACGTTACGAGTATTTCCAGGCAGAAAGCAAAGCCTTGGAGGACTTGATCGACAAGACGTTGCTGGAGCAGAAGGCCAAGGAAGAGAACCTGACGGTAGACCAGTTGATGGACCGCGAAATTAAGTCTCAGGTCAAAGATCCCACCGAGGATCAAATGAAGGTCTATTACGAAGGGCTCGAAACTACTCAGCCATACGACGCGGTGCGCGGCAAAATTCTGGATAAAATTCGTCAGATACGTACCGACAAAGCTCGCGCTGCCTTTTTGAAGTCCTTACGTGAGCAGGCCGCTGTCCGTATCGCGCTCGCCGGACCCAGCGCTGATGTTGATCTGAAGAATGCTACTTGGTCTGGTTCCAAGAATGCTCCAGTTCAGCTCGTTGAATTTGCTGATTACGAATGTCCATATTGTCAGCGGGTCGCTCCCGACGTTAAAAAAATCGTCGATAACTTTGGGCCGAAAGTCGCTTTTGCCTACAAGGATTTTCCCTTGCCGATGCACCCGCATGCAGAAAAGGCAGCGGAGGCGGCGCGTTGTGCTGGAAAACAAGGAAAGTTCTGGCAGTTTCATGACCAGCTTTTTCAGAGCAGAGAGTTGGATGTCGACCAGTTGAAGGCGCAGGCACACTCCCTTGGATTGGATTCCTCGGAATTTGACAAATGCCTCGACAGTGGAACTGAGGCTGCGGATGTCGGGCGAGACCGGGCCGAGGGTGTCAGCTTGGGATTGAGCGGGACCCCGAGCTTTTTCATCAATGGCCACTATTACAGTGGAGCGCTCGATTTTGATACTTTGCACCAGTTGATTGATCAGCAGTTGGCGGCACCGGCCCAAACTCCGGAGATGACGGCACGCAGGTAGTTCGAATCCCTGCTCTGCCACCCGAGGCTCAAGCTCAAGGGTTTGAGCCTCACCCTATCCTCGGAGGTTCGGACTCTGTTCTCGCCTTAACTATTTTGATTACTTCAAAGAGACGATTGCCCGCCTTTCAGCAATCAACTAATGTTGCGTCCCGCGAAAGCATCATGATCCGAAAACGGACCTTCGGATCGTTAGTTCCGCCCTCTCCCACGCCCTCTGTTCGGTTCTCGCTCGCCGCGCCCAATCCATTCGTGGCGCTGCGATTTTGTTGCCGCACATTGCGAACTCGAACTGCCCAAGGAAGCTATGCGGAAACAAATCTCAATAAGCTCGGTTGTCTTTTGTTTGTTCCTCTGTGGAACCCGCTTAGCCTTCTCTCAATTTCAGCAGGGGATCCAGTTCCCAACAGGGAGTAACCCCGGAGCGCTCGCGGCAGGAGACTTCAACGGAGACGGCAAAAACGATCTGGCCGTAGTGAACTCCGCCAGCAACACCGTCAGCGTATTGTTGGCGACTGGAAACGGCAATTTTCAGGCAAAGGTCGATTACGCCAGCGGAACCTCACCGCAGCAGATAGCGGTCGCCGATTTCAATGGAGATGGAAAACTGGATCTGGCGGTCACGAATCGGACGTCCAACACCGTCAGCGTGCTTCTCGGCAATGGGGATGGAACCTTTCAATCCAAAATCGATTACCCAACCGGGCACCAGCCAACCGGTTTGGCATCGCAGGACGTGAACGGAGACGGCAAGCTGGACCTGGTTGTGACGAACTCTTTGGATGGCACGGTTAGCGTGCTTCTGGGGATCGGCGACGGTACTTTCCGGGTCCATGTCGACTACAACGTGGGATTAAATCCGACGTCCGTGGCGATCGGGGACTTCAACGGCGATCAACATCCAGACCTCGTAGTTGCCATGACCAATGACAGCAACACGATCAGTATTCTTCTCGGCAACGGAGATGGCACCTTTCAGAATCCCCTCGCGTACCCTACCGGGCGTGCACCGTCCTGGGTTGCCGCTGCTGACCTAAATGGCGATGGCGTGCTTGATTTGGCGGTCGCCGACGAACTCGGCAACACCGTCAGCGTACTGCTGGGCAAAGGAGACGGCTCCTTCCCCCTGCATGTCGAGTATCCCACCGGCATCTTCCCCACCTCGGTGGCAGTTGCAGATCTCAACCAGGACGGGAAATTGGATCTCGCAGTCACAAATGCGAACAGCAATTCCGTGAGTATCCTGCTGGGCAATGGGGATGGGACCTTCCAGTCACAGTTGGGCTACGGTGTCGGCAGCGCACCCTTAATGGCGATACTCGCGGATATGAACGGAGATAGCACTCTCGACATGGTGGCAGCGAATAGCGGAGGAAATAGCATTAGCGTCGTCTTCGGGAATAGCGACGGGACATTTCAGACACGCGTGGACTACCCGTCAGGCGTGGATTCATCCGCCCTGACAATCGCAGACTTTAGGAACAACGGTATAGCTGATATGGCGGTAGCAAATTCCGCCAGCAACAACATTGCCGCGCTGTTGGGTAATGGCAACGGCAGCTTCCAGGAGGCCGCTGACTATTCCACTGGCCCCAATAGCGGTTCTTCCGCTGTCGCGGAGGCCGACTTTAACAGCGACGGAAACGCCGATTTGGCCGTAGCCAATTACGACAGCAACAGCGTTGGCGTTTTGTTGGGTAATGGAGATGGAACGTTTCAGACGGCAATCGAATTTCCCACGGGAACCAGTCCTGTTGCAATTGCAACAGGAGATTTCAACCGCGACGGCAAAATTGATGTGGTATTGGCGGATTTCAATTCAAACAGCCTGAGCGTGCTTCTCGGCAACGGGGATGGCTCGTTGGCACCGCAGGTCGAATATGCGGTCGGAAATAAACCTGTTTCGGTGGTAGTCGTGGACTTCAATCGTGACGGCAATCCCGATTTGGCGGTGGCCAATCAAGGCGACGGCGATCTCACCGTGCTCCTCGGGAATGGAGATGGTACGTTCGCGACTCCGCTTTCCTACGCGATCGGCACTTACGGGAACCCCAGTGGGGTTGTATCGGCCGATTTCAATGGCGATGGCATCCCGGATCTGGCAGTCTCCGATCTCGACGCCCAGGCCGTCAGCATCCTCCTCGGCAACGGAGATGGCACGTTTGGCACGCCTTTGACATATCCGGTGGGGACCAGCCCCTATTCAATTGTCACCGCAGACATCAACGGAGATGGCAATCTCGACCTGGTCTTTTCCAGTTCGACGGATGCCCTGGTCACGGTGCTCTTAGGCAACGGCGATGGCACATTCTCCTCGCCCGCTCTTTTCGCTGCCGCTCCACAATCTCAATGGGTACAGATCGGAGACTTCAATGGCGACGGTGCACCCGATCTGGCGGTTGCCGATGGGCTCAATAACACGGTTAGTATCTTCCTTAATGGCCGCGGCACAATGGCCGGCGTTACGGCATCAAGCAACCCGTCTTCCTTTGGTGAACCCATTGAGTTCACCGCTACAATTTCAGCCAGTCTGCGAGGCTCAGGAACACCAACTGGAGTCGTCAATCTTCTTGACGGCACGAGTCTTCTGGGCAGTTCGAATCTCAACGCAGGCGGACAGGCGGTCTTCTCTTTCAGTCAGCTTAGTGTAGGTGTCCACAGCATCACAGCCCAATACCGCGGAGATCCTAACTTCAATCCCAATCGCTCAAGCGTCTTAAACCAGACTGTGGTCAAGGCACAGACCACCACTGGGCTGAGTTCATCTCCGAATCCATCGACAGCAAATCAGCCGATCGACTTCACCGCTACCGTCAATTCCGTTTCCGGAGTCCCAACGGGCACGGTCAGTTTCTGGGACGGGACAACCCTCCTCGGCAATGCGGCCGTGAACCAAAGTGGCGTGGCGCTGCTTCCGCTCGCGGCACTCACCGCGGGAACACACATTGTGACCGCCTCCTACAGCGGAGATCCACATTTCAATCCCAGCAGTTCACCCCAGTTGAGCCAAAACGTCCTGAAAACCGCTAGCGGTATAACTCTGACCTCGTCTGTCAATCCTTCCGCCCTCAAACAGGCGGTGACCTTCAGCGTCGTGGTCACCCCTTCAACAACCGGCAACGTAAGCTTCTTTGACAATGCGACTCTGCTAGGCAGCGTTTCGCTTAACGCTGACTCTCTAGCTGAATTCACAATTGCCAATCTCGCTTCCGGCAGCCACTCTATCATTGCTAATTACAATGGCAACGCCACCGTCAACCCCAGTACTTCGGCAGTGCTCGTGCAGAGTGTCTTCGGTCCGGCAGGCTTTCGCCTGAGCACATCTCCGAGCAGCGCCAGCATTCAACCGGGTGCAGCAGCCAACTTCACCATCCTGGCCACAGCGAAAAACGGATTCCAAGGCAAAGTCCAACTCGCCTGCGCCGGACTGCCGGCAATGGCAGAGTGTCAATTCACTCCCAGTTCAATCTCACCGGGCGCCAGCGGCGCAACTTCAGCGCTGGTCATCAGCACCAACTCCACCGCCATGCTGACGCGTCCGATACTGAGAAGTGAAGGCGTACCCAGCTTCGCTCTGTGGATGACTCCGATCATGTTGCTGGGCATCTTCGCAGTTGGCGGCTCGAATCGCAGGTGGTTCTTCCCTCGACTCATGCTTTTCCTGGCGCTCATAGTCGCTTCTTTCCTGGTGGCCTGCGGCGGAGGCGGCACGGGCACTGCCGCAAGTCCGGGTGGCACTCCGGCAGGAAGCTATGCGATTACCATATCCGGGACGGCTGGCAACGCGCAGAGTACCACGTCGCTCACGCTGACCGTGCAATAAGCGCAGGCGTGGAACAGTGACTGAATTTTCAACTTGCTCGCGATTCCCTCTGTCGCAGGGAGGAACCCAATGATGCAAGGTTACTTCATATAGTGCGGTCTGCTTGACATGTTCCGATTTCAGGACGTATAAAATTCATCATCCATGGGACACGCAATTAGGGCAGGTCTTGCGATTGCCGTTATCCTCTCGGTCGCGGCCATTTTGATTACTCCTACTTGTTCGGACGATGTCGATGCGGTTCTCCATCATCAATTTCAGATCCTCCATCCTGCCTTCACGGCCGGGGCTCACATTGGCGATTCGCTGGCTAACCTGTTATTGTGGGTAGGCAATCTCGATTCTCCCCATCTCCATTTCACTCACTTGGTGGACCTTCTGTGTGCTCGCCTCTGCTAGCAACTTCCTGCTCGCCACGCTGAGATTCCTGGGCCCGTCCTAGCGCCTCATTTTCATTTTTGCATGCGAGTAGTGCTCTCGGGTTCCGCGGCAGTGAACTACTCTCCACATGAAGGAGGTAACCGTTTCAAATGGGCCGATCCGCAATGCTGATCAAGCAGATTCAGGAGAGAATCAATGCGATTGAAACTGAGGCCGCGCGACTGATGGTATTCGCGAATATTACTTCCGACGAAGCTCTCGGGGGCCGTCTTAAGAAAAGCGCTCGTTCAATTGCCAAGAATACCGCCGCAATTCAGAGGCGTCTGGCAACGCTCGATAAATCTACGTAAGATCTCAACTTCTTCTTTACCCACCTCGAGCGCGATCTTCTAGGCGGGCGATGGAATGTTTTGTCACTTTGTATCCCATGTCACTGCGCGACAGCCCCAGCATCCGCGCTGCTTCTGCCTGTACGCCATTCGCTTGCTCCAATGCTCTCTCGATCAGGGCTTTTTCGAAAGATGTCAGCAATTCGCGAAGTTGCACTACCGGTGGAAGGCTGCGAATCCATTGGCGCATTTCTAGCTTCTTTGTGGAGGGCACAGTTGAATCCGCAGAACTCAATGGCAGTTCCTCCGGGAAAATGGCTTCTCCCGGCCCTAAAATGTGTGCCCGCTCCAGAAGGTTACGCAGTTCTCGTATGTTCCCGGGAAATGCATACTCCATGATCTTCTGTAGACCCTCCGGGCTCATGTGCTTCGGCCGGATTTTCAAATCCTTGGCGATCTGCGTAGAGAGTACCTCGCATAAACCCGGAATATCTTCTTTTCGTTCGCGTAATGCGGGAATATGAATCGGGACGACCGCCAGCCGATAATAGAGATCCTGGCGAAACAGTCCTTGCTGCACCCGTTCCTCGAGATTGCGATGTGTGGCAACCAGGACCCGTACATCTACAGTGCGGGCCTGCGTTGATCCTACCCGCACTACCTGACCATCCACCAGAACCCGAAGCAACTTGGCTTGGGCCGCAAGGGACATCTCTCCGGCTTCGTCTAGAAAAAGAGTGCCACCGTGCGCTGCCTCGAACAAACCTTGCCGGGCCCGATCTGCTCCGGTGAAAGCTCCGCGTTCGTGTCCGAAGAGCTCACTCTCAAGAAGAGTTTCCGTGAATGCAGCACAATTTACCGCGATCAGGGGCTTGTTGGCCCTCCGGCTGTTCCGATGAATAGCCCGTGCCACTAATTCTTTCCCTGTACCCGTTTCTCCTACGATGAGGACGGTTGCCTCGGTAGGGGCTACGCGCGCGATCTGTTCGCGTACAGCCTTTATCTCTGGACTATTCCCGAAGATGGTGTCAGTACCGAACAGGCTGCCAACGGTTGATTTAAGTAATTGATTTTCGCGGAGTAGACTTGTCCGTTCACAGGCGCGCCGTACAGTTGCTCTTACGACTTCCGGGTTGAACGGCTTCGCAATAAAATCGAAAGCTCCTTGCCGCATACTCTCGACTGCAAGCTCAATGGTAGGCACGGCGGTAAGGAAGATTACCGCCACTGATTGGTCGCTCTCGTGGGCAATCGATAGGATTTTCAGCCCGTCTCCATCCGGCATTTTCTGGTCGGTGACCACGACGTCGTAATCGCGCTGGTTCAAAAGGGGGATCGCCGCTGTAACTCCGTCCGCTTCCTCGACCAGATGTCCGTCCAGCCGAAGATCCGAACTTAGAACGCGCCGTAGGTTAGGTTCGTCGTCGACGATCAGCAGTCTACCCATGGTTGCTTGCTCCCTTATCGACGCGATTAGTGTCGGAAACCGTCATTGAAAAACAAACATGCCCGAGTTCATTGCGAGCCACCACAAGATCACCGCCATGTGCCCGTGCGATATTTCTCGAAATTGCCAGTCCCAGACCGGTGCCGTGCGGTTTTGTCGTGTAAAACGGTTCGAATATTCTGGACAGAGCCTCGCTTGAGATAGGAATGCCGGTATTTTCCACTTGAATTTCCACATTGTTATCTGAAAGACGGTGGCTCCTGATCGCGACCCTCCCGCCCGGGGGCGTAGCATCAAGAGCGTTCAGCAGCAGATTAAGCAAGGCACTTTGGATCTGCCCCCGATCCACATCGGCGCATTGGCCGTTTTCACTTTCGATGTCGATCCTTATGCCTCTGTTCACCCCTTGGACGTTCCCGATCTCTGCAACGTAACCCAGGATTTCAGAAAGGTCGATCCGGCTCCGCGCAGGATGATTTGGTCGAGCGTAGGAAAGGAAATCTGTCGTGAGCTTCTCCAGTCGCGCGGCCTCGCTCCGTGCGATGGAATACATTTCCCTCCTGTGTTGTTCCCCCGCTTCCGGACGATCTGCTGTTACCAGCGAACTTGCAATGATGGCCACGGGATTCCTGATTTCGTGAGCTACCGCGCTGGATAGACGTCCGACTGCCGCGAGCCTTTCCTCGACCACCAGCCTTTCTTTTGTGCTCTCCAATTCGTCAAGACTATGCACCAGCCGCTGCTGATCCCTGCGGAGTTGATTGACAAGCAACCAGACCAAAAGCCCCATAAGTGCATACACAAGAGAGATGACTCCCGCCTCAAGGTACTCGACCGCATAGGTTGCAGGGTGAAATTGCGCAAAATGCCACACCCAGAAAAAGGTCATGGAATCCGACACAATAATTACACCGATGCAGGTAGGAAGCCGAAACCGATAAGCGGCCTGCAAGACAGGCAATGCCAGAAGAACAAAGTATGGACTGTCCCCACGATCCGTCAGAAAAGCTAATAAGATGGCCAAACCAATATTTAGTGAGAGCGAACTCCAAACCAGCGCGTCTGCCAGGGATTCGCTAAGTGAGCGCACCACAGTCCAGAGCCATAGCAATTCGAGCATCTTTAACAAAAATGCAATGCCGAGCGTCAACAGTAAGGCAGGTGAGGGTTCGCCGAGCAGGGATGCGAACAAAGCGTGAAGCACTAGCAGCGCGCCCAAAACGAAAAGGTTCAGAGTCGCAAAAGCTATCTGCTGGTCTCTAAATGACTCGAAGTCGAACCGTGCTAACCCGGGAATCTCTTTCGATTGTGGTTTATCCGGCGTCACTGACGATTACAGTACTCCTTCGCCATCGAGTCAAGCCAAACAAGACTGTTACAAAAATGGCGGTCACTGGGCGTGGCCGCCAAATCGCACCATATTAGCCGATTCTTACCTTTGACTGAACCATCCTTACCCCCGCCCCAATCGCCACGAACAGAAAGCCCAGCGCTCCCGACAAGGGCACGAGACTCGCAGTCTTGGGCAGTTCTGGTAAAGTCGGCTCCTGAACGGCAGCGGTAATGGTCGGAACCTCCTTTTTCTCTTCATAGAGCATAGGTCCTTCAAACGCGACATCTGGCCGAGGCGGCGCTTGGCCAGTTATCACCGTGTGCATCGTGGCCGATTGCACGGGCTCAATCGTCAATACAGTTGCTGAAACGTTCATTCCTTTTTTCAGCTCGAATACTGTTTTGTCTTCACCTCCGATGTGGAACACTGTCCCATCCGGTACGGTATATGACTTGTTCTTACCTCCAGGAAAGGCCAAGATCACATGCGGTCCATTGACGTGCCATACCTTTCCATTCACCGTTCTGAGCGTACGGACCTCTTTGGGGGTAGTAACCGTGTGTATCTCCTGGGACAGCCTGGTACCCGGTGTCAACTCATGCGCTGTCAAATCCTTCCCATCAACCTGGAACCTGGCATCCTCGCCCAAATTCAATAGCTCGAATTTGCCGCTTTCCAATTCCACGACGATCTCATGCCCCGACACGTGGATGACTTCCGCATTCTGAACGTGAGTTGGTTGAACTGCATGCGCCGGCTCTCCCAGTATCTTTGTGGTCGGCGGATGGCTTATATCCTGTGCGGCAGCGATCCCAGTCATGGCGCAAAAAAATGCCAATGTGACAAACGCCAAGCCGATTGTTTGTTGCCTGCTCTGCTTCATTGTGTCCTCCTTCCTTGTGAGAATGATTTCGTCAGTGCCTCTTCCTGGGCGATCTCTTCCTGCAGAGAGGCTTCGACGATGTAACGCTTCGGCGCTGGCCCAACAAAATAGAACGGATAACACGTCACCAGCGTGAGCGACGGCTCCGACCTGGGCCGCAATATGCTGACGTCCCCCGGGTCCACGATTCGGATACGCTCCACGGCATAAACAGTTTTTTCCGAAATCGTAATCAATTCAATCGGGTCTCCTGCGCGAATATCTCTCAGGGGACGAAAAAATCCGTCGCGGTGCCCCGCGATCCCGATATTGCCGCTCTGCCCGGGACGTGCCGTTCCGAGAATCCTTCCGACTCCACGGTTTAGCGTGAATTCGTCGGTACCCTCCAGCACGGGAGCTTCCAAGTTCAGCCTAGGGATGCGCAATACGGCAAGAGTTCCAGAAAGCTTGCTGGACTTGGCTAGGCCCGAATTACGGCTTTGCCCTGACGAGGAGGAGTGGTTTGCTTTCGGAATCTGATAGACGTTAGCGGAATAATTCTCCTCCTCGTACACCTCTTCACCTTCGCTCATGTTCGCGGCAGACCTCAGGACATCACCGTGAATGCTCCTCAGCGCTGCCCGGGACATTACGAACCGATGAACATGGGCCAATGCAAATATCATCAGCATCAGCAAGCCTGCCGTGAGCAGTCCACGTTCTACGACTCGTAATCCATTGCCCTTCGCTTTCATATGCCTTAGTCCCTGTCGCGCTCTTTCTCGGCCGGCAAGGATGCATTGGCATCAACCGGCGTCGGCGCTACCATCGCCCGAACACCGAACTCATGTACGAGACGGCCTCCGTGGTGCGCGGTATTGACCAGCAGTAGAATGCCAACGCTGTACAACACCAGAAACGCCAGAGGCAAGATGGTCGTGGTGAGCCGAGTGTCCGCCCTTTTGGCTAACCACGGAGTCCCCACTAGCGCCACAAATATGACGGACAGCACGCTGAACACGATACGAGTACGCTCCGCCAGCGATTCGTGGTGCTCGAGCACCTGTTCCATGCCAGGTGCTCTCTCCGCCAGTCTGCCGGCGGCCTCGCCAGTTTCCACCGCAACCAACGTTGCCGCCGTCCCCGCAAGCAACAAAACCATCGCCGCGATCAGGTACGATCGGCCTTTCTCTGGCGACATCGCTGCTCCAACTGCTATGAAGACCGGAACAGTCAATAGGAGTGCGATCGGGAAGTGAATGATCAGAGGATGCAGAGCATCCCAAGTCGGAATTGGTGGAAACTCAAGCATACGGGCTCCTCACTGCGAAGCAAGGCCGCCTTTAAATGGCGGCCTCGATCGCTAGCTCACTTTTTGGTATTTCTCTTTATCATTGAAACACGACGGACATTTTGAAAAATCAATGCGCGCGGTCGTGTATCCGCAAATTGAACAGACGTAATAATCCTTCGCTTTTGATCCTTGGCTTTGTGCGAGATTGTTCAGCGCCTCGGAATACAGCTTCGCGTGCTCGGCCTCTGCCGTCTTTGCGTAGTTGAATGTCTGAACCGCATCCCGATTTCCCTCCGCGCGAGCTTGCTTAAGGAATTCTGGATACATGGTATCGCGCTCGTAAGACTCTCCTTTGATGGCGGCTTCAAGGTTGTCTTTCGTCGAACCGACGACCGCGGGCTCCATCTTCGCTTCGGGAGTTCCTCCCAGCTTCTTGATTACCACTGCGTGGTTTGCGGCATGAACCTCTTCCGCTTTGGCGGCCGCGCGAAACAAGCTCGCGACCTCACCATAGCCTTCGGTATCGGCCTTTTCCGCGAATGCAAGGTAGCGCGCATGAGCGTTGCTTTCGCCATTGAAGGCGGCCTGTAGATTTTCCAGGCTCGTCTGGGCTGCGTTAGCAACGCTTGTCAGGGCTGCCAGAGCGAGTACAACTACGATTACACCAGCGGCAACTTTCTTCATATCGAACACTCTCCAGTTTCGGTGAATGGCGGCCCCTAGGTACTGGGCGCCATCTTCAGTGTGATCTGCGCACGAAGCCTGCCAGCCTTCCCTCCTCCTATGTTGCAGATAATAATGGCCGCTGCTCCGTGCTTCACGAAGACCGCCAGCATATGTCAAAGACCTCGGACAATGGCGTCAAAGGCTTGCGACGGACATGGCTACCGTCCATGACCGCCTGCGACATCACATATCAGAATGAGAATCGAACTTGGAAGTCTAGGGTACGATTGGCGGACGCGCTGCCGTGGCCGTTGCCATGGAGAGACGTGGACTGGCCGAATAGCGGAGAGCTGAGATTGCCAACTGGCGTGTCGAGATTGACGCGATTAAGCAAGTTGCGAGCCGCCACAGAAAGCGTGAACGTATATTTTTGATCGCTCGTCCCTGCATCATGCTCGTGATGTCCGCTATGTCCTGGACCATGACCGGCCTGGAGATCCTGCCCGTTTGCTTTGGAGCCGGCAATATGAGCCCCGAAACCAAATGACTTGGACACGCGAAGGTTTACAGCGAACATTCCTGGACTCGATCCAAAATTTCGCGGAACGATGATTTGCCCCGCTTCGGGATGCCTGTCGAAAGCTCCCCACCTGGTTCGAATTACGGTTGGGCGGTTCAGATCCCGGGCCCACGCCGGCCGATCACTAAAGATGGAGTCGCCATTCAAATCCTCGCCAGTTGTGATATTGAACGGCGCACCGGAGTGGGCAACCATGAATGGACTGAATGTGAACCCGAATGGCGCAATAATCGTACCGCTGATAAAGGTGCGATGCCCGACATCGAATCCCGCACGGCTGAACTCTAAACTTGAATCGTAGGGATTTCCCGGGAAGGTCTCAGGACCATCCGTATCGCTCATCGCACTTCCCCACGCATAATATCCTTGCAATATAAACCTCTTGCTCATCCGCGCGTTCACATTTGCGATCAACTGATTCTGCAGAAACCGACCGTTCGATTGATAGGCGTAGATATTCCCGCCTGGGAAAGGCCTGACTCCACTGCCAGGCCGCGCCGGGTCATAAGTCCCCGGCAGAAAGGCGTTGATATTTTGAGATCGTAGGCTGCCTACTCCCACCGAGTTGGTATAAGTGCCGCTTAGCGTCAGCCGGTCGAAGAACTGCCGTTCCAACGTGAGAGCAAGCTGACGAGTGTAGGGCGCCCGCAGCTCGGTTCCAAGTATTCTCAGTGCCTGTTGCTGCGCGAAGCCCGACAGTTCGCCTATGTTCGGAACCGTGGGATAGAAATCTGGACTGGAAATGACAAACTCCTGCTGCGATACACCGTTTAGGCGCTTCGTATCCAGCACCAGCGCTTCGCGAATTCGATCATAGAAGAGCCCGAACCCGGCACGGACAATCATGATTGGTTGTTGCGCCCCGGTGGTTCGCGGGGCCCAGGCAATTCCCAGGCGCGGCGCCCAACTGCGCCAGTCATTAATATTGTTTTGTATTTCGAAGCGAAGGCCGGCGCTCAGAGTTAGATCGTTCCGCCAACGCCAGTCATCTTGCACGAACCATCCAGTATCTACCTGGGTAATTTCTGCTACAGGATTGCCGGAAGCCAATCGGAATTGGCTGGCTCCTCCACCGGTAGCCCGGATCTGGGCCGGACAGAGGCCGCTGCGTAGACCGGCTTCCGTAATGCGGTAGGCATCAAGAGTCGTGAATCTGTAAACCCCGTTGTAGTTCTCCATCGAGCGGCTACTCTCACCGATAATTCGGAGGCGTGCACCCATCTTCAAACTGTGCCGCCCTCGAATGAGGGTCAGGGCATCGTGAAGTTCAAACCGGTTTTCGGTCAGGCCCGATAACCCCATCGTTGAACCCCCTGCCACGAATGCCTCGGAGACCTCCACCGTAGGAGCCGAATTCAATCCATGCAGCACATCGTGGCTGCGCCTGTACTGGAAGCGGATTTCGTGAAGAACACTTGGGCTAAGAATGGCAGCTTCGGTGACCTGCAACAGATGCTCTCGTTCATCGCTGTTGTAGGCATTCGAAGGCAGAGAAAAAGAATCGAGGCCGGCGTTCGTCTCTGTGTGCTTCTCCCATTCGTAACGTCCTGTGAATGTATGGTTCTGGTTCAGTTGGTAGTCAACGCGAGCGCTAATCTCGCTGTTGGCAGTGGGATTAAGGATGGAATCCCGGTAGGTCACTGGGTTAAGGTTCGAGTCCAACATGAGTGCATTGATCACAGCAGTTTGTCCGATATTCCGCTGCTCGAATTGAAGCGTGAACGATGAATTGCGGGTTAACGGACCCGTCACTGTTCCTTCAAAAACGCGACGCTGAAAGTCCGGCTTCTCCACAGCAAAAGGATTCTGCGCATAGAACATAGAATCCCCAAAGTTGAATCTCCCTTCGCCGTGAAGCGCTGCGGCTCCGGGCTTGGTCAGAATTTCGATGCGGCCGAACCCGATCCGATCGTATTCGGCAGAGAATGGATTCTGGTTGACACGAATCTCACGAATTGACGACTTAGGCGGAAGTTTGCCCCCAGAAAATCCATCCACATACAGTTCTCCTCCATCTGGACCGGCAGAGGGCCCCGCCAGTGCCATCAGATCATCCGTCAAATCCTCAGGGTCGTCGGCGAGACTCTCCAGACTTGAGCCACTGAGCGTGATCGCACTGGCATTTGTCGTTGGTTCTGTATCCGGCGCCGACCTTTCACTAACACGTACTTGCTCGGCTACGACTTCCATTTCAAGCCGGAAATCGCGTCTCAAAGTTCGTTCGGAGACAACTCGCAGCGTGGGCTCCGCGGAGTTTTGAAATCCCACAGCGCTCACTTCAACCCGATATTCGCCTGGAACGAGGATGAGGATGTAGATGCCAGCCGCATCTGAAATTGAAATTCTCACCACACCAGTGGAATCGATTGCTGAGACCTTGGCATTGGGGATAACCGCCCCCGTGGGATCGGAAACCACACCTGATATTGTCCCCGCTTTCTCTTCGCCAGCCAGCCGTGGCAACACAAATGAGGATAAAAGAAGGGCCAACGCGAGGAAGCAAATACGAGGGAGATGCATCATGAGCGCCTCACGGCCGAATCAATTTCTGGCTCACCTGCTGTCCCGATTCTGCAGAGAAGTCGCAGGTGGCAAGAAGCCGCGTCCATCTGTAGTCGCTCCGCGCTGTCCAGGACGCGCCCATACCACAGTTCTCGAGCGCGACGCCGGATAGCCTGCTGGGCCCGGCTAACGCGCTTACGCACTTTCTCAGGGTCCCGTTCAAGAATGGCCTCGCGATACAACGTCAGCCATTTCGTGTTCTCGTCGCCGTCCACCACTTTCGACGCTCCTCCACCTCGGCAACCCAGGCTGAGCCTCCTGCCTGACGAGATTGATTCTCTCGACCCCTGACACAAGAAAGATAGATTCTTGGGTGGAACGCTCTCCTTCCGCACGACAGGTGCCAACTCGGGGATGCACCACCTTCCCAAAAATCAACTGCATCACCGATTAGCTCAGCAAGTGATCTGAGGCACGTCAAAGGAATCGGACTGCAATGTCCAAACCATCGGACACTTGAGACGCATCAACTGCTCTCCGACATGAACTCATAAAGCTGGATTGGACCACGTCCTGAAACCGCCCGCTGCTTTGTTGTCTGTCAATTACCGCGTGTTTCGTGAGCGACACTCCGCCGGCCTGGTAACGATCTGCCACCGCTCCCCTCTTGTTGTATGCGGCAATGAACCTGCAACGAAGTTCACGGAAGAGAGCTGACTCCATAGCTATGGAGCCCGTCGAGATCATCGTCATGAATACGCGTCGCAGAAAACTTCTGGTTGCTGATTGCCATGGTGACACTCTTGTCGTCTTGGAGAAGTTGCTTGAGGACGCCGGTTTCGACACGACCACCGTGTGGACAGCGAAAGACGCGCTCAGTCTCCTGGACTCTGGCACTTTTGATCTTTTGCTCCTCAACCAATATCTACCGGATGCGCGATGCGAAGAGTTTCTGAAAGAACTGGGTAAGAGACGTGAACCCCTTGCTTGTATCGTCATACTGCCAAGCGAACCGGAAATGGCTGACTTCACGCACCTTGAAACGCTGGGCGCGCGCGACGTTGTTTGCAAGCGCGCTTACCGACAAGTCGTTGCAGCTGTCAGAGAATGTCTCGCTTGCAACCAGAACTCAATTCCAGCCGCCTGACTCGTGACGGCGGCCAGAACGACCGGGCCTCAGGAAATGGAGGGATCGAATATGGAAGCCGATTACATCATCGCCTGCGGCATCGTTTGGCGGAAGACAGCCGATCTCGAGGCTGGGTGGGAACTGCTTGTGGGCCTGCAGTCCGAGGACAAGGAAATTAGGTTTCTTGCGCAAACGGTCCTCGCTGAATCCGGGGAAGCGGCAATGGATCTCGTTGAAACTGCGCTCGCAGGTGGGATCTTAACTCCCGAGCGCGCTGGCTCCTGCATGGAAGCAATTCTGCGCTCCCAAAACTGCATCGAGGACTGGGTCACTGGCCACCAGAAGGCCGAGACGCTTTCGCCCTCATACCTGGTTCAGAGCGAACAAGCTTCAGACACAAAAGGAGTCAGAGGAGTTCGAAACTAAATGGGAACTTGCCTGACCCTGAATTCATTTGAGTTTGCGGAGGGTACTAACATGAAATACAAAAACCTGTTACTGGTTTCACTGGGAACGCTGCTGATCGCATCCCCAGCACTTCGGGCCGATACCGGCTACACCGATGAAGAACCCGCTGTTGCGCAGGACGTAGCCAACCACTTGTCTGAGCTTGAAGCACAGGCCTCGAAGGTCGGACGACATGCTGAGAGTCTATGGATGATCTCGCGGAGCCATCACACAGCTCGAGACAGTCACGCCTACTATATGAACAACCTTATGCGCGACATCAATAGCATGGGGCAACTTCTCGCCGAACTGGAGCAAATGAAGCCACAGGCCACGGAGTCGCAGAAAATGGCCATCGACAACGCTCGTTTACACTTGGTGACCCTGGCCGACAAAACCACCGAAGCTCGCGATTTGCTTCGGGCTGGAGGGGAAAACGTCAAACAGACTCAGTACAAAGAAACAGTTGCCGAACTGTCCAGGCAAGCGGACATTTTCCATCAAGAGTTAGCAAGATAGTGAATCATCATGGGAGATGAAGGCCAAATCGGATTTTTCTGTGCTTGTAACGGCCAGAATGCGTGACTG
Organism: Acidobacteriaceae bacterium; assembly: GCA_027452245.1. Taxonomy (GTDB): domain Bacteria; phylum Acidobacteriota; class Terriglobia; order Terriglobales; family Acidobacteriaceae; genus Sulfotelmatobacter. The sequence continues at coordinate 66,698 of DAIDGW010000017.1, forward strand.
TCATGTGGGAAACCATTGCAATCATCCTGAGCCTTGGCGGACTGGAATTCACGCTGTGGTTCCTGGATCAGCGTGCTGCAAAACGGGACCATGAAATGCAAACCAAACAATTGGAGATCCTCGATGGAATCCTGACAGAACTGGCGATTCAGAATGCGGAAGATATCAATCGGGTTTTACCGCCGCAGTCAGAGGGGGTGCAAATTGAAAACTCTAGCGTCGGAACGGCAAATCGGACTGAAATACATTCTGTTTGCCACTGATTTCGAGGTTTCGGCCAGTCGAGCTTTTCCATTTGCCCTCGCGATTGCAAAACGATACAGCGCCAGGCTCGACGCCCTCCACGTGATCCCGACCAAAGCTCTTGCGCTTGCTTCTCCTCAATCAATTCATCGGGTATTAGCTCAAGCTGAAGATTTTGCTCGATATGGCTTGAATCAACTACTCGGCCCATTCCGCCATCATGGGCTTTCATGCCGGGCGTTAATCGGGGAAGGGAACGTAACCGATGTGATTGAGGAATTTGTGAAGCAAAGCGCCACCGATCTGCTTGTTGTTGGGACGAGCTCTCGCATGGGACTGAGCAAAGTATTTCTGGGTTCAGTCGCGGAAGAATTGATCCGAGACTCGCCCTGCCCGGTACTGGCGGTCGGACCCAACGTCACAACACTGGCTTCGGACGGCATCCATAGTATCGTTTGTCCCATCGATTTCTCTGACGCATCGGCAAAAGCAACACAATTTGCAATCGCCCTCGCCAGCGAATACCAGGCACATCTCACATTCGTACACGTTCTGCCACACATTCCCAAAGGTCCTTTGCAGATGGCAGCCGAACTGATCGAGCGGCGAGTGTTCGACGCAATGCCCGAGGAACCCGAATTTCCCTACCCGCCGGAGGTAATCGTCGAGACCGGCCCTGTAGCAGACTGCATTCTGAACCTTACCACTGATTTGTACGCCGACCTCGTCGTGATGGGTGCACACGGGACTGGATCTTTCGCTGAGATGGCCAGTCACTTCGGCTCGATTGCGCATAGGGTCGTGTCTCTTGCGACCTGTCCCGTACTAACGGTCGGCGACGTGCAAGTCTCCCAAACGGCAGTAGAGAACGGAGGTGCCTTATGGATGCGGCAATGATTTTGGTATTGGTTCTGATCGCATGTGTCATCGCTCTGCTCGCATGGTTCGAGATCAATTCCCGCCGAAATGAAGCGAAGATGGAATTGAAGTCAACTCTCGCTGAATCGGGACTTGAATCCATGAAGAGAAATACCAAAAAAGAGGATGAGCCCAAGACGCCGAAAGCGAAAGCCGCTTAGTTCCCCCTCGGTCCAGGAACCATAGGAGTTCACCATGCAAGATCGTCCCGTGATTATTACTGACGCCGACATGGACAGACTGACTCGAGTAGTTCGGGCCTTTCGGCACTCCCTGTTTCGAGATCAACAGCAGCTTGAGTTGCTCGATCAGAAGCTGGCTAGCGCTGAAGTTCGGAGTTCCGGGCGTGTCCCGCCAACCTTGATCAGGATGAGGTCCTGTGTTCGCGTGTTCGATTTCGATACGCGGAAAAGAGGCCTATATACTTTGGTATTTCCCGATGAGACCAACGTTTCCACGGGCATGATCTCAATCCTTGCACCGTTGGGGATTGCGCTGCTGGGTCGGAGAAAGGGAGACGTCATCGAGGCACGAGTGCCGGGAGGAGTCAGAAAACTGAAGGTAGAGGACGTTCGGAAGCAGCAGCAAGCGGCTCGCAAAACGAAGCCGGCCGAAATTAAATCGTCTCATCGCTCATCGCGGTCTCATCGAACCGAGGAAACCATTCTGGCTGCCTGACAGTACTGTTTTCCTGGGGACGAATCGCACCCAACTCCCTGAGAAAACTGCCCTCATTCAGCTTGCGAAATCACATATTCGCACGAAATTCTAGAACTCTTCAATTGGGACGTGCGAAGTCCCGTATGGGCCGCACTGATCCGATGGTCACGATTTGGTCACACGCGCCCGACATCCAGCATCTGATTCGTGTTCGGCGGCTGCATAACGTGCCTACTGTAACTCATCGCAGCCTTTGAACAAGCCGTTGCGGCCCTCTTGGAATCTACAGCAAAACGCGGATGGACGCGGGTCCATTCAGTCCGTATTCCCCCAACAACCTATGCGAATCGACAGCATTTGAATGGCGCGCTCGACTCCCCGTCAAAGGTGATAAGCCGAGCCGCCAGCGAGCTTGGAACTTGATCGGCATCGGAAAATCATATAAGCGAACTTACGAAAAAGAAGCAGAAGCAAAGTAAGGTGAGCGGGCAGCAAAGCAGCAGCATTCTGCGCTGCTTCTGCCTGTACGCCATTCGCTTGCTCCAATGCGCTCTCGATCAAGCTCTTTTCACGAACGCCGGCAATTCGCGCAGTTGTCCTACCGGGAAAAGACCGCGGGTCCATTCGTGCATTTCTAGCTTCTTTGAGGATTGCGTCAGTGAATTGGGACACGGTACAAGTTTCTTTGTACGATGCGCCGGGCGAAGGTGTATAGCGAGCCGTTTACGGCGTAGTCTGGGCGATCGTCAATTACTTGCAGGCGCTCTGAGTTGGGGATTGCGGATGCAGTCCTTATTCCATCAGGAGGGAACGGCGGCAGCATCTTGGACTTCTTAAGAGGAATGACAAAGGTTTTGGCGCCGCTGGGGCTCTCCATGGAACGAAAGCTCAAGAATGCCGTACTGCCGTCGTAAGACCAGTCAAACTCGCAGTCGTCATAGCAGATTCGTATAGCCGGGCCACCCCGCAACGGAATAGCTTCATGTGCGACGGAGTAAGTTTCATCCTTGATCGGGCGAAGCACTTCGGCAAATTGCTCATCGGGTGAGATCATCAACAGATAGACGATGGGATCTGGGAACACCTTATCAGGACTGCTTCCATCGCCGTTCATGCGGTACAAGTAATTCACATTGTTCTCTGTTTTGACGAAGTAAATCATGCCAGAACGCCCGTACTGTGGCTCTGTCGCATCGTCCATCAGTTTACGCGGACTCGATCGGTGATCAAGCGCCGCCGTCCATATCGACGGCTCTCCGCTTTTCTCGGCCGTCGCGAATGCGACCGATCTTCCATCCGCTGCCAGCGAAAAGGTTCGGACGGCAAAATCCGGCAGCACATTCTCCAAGGCTCCGCTTTGAAGATCAATGGACCACAACTGTGCTTTTCCACGATCCAGGGCCGACAAACTCTGAGGACCGACTCTGTAAAAAATCTTTGAGTGGTCCGGGGAAATGACCGGGCTTACGGCATATCCGCTTGAGGATATCTGGCGGTCACCATTCTGGTCGTGCAACCAGACGGTGCTTTGGGAATTCCCGACCGAGGTAATAAACGATTGCCCGTCTGGAGCGACGGCAATTCCTTCCTGTTCGGTGGGACCCGACGTGATCTGTTCCGGCTGGCCAGTAGGAAAGGCCTGTCGCCAGATGTGAAATCCGTTCCCGCCAGCATTCGAACTGAAATACATCCACTTGCCATCGGGGCTCCAAGCCCCAGAGTCACAGCCGCCGTCCAGCGGACCCACAGATTTTGCAACTGGCGGACCCGCAAACGGTACTAGCCGGCAGGGATACCAGCCGCCGAGCTTCATCTCGGCGATTAGAACCCATTGACGATCGGGTGAGATCCAGGAGTAATGCGCCATATCGGTATTTTTGGTCGGAACATAAATGTCGCGTTCCTCAGCGCGGCTTTCCGTCGACGTGACCACAGCAAAATGCCACCCTTCTTTCACTTCGCTGAACATCACATGTTGCGAATCGATCCACGTCAGTCCGGTTGCGTTCGAGAGAAAGGGCTGAGCGGATCCCCCTAGCACGGGGATCACCATAGACTGCCACTTCGCATAGGTGCTGTAAGCGATTTTTGATCCGTCTGGGAAAAATGCGGGCGCGAGTTTCAAAGTACCGTCATTGGTCAGGCGTACGGGATCTCCATCGGGCAGGATTTTCACATAGATTTCGCCCGGAGCTGCGAAAGAGAACCGGGGCCCGCGCACGAAGGCCAGCAGGCGCCCGTCAGGAGAGAGCGCCGGATACCCGGCAGAATCAGTGAAGTTCGTGATCTGCTGCCACTCGATCGCGTTCGAAGCAGCGGGTTTCCGGCTACTGCGGAGATAGAATACCCCCAGCCCCCCCACCGTCAGTACCACCGCTACTCCCACCAACATTGCAAGCCATCTTCGTTGCTGCGCCGTGGGCGGCGGATTATTTGCGGCCACAATGCGACCCGAACTCTCCACTGCGGCTTTCCCGGATTGTGTGTCTCGCTTCAGCCGCTTCAGGTCACCCCGCAACTCGGCCGCGGTTTGATAGCGCAGATCGCGATCTTTTTCCAGCGATTTCGTGATGATTTCTTCCAGCTTCGCCGGAATGTCCGCATTCAGCGATGTTGGCCGCGGTGGCTCCTTGTCCAGAATTGCCGCGAACATCACAGCGGTGGTTTTTCCGTCAAACGGGCGGCCGCCCGTGGACATTTCGTATAGAACCGTACCGAATGCGAACAGGTCACTGCGCACATCAAGCTCTTCTCCGCGAGCTTGTTCCGGCGACATGTAGGCAACGGTTCCCACGGCGGTGCCGGGACTGGTGAGTCGGGCATCCAGGCCTGCGCTATCTGCGATCGTTTGTGCGGAGGAGGAATGTAGGCTGGTCGTTGCTAAACCGAAGTCGAGAACCTTGATGCGCCCGCGCTTGGTCACGAAAATATTGGCGGGCTTGATGTCGCGATGCACGATGCCACGTTGGTGCGCAGCATCGAGAGCATCTGAGATCTGGATGCCGAAGTCCAGCACGGTCTCGATCTTCAAGCAACCCCCGCGGAGCTTGGTCTCGAGTGTGAAACCTTCCAGCAACTCCAGGGCGATGAAGTGGCGGCCGGCGTGCTCGCCGATCTCGTAGATCGTGCAAATGTTCTCGTGATTCAGGGAAGACGCTGCCCTTGCCTCGCGTTGCAACCGCTCCAGCGCAGCGGCATCATTTTCCAATTCAGCAGGAAGAAATTTGAGCGCGACCCTGCGGCCCAGAGTGAGGTCCTGCGCTTCGTACACAACCCCCATGCCCCCTCTGCCGAGAGGCTGCACGATACGGTAATGCGAAATCGTTTCCCCAATCATCAGCTTGCACGGGAAGAGATTGAACGATGTTAGGGACGTTTGCAGGACAAGTCAACATAAGCTCGGCGGTCCGGTTGCACTTGTGCATCCACGGCTCAGAACTCCAACTCTCGATTGTCGAGTACTTCTGCATCAGCGAATTAAGCTGGTGCCGGGAACAGGAATCGAACCTGCAAGGTACCAAGTACCGGCGGATTTTGAGTCCGCTGCGTCTGCCAGTTCCGCCATCCCGGCACGGATGGTGCCTTCAGTATCGCACACAAAATGCTTACCTAGGCTTCCATCTACCTGTACGTTTTCTTGAAAGATCTGGCTGCAGGCTGCAGCAGTGAATCACACGGCGGCCACACTCGGAACCGGCACGCTGGTCAGTGGAAGGGTAATTCGGAATGTCGCTCCAGTGCCCGGCTGGCTCTCCACCCCGATTGTGCCCTGGTGTTGCTGCACGATCCATTCCGCGATCGAGAGCCCAAGACCGGCTCCGCTCGATTCGCGGCTCCGCGCCTTGTCCACGCGATAAAACCGTTCAAAGACTTTCTTCTGCTCGTCCTTTGGTATACCAATACCGGTATCGCGAACGGCCACAATCGCATGATCCCCCTCCCGCGCCAGGCATAATTCCACCGTCCCATCCGCTCCGGTGAACTTAAAGGCATTTTCCAGGAGGATATTCACCAGCCGGTGTAGCGCAGTCTCGTCTCCTAATACGAACGAAGACTCATTTTCAAAGCTCGTATAGAACCTTATCTTCCGAATCACTGCGCTCTGCTTCCATCGATCGGCGATGCCTTGCAGCATGCTGTTCAAATCGATGGCATGGAAGGTCAGTACTTCGCGTCCGGAATCGGTTCTGGCCAGTGCAAGCAGTTCCTCTACGAGTGTGGTGGTGCGTTCGGCCTCCGCAAGAATGTGCCGCAACGCCTCCCGATATTCTGCCTCACCTCGCGATTTGCGCAGCGCCACTTCCGCCTCTGTCCTGACCAGGGATATCGGCGTCCGGAGTTCATGCGAAGCGTCTGCGGTAAATTGCGTCACACGCCGGAACGATTGTTCGATACGCTCCAGCATCTCATTCAGCGTGTCCGATAGCCGCTGCAGTTCATCTCCGGTCTGCAGCGTTTCCAGGCGCCGCTGCAGGTTCGTTCCACTGATCTCACGCGCACTCTTCACAATGGCGTCCACCGGTGCCAGAGCTTTTCGGCTGACCCAATAACCGCCGGCGGCCGCGGTCAAGAACAATAAAGGTGCAATCATGAACAGGTAGCCGCGAAACGAACTCAGCGTGTCGGCCACGTCATCCACGTTGATCGCCGTCTGCACGACATATCGGTGGCCATGGACCGATAGCGGTTCCGTCGCAAAGCGCAGCGGAAGCCCTTTATAAAACTGGTCTTTGTGGAATCCTCTTTTTAGCAGGCCGGGCTCGGGAGCCCGAACTTCGTGATCTTTCATGAAGGGCGACCGAAATACCCACTGGCCGTCGCCGGCATAGATCTGCAGGTAGTCGCCCGCGTGCTCCCGTGAATAAAAATCGTTCACTGCCGCCTGCAGATTTGCCAGAGACGCATCAGCCGGTTGCGCATTAATAAAATGTGTCAAATCCTCCACCTGATTCTCCAGGTCGTCATCGGCCATATCGTAGAGGTGATAGCGCAGCAACAGCCACATCCCCATTCCGAATACCACCTGGGCAATCGCGAAGATCGCCAGATACCAGACCGCCAGGCGCACGCCGATGGAGAATTTTTTCACGCCTGCCCTTCCGGCCTGATCATGTACCCCACACCACGCACCGTATGTATGAGCTTCACCCGTCCAGGCAGGTTCACCTTGTTCCGCAACAGGTGCATAAATGCATCCAGCGTATTCTCCTCAATCTCCCGGTCGAATCCCCAGACCGACTCGATCAAGCCTTGCCGCGAGACCACTTTCCCTGCCCGATACATCAGACGCTCCAGCAGGTTGTATTCGGTCCGCGTCAGCGAGATCCGCACATCGCCGCGCGTCACCTCCCTGCTCGCAGGATCGAGCACCAGATCGCCGACCCTCAACTGCAACTCCTGCTGCGGCATGGTCCGCCGCTTCACCGCACGCAAACGCGCCACCAGTTCGTCGAAAGAGAAAGGCTTGGTCATGTAATCGTCTGCCCCGATATCCAATCCCCGAACGATGTCGGGAACCGTATCTTTCGCGGTTAGCATCAATACCGGCGTCTGAATCTTTTCCGCGCGCAGCCGCTTCGCCAGGTCATACCCATTCATCTTCGGCATCATGACGTCCAGAATAATCACGTCAAACTCGTACTGTTTCGCCAATTCCAGGCCCTCGGCTCCGTCGAGGGCGCACATTACCGTATGGCCCTCCTCCGTCAGGCCTTTGCGGAGCAGTTCCGTCATTCGGACCTCGTCTTCCACGATCAGCAACTTCATAACAAGCAGTGTTGCCTAATTGTGCACGCCCTTGCAAGTTTGCACCCAGCATCTCTGCACCACCGCTTAGACACGCCGCTTCAATGTCAGAATAATGTACGCACCTGAAGAAAGCGTGAAGGCGGGATGAACGGACAGTCGGCTGGAAGATGAACGCTTTTGCACCAGACGGGCATCTGGCCTTAATTCTTGATCGGATCCCCACTATCAGTGCTTTTGCTTGCCGCTCCCCGAGCTTTGCCCAACCCATTCGGGAACCACATCGGAAGGCATTCCCGGCTCCTGCGGCCAGGCGACCCCAAGCGCGTGCAATATCAGGCGGTCTGTCAGCGTAAGCCGATTTGCATCGAGGAGCACGTCATATGCGTATTGCACGGAGACGTTCCGTGTAATGCACCACTTCTCATGACGGATCACGCCTCCGCAGTGCTCGCATGCTGCCCGGGCATCATACTTGTTTGTGTGATACCAGCCTGACGATGGGTTTCTGAGCACCGCTGCCCCCTCATCGAATGGACTGAGACCTACACCTTCGGATCGTCGGCCCATCAATTTTAGTCTTGAGCTGAGAATAGGAAAGACGGCAGCATCTCACTAGCAAGCGCATCACTTCGCGACGTGATGCGGATCACAGTAAGGTGTCAGTAATGCTTTCCAAGTAGCAATTGCACCCTGAGACTATTTTGGCTGGGTGTGCCCGACGTGCCCGGTGGAATCGAATTTTGCTGTTTGTGTCGTAGACTCTGTTTTTAGAGAGGAATTAGAATGCGCCATCCGATCCCGGTTCCATTATTCTTTGCATCCTTTATCATCGCGGCTCTTACCGCCCCGGCACAGCAGACCACCTCCGGTTCTTCTACCGCCGAACTTCCTGAACCGCCCCACGCGCAGGTCTTCACCGTCACTCCCCAACCGGGTTTTCACAATGAGCCTTCGATTGCCATCAATCCCCGAAATCCCTCGCAGGCATTTGCGGCCTACCAGATGCCGGCTGGCGTTGTCTTCTCACAGGACGGAGGCATCTCCTGGAAGCCGACGCCCGGCACGAAATCGACTGATTACAAGATTTCGGGCGATGTGGGCACCGTTTACGATAAGAACGGAACCGCGATTCTTTGCTACATCGCCTTCGATAAGCTCGGAACCGAAAACTATTGGGCGCACGGAGCCACAAGGAATGGAATCTTCGTTCGTCGCTCACAGGATGGTGGCGCGACCTGGGAAAAGCAGGACCACGCCGTCATCTCTCATCCAACCGCGCCCGACATTCCCTTCGAAGACAAACCCGGCATCGCCGCCGACACCACCGCTAGCAAGTACGCGGGAAATCTCTACGTCGGCTGGACCGAATTCCGCATCAACGAGAGCGTGATCCTGTTCTCCCGCTCTACCGACGGAGGGCTGTCCTGGTCCTCGCCGATTGAAATCAGCACTCATCATGGTCTTCCCCGCGATGACAACGGCGCCGTCGAAGGGTTCTCCGCGGCGATCGGCGCCGATGGCACCATCTACTCCGTCTGGGCTGACGGCGACAGCATTGTCTTTACCTCATCGAAAGATGGCGGCAGCAGTTTTGTCAGGAGCCGCAGCGTCATCAAAACCGCGCCCCTCTATTTCGCCGCCGAAGCGCTGGACCGCGCCAATGGCTTTCCTCAAATCGCCATTGACCCTCACCGCGGGAAGAAAGGACGCCTGTACGTAACCTGGAGCGACTATCGCTCGGGCGATATCAACGTTTACTGCTCCACCTCCGATGATGGTGGCAAGTCGTGGAGCAACGCTGTTCGTGTGAATTCCAACCCCGCTCACGATGGAACCGATCAGTTCTTCCAGTGGCTGGCCGTGGATCCCTCGACCGGCGACGCCAACATTATTTTCTACGACCGGCGCATCGATCCGTCCGACCGCAAGACCGCCGTCACTCTCGCACGATCCACCGATGGCGGCGAGAACTTTACCAACTATGCCTGGACACGTACTCCTTTCCTGCCAACGCGAGAAGAATTCCTGGGGGACTATATCGGGGTGGCCGCTTTCAATAACAAAGTTCTGGGAGTCTGGGCCGAGATCGCACCAGTCCAGCCGGTACCTGTAGACCAAACCTCCGACGGGGAAAAATCTTCCGTCAGTCGCTATCACACCATCGTCAAGGTCGGGTTCGCCGATTTTTCAACTGGGAAATAGCCTCGGGCGTCACTCATCCTCGCGATCCATCCGCCCAGACGGGTCTTTCGCTGCACAGAGGACGATCATCCGCAAGATCACTGCTGCTGATTTTGCGGCTCTGGTTCCGGCGCCGGAACAATGGCTGGCTCCTGCACTACGCTATCATCCCGCCGGCGCAACACGACTGGCGGATGCTCGCGGCGCAGCACTTCCTGCTGTCGCGCCACTCGCGCTTCCACCTTCGAGGCATTGTCGGCTGCGATCTGCGCGATCCGTTGCCCTTCCACATTGCCGCGTGTGGCCAGCCCGGCCTTCTGCAACGAGTTCATGGCGGTCGTCGCGCTGTTATAGAAAAATTGCGCCGTCTCGCGGTCTCCCTCGATCTCCGCCACGTATCCAATATTATTTCGCGCGAACGCGTTCGTCGGATCGAGCGCATACGCCTTGCGAAAATCCAGATCCGCAGTCTGAGGATCGTTCCGGTTCATCGCCGAAACGCCCCGTAGATTCAATTGCGCCACCCGCGCCTGCAGCGTGTTCTCTTTCGCCATCCGCGCCCGCAGAAACTTCGCGTTTTCCGCCGCCATCTCCGCCACCGGCTTGCCCCGCCACGAACGCGAAAGTGTCACCACCGCGGTCGCATCCTGCGGCCCCGCCGCCGCCTCCGCGTAATATTTCAGGGCATCATCGCTTTCGCCTTCCATCTCTTTCGCCACGCCCATGTTATTCAGCGTGTAGATGTTGTGCGGATTGCTCTTCAGCGTGTGTTGCAACAGAAGATCCGCTTCCGGCGCTCGCCCCTGCGACAGCAACCGCACCGCCTCCACGTTATCGTGATTGATCTGCATGGGCAGTTCCGGAACTTCGAGTGCTGCACTCACGCTCTTCCCCTGCAATTTCTCGTTGCTGGTTACGGCGATCACCGCGTCAGTGGGAAGTTGTCCCGCAAGCTGGTAAAAGTGATGCGCCCGCTCCACCTGCCCCTGCAGCTCCGCGATGTAGCCCAGATTGTTCAGCGTGAATGGATTGTCGGGATCCAGCAGGTACGCTTTATAAAATAGCGCCTCCGCCTTCTCGTACTTATGCTTTTGCACTTCCTTGACGCCGCTCCGGTTCAACTTCTGTACCGGAGTCAACCGCCCGGTCTCGGGAATCGTGATCTTCAAATCTCCGGCAAACGCAGGGAGTGCGCTCACAATTCCGACCAGTAAAATTATCGCCCACCTTTTCATCTGCATTTCTTTATTCCCTCTCGACTCAGCCCGGTAATCGACACGATCCCGGAATCGCTTTGGATGCCAAAATCGTCCGCTTTGTTGATCCCTAAATAAGGGATCCGCCGACCTCCCCGGCTACCTTTCCCCCTCCACCCGCATCCAACCCACGCGTCGAAAATTGCTTGATTTGAAGGGGACCCATGAGACGTCTTCTGCCACTGCTCCTGCTGGGAATCGCAACCGCCTCAATGGCTTACGCCCAAACCTCTCCCGCTCAATCCGTTGTTTCGTCACCACCCTCGGCCAAGTCCAATGCCACACCGGCCCCCGATACCTCGCCCAATGACGATGCTGCTGATAGCGCTGACGTCCCTTCCAACGACGTCTCGGTCGATCCGGCCAGCCTCATCCCCGATCCGCCGCCACTTCCCAAAGAGAATGCCACGCTCATCGGAGGCACCATCCAGCATCTCGACCGCGTGCGCGACGTGTTGACCCTCCATGCCTTCGGCGGCGGGTCGATGAAAATTGAATTCGATCCCCGCACCGAGATCTACCTGAACGGAAATCCGGGCGGCACCGCCGACCTGCATCAGGGAGACCGCATCTACGCCGACACCATCCTCAACGGCGACCGCATATTCGCCCGTGCCATTCATCTGCGCAACACCAGCACTGGCGGAGAAAGCCAGGGCACCATCGTGGCCTATCATCCCAACCGGAATGAACTGCTGCTCCGCGACCGCCTTTCGCCCCGCACCATTCGAGTTCGCCTCGATTCCTCCACCCGCATCGTGAACCGGGGCCGTACCGTGAGCGCTTCCGATCTTGTTCCCGGCACGCTGGTCAACATCAACTTCGGCTCGCAGCAGGATGGCGGCGACCTCGCGCACGACATTTCCATTCTCGCCACGCCCGGCGCCGGCTTCACCTTCGTCGGACAGGTCATCGGCGTCGATCTTCACGCCGGGGTCATGTCACTCCTCTCCAGCATCGATAACAAGAATTACGATCTCTATATCGATCCCGACAACGTCAACGTGGGATACGATCTGCGCCCCGGGGCCCAAGTCACGGTGCTGACCCGCTTCGATGGCAAACACTACGTGGTGCGCAGCGTAACCTTCAACTCCGCCGCCAATGCACAGCCCAAACCGTAAGCCGACTCACCTGCTGTCAACAGTCGGTACCCGTGGGGCAGGGTGATCGAATTCCCGAATGGATAGGGGAGAGTTCAGGGAGCCGCGGCAAACTTTGTCAAGCCCCCAGAACGCTCGGAAATCCGCCAAGCTATTCAGCCCACGGGAAATATAAATTTCCAATTCGTGTCCACTTTGCCTATCGCAAATTGCTAAACTAGAATTAGAGAGTAAGAAAACGAAGCGCGGCCCGCCAGCCGCGCTTTTTGTATTTGAGAAGCCAAGGTTTGGCTACCTGGGTTCCAGCCGGTGTTGCCAGAAGTGGGTTTTTGGTTCTAGTTCTGATTCGGGAACTACATCTCCCTGCGCGACTCGGAATCCCAGACCAGCATGATTTCATGCCTCTACTCCGCGTTCATGCCATGGGACCCGAAACGCTTTGAGGGCGCCCGATACTTTCCGTAGACTTTACGCGTGCACGGGTTCGGCGCTGGGCTTCGTGCTCAGCAACTGCCGCAGCACGTACTGCAGAATTCCGCCGTTCGCGTAGTAGAGCGCTTCCTGCGGAGTGTCGATGCGCACCAGCGCTTCAAACTCTACCGGCTTGTCGCCGCGCTTGCCTTTGGCACGGACTTTCACTTTGCGTCCCGGCTCGTAGTGATCGACCAGTTCGCGGATGCCGCCGATCTCAAACGTCTCTTCGCCCGAGAGTCCAAGCGATTCGGCATTCTGTCCGGAGGGGAATTGCAGCGGCAGGACCCCCATGCCGACCAGGTTCGAGCGGTGAATGCGCTCGTAGCTTTCGGCGATCACGGCCGCGACCCCGAGCAGGCGCGGGCCTTTGGCCGCCCAGTCGCGCGACGACCCTGATCCGTACTCTTTCCCCGCGAGGATGATCAGGGGCGTGCCTTCGGCGCGGTATTTCTCCGACGCGTCGAAGATCGACATCTCGGTGTCCGTGGGCAGGTGGCGGGTGAATCCGCCTTCGGTCGCGACCAGCTTGTTGCGCAGGCGGACATTGGCGAACGTGCCGCGCACCATCACTTCGTGATTGCCGCGGCGCGATCCGTAGGAGTTGAAATCGACTGGCTGCACGCCGTGCTGCTGCAGGTATTTTCCAGCAGGGCTGTCTTTCTTGATCGATCCCGCGGGAGAGATATGATCGGTGGTCACGCTGTCGCCGAGCACGGCGAGCACGCGGGCGCCCTTGATGTCCTCGACCGGCGAGGGCTTCACCGCCATCTCGTCGAAGTACGGCGCCTGGCGGATGTACGTGGAATCTTTTTCCCAGACGTAAGTCTGGCCTTTGGGAATGGAGAGACCGCGCCAGCGCTCGTCGCCTTCGAAGACTTCGCCGTAGCTCTTCGAAAACATCTCCGACGAAATCGACTGCTGGATGGCTTCTTCGATTTCGCGCTGCGCCGGCCAGATGTCGGCCAGATACACGGGTTGCCCGTCGCGCCCTTTGCCGAGAGGATCTTTGCGGAGATCGAGGTCGATGCGTCCAGCCAGCGCAAAAGCCACAACCAGCGGCGGCGACATCAGATAGTTGGCCCGCACTTCGGAGTTGATGCGGCCTTCGAAGTTGCGATTGCCCGAGAGCACGGAGGCGACGACCAGGTCTTTCTCGTCGATCGCTTGGGACACTTCCGCAGGCAGCGGCCCCGAATTGCCGATGCAGGTCGTGCATCCGTAGCCGACAAGATTGAATTTCAGTTTCTCGAGGTACGGCATCAATCCGGCTTTTTCGAGATAGTCGCGGACCACTTTCGATCCGGGGGCGAGCGAGGTTTTCACCCACGCGGGAACAGTAAGGCCCTTCTCGACGGCTTTCTTGGCGAGCAGGCCCGCGCCGATGAGCACCGAGGGATTGGAGGTGTTGGTGCAGGATGTGATCGCGGCGATAACCACGCTGCCGTGTTGCAGCGATGCTTTCACGCTGGCAGGAACGTGTTCGTGGTCGCGTGGATCTTCGACGCCAACCGCCGTGGGGCTGCCGCCTTCGGTTTCCCATGTCTTCATGTTGCTGGTCGGGCCGTTCCCAGGTTTGGCTACTGCAGCGGCCCCGGTGGCGCCCGCAGTTTTCGCCGCCGATTTCGGCTTGATCAGCGAAGGCAGCGCTTTCTGGAAAGACTCGCCAGCTTGCGAAAGCACGACGCGGTCCTGCGGACGCTTCGGCCCTGCGAGGCTCGGTTCGACCGTGGCCAGATCGAGAGCCAGCAGTTCGGAATATTCCGCTTCCGGAGTTTTTTCGTCATGAAACAAGCCTTGCTCACGGCAATAAGCCTCAACCAAAGCGATCTGTTCTTCTCTGCGCCCGGTCAGGCGGAGATAACGCAGGCTCTCTTTATCGACGGGAAAGATTCCACAGGTCGCGCCATACTCGGGAGACATGTTGGCAATCGTGGCGCGATCGGCCAACTGAAGCTCGCGCAATCCGGGACCGAAGTATTCGACGAATTTTCCGACCACGCCGTGCTTGCGCAGCATTTCGGTGATGGTCAGGACGAGATCGGTCGCGGTCGCACCTTCCCGCAGGCGTCCGGTCAACTTCACGCCCACGACGCGCGGGATGAGCATGGAGACGGGCTGTCCGAGCATCGCGGCCTCGGCTTCAATGCCGCCGACGCCCCATCCCAGCACTCCCAAACCATTCACCATCGTCGTGTGACTGTCTGTTCCCACCAACGTGTCGGGGTAGGCGACGCGCTTGCCGGGGCTTTCCTGCACGAAAACAACACGGGCGAGGTATTCGAGGTTGACCTGGTGGACGATGCCCGTATCCGGCGGAACGATGGCCAGATTGCGGAAGCCGGTCTGTCCCCAGCGCAGGAAGGAATAGCGCTCCTTGTTGCGCTGGAATTCGAGCAGCGCGTTGACGTTGAGAGCGTCGGCGGTGCCGAATTCGTCGACTTGTACGGAGTGATCGATAACGAGTTCGACCGGCTGCAGGGGATTGATCAGCGCGGGATCGCCGCCCAACTGCTTCATGGCATCACGCATCGCGGCCAAATCCACCACGCAGGGAACGCCGGTGAAATCCTGCAGAAGTACGCGGCTGGGAGTAAACGCAATTTCCTTTTCTGCCGTGGCCTTGCTGTTCCATGCGGCAAGCGCGCGGATTTCTTCCTTGGTGACGTTGCGTCCGTCTTCGGTGCGCAGAAGATTTTCGAGCAGGATGCGCAGCGAATACGGCAGATGCCGGGTTGAAATGCCTTGCTGGTCGAGCGCGGAGATGCGATAGATTTCGTGTTCTTTGTTGCCGACTTTCAGAGTAGAGCGGGAGTTGAAGCTGTTGACTGACATGATGGCGTCCTCGAATCGTGCAGAAATTATTAGTGTAATGCGGCGGGGCGCGCCTTGTCTTGCGTGGCGGGAATCGGTAGCGTCCTAACACTATTGGGACACTACCCAGAATCGGGCCGCGGTGCGCAGCCTGAAAAGCCATCGCTGGTAGGCCCGGGCGGCGTGGGCATACAATATTCTTTTATGTCTCCCATTCCTGACGACCTTTCCTCCACAAAAGACGACATGATTGCCTTCATTGAAGGCCATGGCATGCGGCGCTTCTACGGATTCGTCGACTACGAAGAAGTGCAGTCGATCATGTGGGAGAGTGGCGCCAATCCCGACGCCTGGAAGGACTTTGTCGAGCTGGCGAAGGCCTCCGGCGCTCCTTTTCTCACCATGCACTCCTGGTCGCTCGACCGCGATGAACTCGACGAAATGGTCCAGCGGCTGTCGCATTCCGAGTTCACCGACGGCGACGACGTCGAGGACGCGCGCTGGCTGCGTACTCACGTCGGCAAGATCGGATATCTGCAACTCGGATGGGCTTACCAGGGAACTATGTTTCTCTGCGAAGTGAGCACGGAATGGTACGACCGTTATCAGCGCCTGTTGGAAGTCTCGGATGAATTCGGCGGCCTCGCCCTGGACGACTCCGATCAGGACGAAGAAATCTAGCTTTTTGCTTAGCCTGCAAGCCCTGAACACACTGTTGTCACATTTCTCACCTTCTGCAAGTAATTAGCACCAAAGCACATAACCAATAATCAGGGGCGCGATGACAACCGCTGGAGGTTAGTTGTCATCCAAATCCGGCGTCGTTTTTCAAGGAGAGCTTCGCGCCATGAAGTCGTTGTTCTTGGTCAGTCTTGCGGCTATTACCGTCTCTGGCACTGTCATCCTCACCGGATGCAGCGGGCTAGCCGCCCCCTCGTCTACGCCTCCACCTACGAAAACGTCTTACGCTCTGACCGTGACCGCGCCCGCATCCGGCAGCGGCACCATCACCAGCAGTCCGGCGGGAATCAGTTGTCCGGGAACGTGCACGGCCAACTTCACGCAGAACACCCAAGTGACCATGAGCGCGACGGCCGGAACGAACTACTTCTTTGGCGGGTGGAGCGGCGCCTGTTCCGGAACCGGCACGTGCACCATCACCATGACGAAAGCAGAAACTGTCGGTGCGACGTTCAACGCCGGTCAGACTTTGACGGTTACGGTCGCGGCCGGAGGAACAGGCACCGTCACCAGCAATCCCACAGGGATCAACTGCCCGGGCACTTGCTCGAAGGCCTTTCCGCCGGGTACGCAAGTCACGCTGACCGAGACTGCGGGAACCAATTCCTTTTTTGGGGGATGGACCGGAGCCTGCTCGGGCACGAACTCCTGCACCGTCACGATGAACAAAGCGGAAAGCGTGGGCGCGACATTCGCCCCCGGCGAAACCTTGACGGTGGCAATCGCCTCCGGAGGAACGGGCACGGTTACCAGCACTCCCACAGGAATTGATTGTCCGGGAACCTGCTCGGCCACGTACGTGCAAGGCACGCAGGTGACGTTAACCGAGACCGCGGGCACCGGCTATTCCTTCTCAGGATGGTCAGGTAGCTGCACCGGTCCCGGCGCGACCTGCAATCTCACCTTGAGCGGCGCGGACTCTGTGACCGCGACATTTACCAAGCCGGTGGGACTCCAAACCTTGAATCACATCATTTTCATCGCGCAGGAGAACCGTTCGTTCGACGAGTATTTCGGATACATGCGGCAATACTGGGCCAACAACGGAATTGCCGATCAGCAGTTCGATGGCCTGCCGCAATTCACGCCGCCCTCACAATGCACCATCACCAATGGAGTGAATTCGTGCGCACCACCTGCATTACCCGGCTGCGATCCGAGCAATCCAAACGGGCCGGATCAGTGCACCATCGACTCCAATTCTCCGACGGTGACCTCATTTCACATGCCGTCGGTGTGCACCGAAGAGATCAGCCCGTTCTGGAATGAGGCGCACGTGGACTGGAACGATGCGTTCGGTTATCCCGGAACAATCAATTGGCTGGGCAATGGATTTGTAGAAGCGGCGGCGAATGATGCGCGGCAGTATCCCATCAGCCAGAATGGCGGTAATCCGGTCAACGATATCAATGGCTACCGCACCATGGGCTACTTTACCGATTCCGATTTGAACTATTACTACTTCATGGCCAGCAATTTCGCCACGTCGGACCGCTGGTTCGCTCCAATGATGAGCCGGACGCAGTTGAATCGGGCTTTCATTTATGCGTCAACCTCTCAGGGATATGCCTATCCACCAGGAAGCAACAGTAACGATAACCACGCTTTTACCGCGACCACTATCTTCCAGGCACTCCAGAATGCGGGAATCACGTGGCGGGACTATGTCGACGATACCAATTGTTCTGGTGACACGGGAAGCCAGCTGAATCAGTGTCTGGCGAACATCTCTTACATGAACGAATTCACGTATGAGAGCCAGGTGCAGACTGATCCGTCGTTATACCAGAACTTCGTACCGATTTCGCAGTTCAGCACCGACGTGCAGAACGAGAGCACATTGCCGCAGGTGATCATGATTGAACCGGCTTCAGACGCCGGACTGGATGAGCACCCTTCTGACAGCGATCAGTACCCCGTCAACATTCAAGCGGGAGCCGCGCACGTTGCGAGTCTGATCAATGCCCTCATGGCAAGCCCTAGCTGGCAAGACTCCGCCTTGATTTTCACCTATGACGAACCCGGAGGGTTTTACGATCACGTGCAGCCCCAGACGGTGCCGGTTCCGGATCAATACGCATACCCGATTGACTTACAGCCGAATGATACGTGTGCAGGGGCAACTGCTACGTCGGGACCGTGCAGCTTTGCTGTCACCGGCTACCGGATTCCAGTGATCGTTGTCTCGCCCTACGCCAAGAAGAACTACGTATCCCACACCGTGCGGGATACGACAGCATGGCTCAGCCTGGTCGAGGAGCGATTTGGCATTAAGCCGCTGACCGCTCGCGACGGCTATTGGCTCACCGAGACAGACCCCACGACGGGACTGCCGGGCACCATGGACGAGTTCTTCGACTTCGCCAATCCGCCATGGCTCACACCACCCAGTCCCCCGACGCAGTCCAGGGGAGGAACATGCAGCACTGCCGCTCCGAACCCTGGTTCTAATCCTTGATGGAATTGCATTCCGACCTGCGCCGAGACCAATATTCGCGGTTGGGTCGCTTCAGAAAATTCCTCCGGATGGGATAATGCCATTGTGAAGATACGCGCCGCTGGGGTTCTGCTCTGCTCCCTCATCCTCTGTGCAAGCTGCCTCGCCAGAACCCGGCATTACTACATCGCCGCCGAGGATGTGACCTGGAATTTCGCTCCCAGCGGGATGGATCTGCTCACCGCTACTCCAATCCGCAGACCTTGGCAGTTCCACTTGCAATGGCCGAAGGCTCGGTTCATCGAATACACCGACGATACGTTTACCGTGCGCAAGCCGCAGCCGGATTGGCTGGGAATCCTGGGCCCGATAATTCGCGCCGAAGTGGGCGATGAAATCGTGGTCGACTTTTTCAATCGCGGGCACCTGCCGCACAGCATGCATCCTCATGGATTGCGCTACGACAAAAACAACGAAGGTGCGTTCTATATTCCCTTCGGAAAGGGCGATCGCGTCGCGCCCGGCCGGCAATATACCTATCACTGGTTCGCCACGGCCGAGAGCGGGCCCGCACCCGGACAGCCAAGTTCGATTGTGTGGTGGTACCACTCCCACGTCGATCCCGGCATGGAGATCAATTCCGGGCTGCTCGGTCCAATTATCGTAACCGCCAGGGGAAGGGCAAATCCCGATGGATCTCCAAAAGATGTGGATCGCGAGTTTGTCGCCGCGTTCGTGATCTTCGATCAGCTGGGAACCAAGCCCGACGGACTTTTCTATTCCATCAACGGTCTGATCTTTGGGAATCTGCCGGGCTTGTACATGAAACAGGGAGACCGGGTACGCTGGCACCTGCTGGCCTTGGGCAATGAAATCGACCTGCACACCCCGCACTGGCACGGCGAAACCGTAACCGATGCGGGACGCCATACGGATGTGATCGAGTTGCTTCCGGGAAGCATGAAAACCGTGGATATGGTGGCCGACAATCCGGGGTCATGGATGTTTCATTGCCACGTCAATGAACACATGGAAAACGGGATGATGGCGGTTTATACGATTTATCCGCCGCCGCCGAAGTCATGTCCGGTGACGTTTAGCGGGTTGGAGTATTGGAACCATCCGGATCAAAGCAGCCTGACGGTGAAGAACACTTCCGGGAAAGCGATCGAGAAAGTGTTCGTAATGTCGGAGATGTTTATGGCGCCGCAGGATCTGAGGCGGCCGTTCAATCCGGATTGGCAGTCCGAGCAACCGATCGCGGCGGGGCAGGAGCAGACGATCGACAAGCGAGGCGCTCCGGAGAACATCGCGAAGCAGGTGATGGGATGGGTGTTCTTTCCCACCATGGTGAAATATCAGGACGGCAGCACTTGGAAGCCGCAGCACCCGGGCGAATGCTTCAATGCGTTCTGGCGCGATCCCGAGCACCCGGAATTGCCGGCCTTGCCTCCAGTCCAGATCGAAATTGAAGCCGATTAGGGAAAAGCACAGCTTTCTAACAGCAGGAAATCAAATCCACAGCTTTTCCACAGCGCCGGTGTGACGGACGCCCTTGTGTGCAGATGTCTTGATCCCACATCATTGCAGAGGAACGGCGTGATGCTCTCGTGTTCCTCTACGAGGAAACGCGTTTTCGGAATATCGGCAGCAGAAGTTTCTTGAAATCTGGATTTTGCCAATACCGCGAGTTCATGAGATTCCGCGGTCGTTCAAGATCAAGCACTTGCAAAAATGGGAATCGGGCTCAGCCTCGAAAAAGCATGTAAGTCTTTTCGGCTGAGGACTTTACGCGTAAGTCTTTAGCGCTGAAGATTTTAGCAGCGCACAATGGGGATATACCCTGGCAAGTCTATTATCCTCAATGCCTTACGGTAAGGGGCCCTGTTCTTTGCTCATCGATATACCCGGCAAGGATATCTCCTCTCCAAACCCGCCTCGTGCCAAACCACAATCTCCGGAACGCGGTATACACTTGCTGCTTCCCATGCGATGGATTGAGGCAGCGTGCGAACTCGGCGCGGTCGAAGGGCTGCATGCCGAATTGCGCTCGGAGGCTGGCAGCTTTCCTGACGGTGCGCAGCCGATCCTGGCACGATTGCTCGCCCAACGCGGCATTCGCGATGGCGAGACTGCGCTGCGGTATCTGAGACCTTCCCTGGACCATCTGCATGCGCCGGAGCGCATGAGGGGATTGCCGGCGGCCGTTGATCGCCTCTCAGCCGCCATCGAGCGCAAAGAGCCGATGCTGATCTACGGCGACTACGACGTGGACGGCACGATGGCGGTCATCATTCTGAAGACGGCGATCGAACTGTGCGGAGGCGCGGCGGATTTCCACGTGCCGCACCGCATCCGCGAAGGCTATGACATGCGTGACGATGTGATCGAGCGCGCCGCCGCGGCCGGGGTGCGGCTGATCATCAGCGTCGATATGGGGATCCGTGCCTTCGCTCCGGCGGAAACGGCGCGGCGCACGGGCGTGGACCTGATCGTGACCGATCATCATTTGCCCGGGCCGGACGGCGTCCCGCAATGCTGCGCGGTGGTGAATCCGAACCAGGCGGGCTGTGAGTATCCGTACAAGCAACTGTGCGGGGCGGGCGTGGCATTCAAGTTGGCACAGGCGCTGATGCAGCGGCGCCTTCCGGAAAAAGATTTACCGAAGCTGATGCGATCGTTCCTGAAGGTGGTGGCAATTGCGACCATTGCCGATGCGGTGCCGCTCACGGGAGAAAATCGCGTTTTTGCGAGTTTAGGCCTCGATGCGCTGCGGCGGGCGGT
>DAIDGW010000018.1 GCA_027452245.1 Acidobacteriaceae bacterium
GCGTGCCGTAAAAGCTCCTGGACGGTCTTTACATCTTCCCCATTCGCCTTCAGCAACGTGCCAAAAGTATGACGGAAGGTGTGCCAGCCGATTTGTTTGTGAATGCCGATTGCTTTCGCTACCGGACGGATATGCCGCTTCATCAGGTTGTCTGGCCAGTACGGTTGCTTGCCCCGCATGACCTCGCTGGCAAAGACATAATCGTCAATCAGTGGGTACGCGCTCTGGCGACGCCAGCGCATCAAGTCCTCCGCCATATAACTATCGAGCGGAACCGGCTTGGCTGATGCCTCCGTCTTGCAGTCGCCCACCACCTGATGCCAGATGGAACGGGTCACATTGAGTTCAAGATTGTCGAAGTCCACATCCCGCCACCGCAGGGCCAGAAGTTCGCTAATGCGAAGTCCCGTCCCGGCGTCCAGCAAAACGAGCGTACGTTCCCGAACACCGAGTTTGCCGAGCAGCAGTTGAATTTCGACGAGTTCCAGAACATCGGGAATGCGCTCTCGCTTCGCGCTCTGCCGAACGAGCTTGATCGGGTTTCGATCCGTCCATTCGTATCGCATCGCGTGTGTGAAGAGTGCGCTCATAAGGTTCCGAATCTTGGCCCGTGTGCCTTTCGCCCGCTTGATGCCGTCCAGCCAATCTTCGACTGCGACGGATTTCACCTGGTCGAGCGTGTGATCTCCCCAACGAGGAAGAATCCAGTTCTCCAGATTGCATTCATAGGCAGATCGCGTCGAGAACGCCTTCCTCCCGTTACGATCACCGGCCAGTTCTTTCAGCCTGTAATGCGCAACGAGCTGTGCGATTGTGCTCGGCCCGGTTCCTGCCTGCGGGGTTTCTTGATTAGCGTCGATGCGCAACGCTTGTGCTGCTTTGAGGGCCGATGCTTCATTTGCGAGTGTATCGACCGTGCCGACGATTGCCTTGCGGTATTTACTCTTGCCATCGGTTCCAGTCTCATACCATCGGAAAATCCATACATCCGGCCCACTGCGCCGCTTCTCGCGTTGCACGCTTCCTTGTTGATACCGTGTTCGCCTGTTCATTGTTCTCCATTCCCAGGCGGCACGAATGGCTTACTTCAAGGATAAAGCCGCCTGCGGCAGAGGTCGAGCAGATTTCAACTAGCCATTTGCTGAGCAATCCATGCCTCGATTACCGACGCCCGAAAACGCCAGAGCTTTCCAACATGAACTCCGGGAATGCGGCCCTGGCGTGCCAGCTTCTGGAGTGTCTTGGGATGAACCTTCATGATGGCTGCGGCCTCTTCACTATCGAGAAGAGGCTCCGGTGTCCACGACTCTGTGGCAGGCGGTTTGCGGAGGCTATCCGAGATAGCAGGAGTCGGAGCGAGGCTGTGGTTGATGCTCTGGCTGGAAACGGACATCGAGACCTCCGTCGCTGAAATCTCTTCCGTCTCGATGGTGCGGCTACACATGACCCCTGTCCAATCCTTCTTCTTTATGGCGCGATCGATTGCATGGATGGTGTCATAAGTGCCATTTATGGCCGTCCGCAGTGAACAATTTCCCTCAAAGTTTTACTGATAGCAATAAAACTTGGTGAATTTACTCGCGGGGGTCTTGACCCAGGGATCAAATTGACCTCGTAATCAGGTAATAGAAGCGCTGTAACTCTTGTGCGTCTCTCTTGCCTTGTACTGTTGACCACGGTCTACGTTGAGCTTCCGGGTGGTGCAGCATGTATGAGCTTGTCGAGTTCCGCCATTTGAGGTCGTTTCTTACAGTTGCGCGCGAAGGCAATTTCACCCGCGCTGCCGACCGTCTTCATCTTACTCAGCCCGCGCTGAGCACGCAGATCAAGCAGATGGAAGAGGGGATTCCGGCCCAGCTCTTCGTCCGTGAGAAGACCGGTGTCATGCTGACGCCAGCGGGTGCGGCCTTGCTTGCCTATGCCGAACAGGCTTTGCGTCTGCGCGACCAGACATTCGATGCC
>DAIDGW010000019.1 GCA_027452245.1 Acidobacteriaceae bacterium
GGCTGGTCAGTTTTATGGAGTATGATCTGGGTTACTTCGATTTGGAGACCAGAGTTTTGGAACCGCTGGAAAATCCCTTCGGCCCAAAAGTGTTACCCATGTAGCCGGTACATTCTGTTACCCATGTCTCCGGCCTGGACAGAGAGAAAAATGGTGGGCGCTATAGGATTCGAACCTATGACTTCCACCGTGTGAAGATGGCACTCTACCGCTGAGTTAAGCGCCCACTGAATCGCGGTGAATACATGCTAACATACGATTTCCCAGAAACATCTTCTCCGCATTCTGCGGCTCCACCCGTATTGCAGTGCGTGCGAACCGGTTGGAAGCTGGCCGACTCAAACAATTGCAAATCTCAGCGTTGGAGATCTCTTTGCAGCGGAAGCAGTCGATGCTTTAGTTGACCGTCGCGCGCTAATTGGCTCTGACTCCGCTTCGAAGGAACTCTGAGTATACTGCATGGTTCCATCGACCGTTTCCAGGAACAAGGTTAAATCCCGCGTACCACAAAGATCCAATTTTCGCCTGGTGATAGATGCTTCCGGAATGTGCTCTGTCCAGCCGCGCTCTGCCAGTGCAATGCCAGCCCGCCATTTACGTCGCGAGCTTCTCCGACTTTCCAGGGAAATCGAATGTGCAGATCGATATCGGTAGAACTGGTGGCGTGGTTGAATACAAATAGGGTCTGCTGCTGTTTTCCCACCAGCCACCGAACTTCGACCTGCGAAGCCCCGCCACCGGAAACTTCGACATCGTGGGTCACGCCCGCAGTTCGAGCTAACGAAAGCAGAAGGCTCTTCACGCCTGGATCGTGATCGCGGTCGTAAGAAAGTGCTATGAATGAGCCAATCACGAATGCTTTGCCCTTGCCGTCATCTTTCTCCACGATGGCCGGACTTCCGTCGGAAAACCTGGCTAAGACGTTGCTCCCAATCAATGGCTCGAGTTGTTCCTCGAAGGCAGTGCCTTTGATCACTGTATGTACGGACATCCCCGGAAGCGTCATGGATGATACTTCCATTTGCACGTTGTCCCTTGGCTCGATGACCTTTTCGCGAGCCCCGAAAACATCCGCAAGCCCAGCTCCGGGAATCATGTCGCTGGCAAACCCGCGAGCATCATTCCAGGCGAGTCTTGCTTCTCCGACGACAGTTCCTCCATTTTTCACGTAATGTTTTACGCCATCAGCCACGTTTTGCGACAGCATGACAGAGAAAGGCAGGAAAAGAATTTTGTATTGGCCGAGGCGGTCTTGCCCAACGTCGTCGGGATGAACGAAGTCGACTGGGATATTCTCTTCCGAAAAAGCGCGATACAACCCCAACAGGGAATCGCGTTCCGCATTCCCGAGCTTTGAAAGTGACGGCTGTGATCCGCCCACCATGTAAGACAAACGGTTGTACAGAATGGCAACTTCGGCTTGTGGTGGCTTAGAGTTCAGAATCTGCGGGCCGTACCGTGAGATTGCCTTGGCCGTCTCTCCGGCCGCGCGTGCTCGCTCGGTAAGTGTTCCATCGAGATTGATCAGACCATATCCATTCGATTCGAATCCAGAACTCATGGGATACCAGGCATAGACGGCAAGTTCGCGTGCGCCGTGCGCCACCACCTGCCACATCCAGAATTGCTCATCATCGCCGGTCACGGGATCTGCGATCCGCATACCGGTTGCTCCTTGTCCAGCCTGCAGTTCGCCGATCCAGAAGCCTTTTCCGAAGCTGTGGCCCGCGGAGCGCGTGAAATCCAGGCCCGCGGCAAGCATGAGGGAACTCCATGGCTGCGTCGATTCTGCGTGCTTGGGATATAAGGACGTTCCAAAGAAATCCGCGCTATCTGACATCTTCCAGTCATCCGGCTCACCGTACCCATCGGTGGGTGATGTAAACAGGCCAGGTACCGCGGCATGACTGGTAATAGGATGGCTAGAGTCGCCGCTGCGAATGGCCTCCACTCGAGTCTTAAGATCTCCTGCCAATTTGTCGTCAATGAAAGCCCGCCAATCGAGATAATCGGTGTACGAAAGGATGGTGGGATAGCGCGGCGGCTGCACTTGGTCCCAGCTCACGAAGCTGCGATACCACGCGGCATTTAATGCGTCCAGAGTGTGATATTTAGTTTGTAACCAGTGCCTAAATCGCGACTGCGTATACGCGCAGAAGCAGAATTCAGGGTCACTTAGATAGGGAAACTCCGCCCAGTTGACCACATGCGGCTCGCTCCAGACATCCCACCCGTATAGTGCCGCGCTTTTGTTCGCATCCTGCGACAAGGCTCGCAAGAATTTGACGATTTCTCCTCGAACTCCGTCATGATCAATGCAGTATCCAGGTGCGGCCTGGGAATCAATTACCGCGCCGCTTCGGTCCACGAACCGAGCGTCAGGATAGCTGTGGCCGACCCAGTCCGGAGCTGAATCGAGGTATATCTGCACGATGACGCGCAGTCCTCGTTTTTGTGCAAGCCGTAGCAGCAGGTCGAGATTATTGAAGTTGTATTCTTGCCGCCGGGGCTCCGCCGTTGCCCAGTCAACCCATGTCTTAATCGTGTTGAAGCCGGTAGCCTTGATCTGATCCAAATCTGTACCCCAGCGTTCTGCGCTGGTAGAGTCAATCGATTCCATCATGGGAGCGCGCACTTTCCCGCCTCCATACCACACAGCGACCGGGAAAAAAGACTCGTCGCCTGGGAGTGATACTGACCTTTGGGCGGGGTAGGATGAGCCAGTCTCAATCAGGAGCAGTAGTGAAAGCAGGGCAGCGGGAACACGGAAGAAATTCATGCTCAACCTCAGCAAGAGCGAGCGCTCCATTCACGAAAGCACCTAGCCTATCATGCACCGTTCACAAAAGCAGTGGCCGAGGGGGCCGAGGTCGACACCTATCGGCGCGTGAGCAGGTCGGCGGCGATGAAGAGAAAGAACACGACGGAGATTACTCCGTTCATCGTGAAGAATGCGGCATTGAGTTTGCTCAAGTCGTCTGCATGAACCAGGGAATGCTCATAGGCGAGCAGTGCCGTAACCACTGCTACGCCCGCAATCGCCAGATTGCCGAGTCCAAAGGCTAATACGAGCGCTATGAGAAGCACAATCATCAACAGGTGAAAAGCGCGTGCGATCCAGAGTGAACGGCGGATGCCAAAGAATCTTGGCGCCGAATGCAATCCCGCCTGGCAGTCGAACTCGTAATCTTGGCAGGCATAGAGCACGTCGAAGCCTCCGACCCAAAAAGTTACGGCTGCCGTGAGCACAATAATGCGCGGATCGAGAGTTCCGCGGATCGCAATCCATGCCGCAGAAGGGGCAATGCCGAGCGCAAGTCCAAGCACGAGATGAGACCAGCGTGTGAATCGCTTCGTGTATGAGTACAGCAACAAGATCGCCAACGCGACGGGCGAGAGCCAAAGTGTCAGGCGATTGAGTTCCGCCGCGGCTAACACGAATATCGCGCTTGAAACGATCACGAATGTAGCCACGAAGGCAAGGCTAAGGTGTCCAGCGGGAAGCGCTCGTGTCCTGGTTCGGGGATTCGCGGCATCGATTGATGCGTCCGCTAGCCGATTGAATGCCATTGCAGCAGAACGGGCTCCAATCATCGCGACGATGATCCATATGAGCTGATGGGCAGATGGAATTCCGCCGGCTGCGAGCATCGCGCCGCACAGTGCAAAAGGAAGCGCAAAGACCGAATGCTCCCATTTGATCATTTCCAGAGTGACACGCAGATTATGCAGAATCCCCACGTGGAGATTCTAATACGGGGATTCCCCAAATGAACGCTACTGAGGTGTCGAAAAGGACCCGTGAGACGGTGGTTCGACCTGTTTCATATATTCAGTCAACGTGACGAACCGGTATCCCCGAGCTTTGAGGGCAGTGATTAATTCCGGCATCGCTGCCGCTGTCGTGGATAGCTCGTGAAATGCAAGAATGTGTGTGTGGACCCCTCGCTTCTCGCGCTCTTCGATCTGCCGGATGACCGCCTGCGCGAGAGATGGCTTCGGGCATTGAGCGCGATCTCTGTTAGTGCAGAGATAGTCGAGCGAGTTCACGTCGCGCAGAGGCAGGGGATTTTCTCGTGCGATAGTCAGCACATGATATCCCTGATGCTCCAGATCCCGGCGCGCATCGGCGGAGATAATCCAGTCCGGAGGGCGAACGTAATCCGGCCTCTCGCCGGTAATTGCCTGAATTGCTTGAGCCCCCTTATTTACATCGGCGATCACCCATTGCTCACCTCTCTTGCGTTCGGCGGTGCCCAATTCGATATGGCTGTACGTGTGGTCTTCGAGTTCGTATCCTTTGTGAATCAGTTGCTGGGCGGCATCGATACAGGTCATTCCGATATTTTCCTCGTAACGCTCTGATCCCCAAGTCCTTGGAGTCAGTCGCCATCCCACGACGAAGAAAGTGGCCTTTACATTATTCGCATCGAGACTTTTGACTAGCCCGGGTGTCGGGTGTTCTTTGCTTCCGAACAAAACGTACGGACGCGGGCCGTCGTCAAAGGTGAGTGCAATCAGCTTGTCGGCAGAAAAAGCCGCGCCCGGTAGCAATACGAATGTGCAGAAGAAGATGACCTTCAAATGGCGCATAGAGGAAACTTCACCACTCCTTGATTATTGAAGGTTCTGTTCGCGAGAGCTAATTACCTTTGTTTCTGAACCTTAGGTCGTGCTCTTGAGAATCATCCAGAGACCAGCGGAACAAAGCGGCAAGGTTCACGCAAGGAAATGTGGAGTCCACGGCTCTCTCGCTTTATAAGCTGCAATTGCTGGGTGTCTGGGGGACCTATCGGAATGATCATTCGGCCGCCTTCATTTAGTTGTGAGATCAGAACGCGAGGAAGTTCGCAAGCAGCTGCCGAAACGACAATGACATCATAAGGCGCGGCTGGCTCATATCCGAGCGACCCATCGCCGTTCAAAACCTGAACATCGCTGTATCCGAGCTTGGCCAGGAGTTCCATGGCTCCGGCGGCAAGAAGTTCATGGCGCTCGATCGAGACTACTTCCCGCGCGAGTTCGGCCAGCAGCGCCGTTACATAGCCGGAGCCGGTGCCGACTTCGAGGGCTTTATCGTTTTCTTCAACCTCTACGGCCTGAAGCATGCTCGCGACAATATAGGGCTGAGAGATTGTTTGCTCTGCGGCGATTGGAATCGGGTGATCTTCATAGGCTTGGTTTTGGTAGGACTCGGAAACAAATTGGTGACGCGGAACGCGGAGCATCGCTTGCAGAACACGCTCATCGCCGATCCCCCGAGAGCGGAGTTGACGGCCCACCATTGACTGCCGTTCTACTGCAAATAGGTGGCTCTCCGGGGAATACCTCATGGCGTTGTGTCGAATATATGATACGCAGGAAAACTGCTCGCCGATAGGAGGACCGCGGCAGCTTTATTTTTTGTGCCGGCGGAGGCGTATGTCGAAGCTGACCACGCCATTCCAATCGCGTGTGCCGACGACAGAAGTATTGCGGGTAAAGAAGTATTCTCCCTGAATAATCTGGTCCCCGGTCTGCGACACATTCGTGCTGTATGTAAGTGAGACATTATTGGCGAACTGCTGCTCAATGGTCACCTGCGGACCGCGTGAAGTCGGGCTGGTCTGCGTGGTCAATCCTTGAGGGTCGATGCGAATCCGGCTGACGCCGAACAGCTTTTGCATGCGGTTGGACTCAGTCGAATTGATGGCTTGGTTCAGAATCGCAGCGGTCGTTGCCTCATCGGTAAAAGGAGTCTGTGTGTATTGCTGCTGCTCCTGTAGATGAGAAGCTTCCTCACTGCGTCCTAGGGCCAGCATCGCAACGATATCGGCTTTGGCCAAGGGAGGCTCCGAACGGTAATTCACCGACAAACGTTCTGGTGTGCCGGTCACGGTAACATCCAAATCGTAGCTGCGGACGTGTGCCGAAGCCTGAAGGTTTACCTGTGGCTCGATGGTAACCGGATTGGTGAACGTGATATCTCCGCGCTCCAGATGGAATCGCGTGCCGTTGAAAGTAGCCTCGCCTTCCAAAATGTCAGCTCGGCCCAGCACGGCAGGATGAGCGATCGACCCTCGTAGGTGGAGATCTGCATCGCCCGAGAGTCGGGCGCTCGCCGTCCGCATTTGAAGCTCAGGTGCGGTTACCACGTGAATATCGAGCTTGATATTGTTGAGCGGAGAATTGATCGGCGTAACCGTCCCGCCTTGCCGGGTCTGGTTCAGGTACGAACCGAAGTCGAAGTTCGGCGTAACGGCAAGTTTATTTACCAGGATGTCACCTGAAACCGTTGACGCTGAGCGCGTCCCCACCCAATGCAATTGGGCATTGGCTGTGGAACTCACTCCGGGAGGATATCTCAGACGTACATCCTTCGCCATTGCGGTGAGATTAAAGCTTAGTTGCTGCGTGTAGCTGGTAGCATCGCCATGAAAATCAAGCGTTCCGCCCCCCGTGCGCGCTGTCAACTTCTCGATATGCACCCGATTCTGATTGAACGTAAGAGATCCATTCATTTCCGTGAGGCCGCTAGGTACCCCAGTGTAGGCGACAGCCCCGTTAAACACTTCAACTCGCCCTTCGGGCAAAGGATCGGAAATTGTTCCAGTAACAGTCATGTTCATCGTCAGATCGCCGCTTGCCGTGAACTCAGGATCAACCGCGTGCAAAAGGGCCAAATTTGTTTTTCCTTCCCCGGTAAGATTCAGGTTACGAGCACCCTCAAAGCTCATCGATCCCTGTGCGCTGAAGTCACTGTTATCGCCAATTAGTCGGAGTTGCTGAATTTGCAGTTTCTGCTCGGCGTAAGTGAACCGGATGGGTTCGCGGTTATGCAACTTTACATGCTGCAGCTCCAGGGAGACATCCTCCATGTCGCCAATGACGGCCCAAAGCTGTGGGTCCCCCAATGGTCCGTGCATGGTAATCGTGCCACTTACCGCGGAAGGGCCGGTGAGTTCTCCGCGGGCATAAGCAGCCCAGAAGAAATCTGGTGTGAACTGATGGATGCGCATGGAAACGTCTGCGGGATAATTTTTCCGCATCGTAACCAGACCATCTAGCGTGAGGCTACCGCTATTGAAGTTAGACTGTGCCGCCACATGCAGATCCGCATCCTTCGAAACTGCGGATAGCTGAAGGGCTCCGATGGAATCCCCATTCAATGTCAGATTGCGGAGTTGCACATTCCCATTGATTGCTGGGGCAGTTGGGGTTCCCGATGCTTTTAACACGAAATCCGCACGGCCCGTGAGATTCAGTCGGCTTTTCGGAATCTGACGAACGTGCGCCAGGTCAAAATTCGTGCCCACTAAATCCAGGTCGAAGGCGCGAGTTGCAGGAGTCAGAGAAGCATCTCCCGTTACGCTGGCGTTCTCGTGGGCGAGTCGAATGTTGAGCAGGGCTATCCGACCGTTCGTAATATCCAAGTTGCCATCAAACTGGCGGATCGACTCGCCATAAGCCGAAGCATTGACTGCGTGTATCTCCCCCTGCACGTGCGGATTGGCGCGTGTGCCGTTCATCTCGAGAGAAATATTTGCCGTGCCAGTCAGGGGATAATCAAATCTCGCAAGCGCCTCGGTGGACGCAACATCGACCTTTCGCAGGTTGATGCGTGCAGTGAACGAATCTTCCGTCTTGAATTCACCATTCTCGAGATTTGAACTCACCTCAAATTCGGCGCTGGTATCGCCCCGGTGCAAATGCCCATGCCGCAGCGTCAGGTTCTGGGGAGAGTATTGCAGGTTAGCGAAAAGCGAATCCCAATGCACCGGCTGTTCTGGTAATCGAGACGTCGCCGGGACAGTGAAATCAAAATCGTGGGCTACCAGCGTGCCCGAGAACCCTGGCGAGAACGGCGAGCCGGTGGCGACGCCGTTGAAACTCGCGCTGCCATGAATTGTAAAGGGAACGTCCGCCGGCCCGTGCAGCAGCGCAATGATGGGGCGCAATTCATCCAGGTTCGATGTTACAACCGAAAGACGCAAGGCAGAGGAGGTGGATAGAACTCCCACGCCCTCGACTCGCGAATTGGGAGTGCTTGCGCTGAACTTTTTCAATTCAAGCTGGTCGTTTGTTCCGCGATAAGTACCCTGAACATGTGCCACGACGGGCAGATTGCCGGCCGCAGACCGCGCAGGAGAATTGACGTCGAAAGCGAAATTCGTTTCTGCGTCATTGGGGATGCCACGCCACCGGGCATCGAGTGATCCTGTGGCAAATCCGGCGGGATGAAATCTTCCGAGCCGGTTTCCACCTGCATTCAACGCGCTGGTTAGTTCTCCGGCGGAGACGTCATGCACACGAAGATGCACTGTTCCGTATTGCAGAGGTTCCGCGCCCGCTTGTCGTCTACCAGCCGTGATGATCGCCCGTTCTTCTTTCAGGCCGTTGTTTGGGGCACGGGTCAGGTTTCGCCAATTCTCAACTTCCGCCTCGCCAGCAAAACTCCCGTCAAGGATGCGGCCTTGAAAGTTTGTAAGCTTGAATTCCTGGTCTGTGATCGAGTAATCCGCCGACCCGCTCGCCGTGCGCAGGAGAAAGCGCTTGTCTTGCCATCCGAAATCCAACAGGGAAGCGAAGCCGGATGTTCCGAAGTGATCCGGTGACCAGAGTCCACTGCCGCGGATCTGCAGCATTCCACTTCGTATGCTGTTTCGCCGGGCAATCGCAGACATTTCGCCTAGATCCAACGTTCCCTCATAGCTGACCTGCAAATGGGGGTTGCGAAAATTGTCAATGTGTCCATTGACTTGGATACGCGATTTCCCCGACGCGAGTTGCAGAGACTTGATTTCAGCCGCAGACGTGCTCAAGGTGAATTGAAGGTCCGTCATCCAGGAAAATGGCCGGAAGTCCTCAATCTTCGAATCCACCTTTCCCAACAGAAGATGGCCGTCATAAAACGAATGCAGATGCGAATAGTTCATCTGCAGATTGGTATCGCGAATGCCGAAGTCTAGAGGGATTCGTTGGTCATTCCAGATCAATTCGCCGCGCCGGACGTCAAAATGATCAATGGAGAGTCCGAAAAGGTTTTCAATATCGGCTTCAGCTGCACGGTGCAACGCGGGCCCTGGGATATTGCTTCTGCCATTCGGATCAAAAGCTATATGAATCACCGCATGGTCAAGCATGAGCTCATGAAATCCCAATTCGGTCCGGGCGAACGATATGACTTTGAGTTCTGCCACTAGGCGGTCTGCATGTGCCAGGGGAACATCCTTTGGACCTTCAGAACCGTGGACCGTAATGTTCCGAACATCGACTTGCATCCGGAACGGAATGGTGTGGAAGCTGCCAACCTCGGCCTTCCCGCCGGTGATCTGTTCAATTTCCGCGATCAGCCTGCGTCGCACCAGCAACTGGAAGGAATCAGTCGTGAGATACCATAGTCCAAACCCTACAAGGGCAATCAAGAGGCCGGCTGGGATGAGCAAATATTTCCAGCGCCCACGTTTCGATGCGGTGCCGACTTCTACGGTCACCGAATCTCCTGAATCGGCGCCGCGGACGAGCCGGGCATGTGCACATCGGAGGCGGCGCGAAGGGTTTCCAGCCACGCAACAAGCAACTCGTTGACTTTCTGCTGCGTCAGTAATTCACGGATTTTTCCCGAAACTTCCGCCAAGGCGACTCCCGGAGACCCGGCCTCCGGCAATTGCCGGGCGAACTTCTCCCGGTAATAGTCTTCAATGCTCTTGGAATCGATCTGAACGGCGGGGCGCAGCCGGGCGTCCACCAATCGCATCAGGTCGATTTGCTGGCGCACATGTTGCATCAGGTCCTTTTCGGTTACGCCAAATTGCTTCAAAACAGCCTGCCAGCCCTGTTCGGTTGTGGCTCCCGGATATTGTCTGCGCGCTTCCTTCACGCGCTCCTCGGCTTCCGCTTCAGTTGCGTGCTTGAACTCGGTCGAATTCATCTGCTCCCGCAGCAGTTCCTGGTCGATCAACCGGTCGAGCACTGCCCGGCGTTCATCGTCTGTAAACTGGCTGGGAGGCCGGCCATTGAGCACCGCTTCATAGGCGAGGGCTTCGTCCAAATCACTTTGCAGAATGACATGGCCATTTACGGTGGCCACAATGCTGTCGACAACCTGCCCTCCAAATGCAGCCCGGGCCGGAGAGAGGGCCCAAAAAAGCGCGAAGGCAAGGAACGAAATCTTAGTGAATATTTTCATCAGAACGGCTGGCCTATGCTGAATGAAACATTGAAATGCCGAAGCTGTTGCGGAGACAGGTCGGCGTTACCCGCAAACTTCTCAAGATAAGCTGTCGGATTTAGATTGTATCCGAAGTCGAAGCGGAAAGGACCAATCGGTGTCTTGTATCGCACCCCGATTCCCACCGCATGCGAGGTATAGTCGTAGCCCGAATTGTCGAAATTGTTCAGGCAGTCAGCATTGCTTGCGCCCACGGGACAAGTTGGCAGGGTTGGCTGATGCCAGCGTAGCAGCCCTTTCAACATGTCGTGCGGCGCTGTAAACACATTGCCCATATCGTGGAAAACCGCAAATCCCACACCCTGCCCGAGCAACGGCAGCGTGACCGACGGGAAGCGCAGTTCGAGATTGTTGACGAACAACCCGGCGCCTCCGACCGGGAATCCAGACTGCGGATCGCGAGGCCCTGCCTGATTTAACCCGAATCCACGTAGCGAGTTTCCGCCACCCGCGAAGAAGAGTTCCGGCAGCGGAATGACCGAAATGCCGGAACAGGGATTGGTGCCGGTCGGCGTGGTTCCGATGCTGGACGAACCGCATGCCCCCGGAGGCAATATACGAGTTCCGCTCACCGGTTGCTCTACGCCGATCGTGGTGGAGCGAGCGAATACATATTGCCGATCGACCCGCCCCTTGCCGCCAAATCCATAGTAGGTCGTATATTGCGATAGCACGCGCCCGAAATCGGCCTCCGATCCAAAGTAGCCGGAAGCCGCGAAAGCATCCATAGTAAAGTAGCTCCCTTTCGTGCTTTCCAACGGATTATCCCGTTTGTCTCGAATGTATGTGAAGCCCGGGCCGCCCACACGGGTGGGAGCCGAATACAAGGGCACGAGGTTGGGCGAGAATTGCGATGCGAAGTTGCTCGCCTTCACCTGTCGGTAATCAAAGTGATAGCTGATCGAACTCGGCCTGCTGATTTGTTGCCGCAGGTCAATTTTGCCTTCCAGTCGTTGTGACGTGAAGGTTGCAACGTTAAGACTGTTATCGTAAAGAGCAGTGAAGATTTCCCTGAATTTCTCGCTGTTGAGTAGCTTCGGAATTTGATAGCTGAGCGATCCCCGCTGTTCCAGTGTACCGACGTTCGATTGAAACGTTACCGTCTGGTTGCGGCCAAGAAAATTCAAGCGCGTGATGTCCAAACCAACTCGGGGGCTGACTCCGGTTGCGCCCTGCGGATTACTGGACCCCGCCGGCAGTCCGGTTTCAAACTCCAGTCCGGCATCGTAAGTGAAGGTGTACCGCCTCGCCTCGCGCACTTGCACAAGAACGTTTTTATTGGGATCGGTTCCCTCAGGATTTTGCACTCCCGTGTCCACTTCGCTGAAAATGCCAAGGTCGTAGAGCCGTGTCTGCGTAGAAAGCATGTCCTGCTGGCTGAGGGGATCGCTTGGGTGCATCTGGATTTCCCGCTGCACAATGTAGGAGCGCGTGTGATCCAGGCCGCCCACCAGCACTCGATTCACGGTAAACCGCTCTCCTTCGTGAATCAGATAGACGATATCCTCGCGGTTCGGCTGGCTGGATGGCTCGCTGGTGACGTCGACATTCGCGTTCGGAAATCCCTGATTGAAGTACAGGTTTAAAATCGCTTGCCGATCGCTGGCCAGGTCCTGTTCAGAGTAAGCCTGCCCCGCGCGTGTGCTCAGCGGCGGAAACTCCGCTGTAGAGATATCTTTATTGCCCTCGATCTTGAAGCTCCCTACCAGCGTCTGCGGACCTTCGTCAATATGCACATAAACAGCCAGCAGTTTCTCTGATCCTCGGTAATCGTCCTCCACCCGCGTCGTGATATTGACTTGCCGGTATCCGTTAGAACGGTAAAGAGCTTGCAACATGGCCACGTCCTGCTTCAACAATTGATTGCTGAATCGGCCATGGGTGAGGAACTTAGTTGCAGGTTGTACCTGCATGCGCGACTTCAATGACGCCGTATCCAGAAATTGCTTGTTTCCCGTTATCTCAACCAACGCAAGACGATGCACAGCACCAGGATGGATGTTGTAGGTGACGTGTTCCATCTGCGAGTCACTCTCACGAGCAATATTGATGGTCGCGTCAAAATGTCCGTGCACTTGCAGGTAATTCAGCAGATTTCGTTTGCCTTCCTCCAGTAAGTCGCTATCGACCGCATTCTCTTGGTATACGGGAATTTCTTTGTCCATCACGCTGCGGCTGATGTGGTATCCCTGCGCAGAAATGATCACGACCGGACCCGGCTCGATTTGGAATGTAAAGTCGACGCTGTTGCTTTCTGGGTGGTACTTCTGCTCCGAGATCGAAACCTGCGCCAACACCCGCCTTTGCTTCTGAAATTTCTTGCGCAAGCGTTGCAGCGAGTTGGACACGCGAGATGCCGTAATTCGGTCGCCGGGAGCCAGATGTGCTACACGCTCCACCTGCAACGCGTTCAGCTTGGAAGTTCCAGTTACATTCATCGTTCCCACATGGGCAGCCTCGCCAGACTTGACGTGGATCACGATGTTCACCTGCTGATCACCCAGGTTGGAGATCGTTTCTGCCGTCACCTGCGGGCGGTAATAACCGTTTTCTTTCATCAGTTGGCGGATGTTCTCCAAGGCCTTATCTAACTTGTCGATGGTGTACAGGTCGCCGAGCTGAAACTTTGAGGAGTTTACGATCTGATTTGCACTGGGATGCCCGGGAGCGCCTTCAACATCAATAGCGCCAACGAAGAAGTTTGGCGAGGTAACGAAAGACAGGATTACCTCATCGCCCGAAGGCGTGACTTCTGCCTGAATATCGGAAAAGCGGCCACTCGCAAAAAGTGTCCGCATGCTATCCCGTATCTGATCGCGACTTAGAGTCTGGCCGCTTTTCTGTGGAAGCAGAGCCAGCAGACGCTTTCGATCAACTTCGGACACTCCCGGCAGTAAAACTGTCTTGACCGTTTTTCCCTCATATTCCGCGATGGGCGAACCCGTTGCTGCAGGCTCCTGCGCCGACAGCAAGAGGATTGGCCAAAACAGCAGAACCAGAATGAAGGATGAGACCTTGCGCTTCAGAAAAGATTGCTCCCGGCTTGCCGCGACCGGAAAATCCCGAAATCGCCCCGATTGTCCCGTTGCGTCGATAACTTTGGCCTCTTTTGACCTGCGCCGCGATGCCGTTCTTGTGACTAATTCGAACCACCTATAATAAAGCGTTCTCGACTTTTTTCCCGTGATCTGTTTGGCACAATAGGGCGAATATCCATGCATCCAGTCGCACAATCCGGACAGCTGTTGAGCGCAGACCGCTATTCACGACAGATTCTGTTTCGAGGAATCGGTGCGCGCGGACAGAAGCGGCTGGCTGAATCCAAAGTTGTAATTGTAGGATGCGGTGCCACAGGCTCGGCGTTATCTGGTCTGCTGGCGCGCGCCGGGGTCGGATTGATCCGCATAATTGACCGGGATTTCGTAGAGGCCAGTAACTTGCAACGGCAATCTCTTTTCGACGAGGCAGATGCGGCAGAGTCGCTTCCGAAAGCCATTGCAGCCGGGCGCAAGATCGCCGCCTTCAACTCTCATGTTGTGGTTGAAGCCAGAGTGGAAGATGTCGTTCCGACTAATGTTGAAAGTTTACTGGGCGGGTCGGATCTAGTCCTCGACGGTACCGACAACTTCGAGACGCGTTACCTGATCAACGACTATGCGGTCAAATTCGCCATTCCATGGATCTATTCCGCTGCAGTAGGGAGCTATGGAGTAACCCTGAACGTCATACCGGCCCAAACCGCATGCCTCGCGTGTGTCTTCCCCGAGTCTCCCCAGGGAATGGTCGAGACCTGTGAGACTTCGGGGATTTTGAATTCGGCCGTAAACCTCGTCGCCTCGATCGCGGCTACCGAAGCCTTGAAATTTCTGCTTGCCGAAAACGCTCCGGTAGAAGCCGCAGGCCTGTCTGAGGTTTCATCTCAGGCGAGAAAATCCATTCGTCGCACCCTGCTTTCGTTTGATCTATGGACGAACGAACGGGCGGAGATTTCCGCGGCAAAGCCGCGGGCAGGCTGTCGTGCCTGTGTTCAGCGTGAGTTTATCCACCTCGCCGGTGAAGGACGCCCACACATCACGCTCTGTGGCCGGAACTCGGTGCAAATCCATGAACGGCAACGTCCCATTGATTTCGAGGAACTGGATCGCCGTTTGGCTCCGCACGGCCCGGTGCGCCGAAACAGTTTCATGCTCAAGTTCTGGTATGAACCGTACGAAATGACTGTTTTCCCCGATGGACGTGCGATCATTAAGGGGACCAGCGATACTGCCGTTGCCAGAAGCCTCTATGCTCGGTTTATAGGCAGCTAGGAAGCGCCTGGAGCACTGCTCACGCGAGCTATGTTCTGCTGCGTCCGCGAGTGATTGCTTCTCTGGCTTCTTTGTCGGCAGTTCGTCGCCGCTCCGTTTCCCGCTTGTCCCACAACTGCTTCCCCTTAGCTATGGCAACCTCAACTTTTACTTTGCCATTTTTGAAGTAGATTCGAGTCGGAATTAGGGTCAGGCCCTTCTGCTGAGTTTTGCCGATTAATTTTCGCAATTCGTCCTTGTGGACGAGCAATTTACGCGTTCGGAGCGCAGCATGATTGGAATAGCTGCCGTGCTCGTAGGGACTGATGTGGCAGTTCAGAAGCCACAGTTCGCCGTTGTTGATAAGCCCATACGCATCTTTGAGGTTGATCCGCCCACTGCGAATGGACTTAACTTCCGTTCCTGTCAATGCGATACCCGCCTCAAATTTTTCCAGCAAGAAGTAGTTATGTGAAGCGATCCTATTTACGGCAGCATCTCGTTGGCCGGCGGCAGTGGGGTCGCGGCGCGGCGATTTCTCAGGATTCGGTTTGGTCAGGTGTGTGGATTGACGGGGCATGGCTTGGAACCATCTTAGCAGCGCGGTCCGTCGACGGTCGCGCACGCAGCCTAGCGTAGCTCGGCCAACTTCCGCACCCACCAAAGCCGTACCATTGCACTCACAGGGATTACGACTAAAGAGTGTAAATCCTGCAATTGCAAGCACATGGGAGCTGCCAAGTACCGATGCTATAATCGCCAACACGCGGACTTTTTGTTTTTTTGCGTTGATCCAGAGGAGAAGTGCGTCCTCTCTCAGTGGGATTTGCCTGTCTAGGGGGTATATGGAACGCAACTTCTGCCCGGAACCCAGCCGGATTCCAGACGAAAGCCGCGCGAGGACAACCGTCATGAGGACCATGGAATGAGACGCCTGATGCGCCCGGCGTACGTGCTTCTGCTACTCACTGCCTTCGCCTGCTTAGCCGTTGCCAAAGACTCTGCAAAGAAGCTCTTTCACAAGGGTGAAGACGCGGAGGCTCGTCAAAATTACGTCGCGGCTTACGATTTTTATAAGCGGGCCTATGATCTGAAGCCCAAGGACCTCACGTACCGTGCTGCCTTTGAACGCATGCGTTTCGAGGCAGCTTCTTCGCTTGTCCACGACGGGCAACGCCTGCGCGAAAATGGCCAGCTTGAGGACGCAGCTGCGGACTTTCAGAAGGCCTTGACCATCGATCCATCCTTGTTCATTGCGCAACAGGAGCTCACGCGGACGCTGCAGATGATCAATAAGAGGCAGAACCCTCCTCCAAAGGCAGCGGGGCCTCCGAAGAGTCTGGAAAATGATATTCGCTATGCTGGCGGCCCGGTCGAGTTGGCTCCGATCTCCAACACTCCGATTACAGTCAAGATGACCTCAGACTCAAAGGTCGTCTATCAGACCATCGGACAACTTGCCGGCATCAACGTTCTCTTCGATCCCGATTACACTTCGCGCACTATCAAGGTTGAGCTGAATGGCGTCACCCTGGAGCAGGCACTCGAAATCACCGCTCTGGAGTCCAAAACTTTCTGGCGCCCCGTCACCCCGAACACGATTTTTGTTGCGGCCGATACCCCGGCGAAACGCAAAGAGCTCGAACAGAGCGTACTGAAAACTTTTTATCTTCAAAATCTTTCGCAACCCACGGAACTGCAGGACGTGGTGAATGCTATTCGCGCCGTGCTCGACGTACAGCGTGTGCAGCAGTTGTTGTCGCAGAACGCGCTTGTCGTGCGCGGAACTCCCGACCAGATTGCGTTGGCGGAAAAGCTCGTGGAGGACCTCGATAAAGCCCGTCCTGAAGTCATTGTCGATATCGCGATCATGCAGGTCAGCAAAGACCGCTCGCGTACGCTCGGCCTGAGTCCGCCGAACAGCGCCACCGTCACGCTGCAACCCAACATCAACACCACTACGCTTCCGACGACGAACCCGGCAACCGGAATTGCTCCCACCACAGGCACTACGCCGAATGGACTCAGTCTGAACACTTTGGGTAACCTGAATGCCACCGACTTCCAGGTGACGATTCCCTCGGCCAACCTGTCTGCCATCCTGAGCGATAGCGATACCAAGCTGATTCAAAATCCGCAGGTTCGTGCCCTGGATGGCCAGAAAGCGACCTTGAAGATCGGCGACCGCGTACCCGTCGCGACCGGATCATTTCAGCCGGGTATCGGCGGCGTCGGCATCAACCCCCTGGTCAACACCCAGTTCCAATATCTTGATGTTGGTGTAAATATCGAAATTACTCCGCACGTTCATAGCGATGGCGAAGTGACCCTCAAGATCTCGATGGACGTTTCCTCCGTGACCGGGCAGTCGAACATCGGTGGCATCAGCCAGCCCATCATCGGACAGCGCAAGATTGAGCACGAGATCCGGCTGAAAGACGGGGAAGCGAACCTGCTGGGCGGCATGATGGAAGATTCGCAGACCAGATCGCTGAACGGTATCCCTGGATTGGCGGAGATCCCCATCCTTCGCTACCTCTTCGGCCAGACCAACACCGACCATTCCGATACCGAGATCGTGTTCGCCATCGTTCCGCACATTATCCGCGGCTCGTATGTCACCGAACTGAACCAGCGCGCCATCGATATCGGCACAGCAACGTCGATCCAGTTGCGACACGTCAGCATGCCGGCCACGGCTCCGGTTCCCGCGCAACCGGAAAACCACAATTCTGAAAACCCGCCACAGGCCAAACAGAATCCGCCTGCTCAGGCGCCGACAATGCAACCGGCTGTACAGTCCGGCAGTCCGGCTGCGCAGGTGGTCAGCCCGGCTGGTGGTGGTAGTCCGAGCTTCTTGTTCGATCC
This sequence comes from Acidobacteriaceae bacterium, assembly GCA_027452245.1. Lineage (GTDB taxonomy): Bacteria > Acidobacteriota > Terriglobia > Terriglobales > Acidobacteriaceae > Sulfotelmatobacter. The sequence continues at coordinate 17,365 of DAIDGW010000019.1, forward strand.
CGGAACCGTCACGGCTAAGAAGGGCAATACTTTTGCCGTCAACCTTGAGATTTCCGGGGCGCAGAATGTCTATTCTGTTCCCGTTCAGCTGAACTACGATCCGGCGAAACTGCAGTTGGTCAATGTTTCCAATGGCGGTTTCCTCTCCAAAGATGGACAAGCTGTCGCTCTCGTTCACCGCGAAGACGAAACCACAGGGACGTTGCAGATCACTGCAACTCGCCCGCCAGGTGCCAGTGGAGTTTCCGGACAGGGAACGGTGGTGACTCTGACTTTTGAAGCTAAGACCACAGGGCAGACGCCGCTCACGATTACGCGGGGCGGCGCCCGCGATCCTTCGCTCCAGGCGATCACCATCAACGGAGCGCAAGCCTCGATCACGGTGCAGTAGCCGGATCGAACATTTGGGATGGATGTATGAAGTTGACCAGCCATGATCGCAGGCAAGCGCTCGACAGCGCGCCCGGAAAGCGCGCGACGGCCGTGTGTCGCCAGAGGGGGTTCACCCTGCTCGAACTGGTGATCGCGACCATGATCTTGTTAGTTCTCACTTCCATGGTTCTTCCATTGGCGAACTTCACAATCAAGCGCGCCAAGGAAAAAGAACTGCGGCAGGACCTCTGGATGATGCGGGATGCTATCGACCGTTACAAAGATGCCGCAGATCGCGGGGCCTTCCAGACCAAGGTCGATAGCCAGAACTATCCCCCCGATCTCGATACGCTGGTTAAGGGGGTCGATGTGCAGGGTAAGAAACTCCGCTTCCTGCGAAAGATCCCTAAAGACCCCATGACCGGCAACACCGATTGGGGATTGCGTTCGATGCAAGACGATCCCGACTCGGATTCCTGGGGTGAGCAGAACGTTTTCGATGTTTACAGCAAGTCGACAGGAGATGCACTCGACGGCACCAAGTACAAGGACTGGTAGAACATGCTGCAACGCAAGAACAACTTAGGAATCAGTTGCGGTTCAGTGCCAAGACCCTTGCGGAGGAGGCGCAACTCCCTTGGCTTCACGCTGTTGGAGTTGATGATCGTCATCAGCATCATGCTGATTCTGATGTCCATCGCTATTCCGATGTATCAGCGTTCTGTGCTGCAATCGAAAGAGGCCGTGCTCCGCCAGGACCTGTTTACGCTACGTTCCGTCATTTCTCAGTACACCCTCGACAAGCAGAAAGCACCACAGAGCCTCGATGATCTGGTACAGGCGGGATACTTGCGCGAAATTCCAAAGGATCCCATGACCGGAGAACCCAATTGGGAGGTCGTGCAGGAAGATGTCTTGCTGGCTGTGGACCAGCAGGATCCCGGTATTGACGACGTCCATTCAGCTTCCGACCTGACCGCTACTGACGGCACAAATTACAGTACCTGGTAAGCCTTTTCTCATCCGCTCTGACCCGCAGGTTTCGCGCATCGCCTCATTGCTGGCGCTTGGGCCGAAGGACTACCATTACCCCATGCCCGTAGAGACTGAAATCGCCCCCACTCCGACATCAATCCGCGCTCCCCGTGGAACCGCGATCACATGCAAAGGCTGGCAGCAGGAAGCGGCTATGCGCATGCTCATGAACAATCTCGATGAGGAGGTCGGCGAGCGTCCCCACGACCTCGTAGTGTATGGAGGGACTGGGAAAGCCGCCCGCAATTGGCCCGCCTATCATGCCATCGTTCGCGCTCTGCAAGGTCTGGAGAATGACGAAACTCTGATTGTCCAGTCCGGTAAACCCGTGGGCGTTTTCAAGACGCACGATCACGCGCCACGCGTTCTCATCGCGAATGCCAATCTTGTGGGCCATTGGTCGAACTGGGAGAAATTTAACGAACTCGAACGTGCCGGTTTGATGATGTATGGCCAGATGACCGCTGGGTCCTGGATCTACATTGGTTCGCAGGGGATTGTTCAGGGCACATTCGAAACGTTCTCCGCAGCGGGTGAAAAGCATTTCGGAGGTGATCTTTCCGGCAAGTTGATCGTCAGCGGTGGCATGGGCGGCATGGGTGGAGCTCAACCTCTGGCGGCGACCATGACAGGCGCTGCTTTCCTGGGAATTGATGTCGATCCCGAGCGTATCAAGAAGCGCCTGAAAACCGGCTATTGCGACTTCATGGTCACCACGCTCGATGAGGCGTTGCGCATCCTGAAAAATGCCATCCGCAAGAAAGAAAACATTTCTGTCGGACTGGTAGGGAACTGCGCCGACGTTATTCCCGAGCTTGCCGATCGCGGCGTTCTTCCCGACATCCTCACCGACCAAACGTCAGCTCATGACCCTCTGAACGGCTATGTCCCCAATGGAATGACATTTGCGGAAGCCATCGAACTGCGAAAGCGCGATCCGCAGGCCTATCAGGAGAGGTCCCTGGATGCCATGGCGCGCCACGTCCAAGGCATGCTGCGCCTGCAGAAAATGGGATCCGTTACCTTCGACTACGGCAACAATATCCGTACCTTTGCCTTTCAACGCGGCGTAAAGAACGCCTACGACTTCCCCGGGTTCGTTCCCGCTTATATCCGGCCTCTATTCTGCGAAGGCCGCGGTCCCTTCCGCTGGGTCGCTCTGTCCGGAGAGCCTTCCGACATTCATACGACGGATGATCTCGTGCTCGAACTATTCCCCGACAACCGTATTCTCCGGCGTTGGATTGACCTCGCACGCAAGCGCATCAAGTTCCAGGGACTGCCGGCCCGCATCTGTTGGCTAGGATACGGCGAGCGCGCCCAGTTCGGCCTCGCCATGAATGAACTGGTGAAAAAAGGGAAGATCAAGGCTCCCATCGTGATCGGACGCGATCACCTCGATTGCGGTTCGGTCGCTTCTCCATTCCGCGAGACCGAGAGCATGAAAGATGGCTCCGACGCTGTCGCCGACTGGCCCCTTCTCAATGCTTTGCTCAACACCGCTGCCGGTGCCTCATGGGTCTCAATTCACAACGGAGGCGGCGTGGGCATCGGTTATTCTCTGCACGCCGGACAGGTCACAGTCGCCGATGGAACCGAGATCATGGCAAAGCGTATCGAACGCGTGCTGACGACCGACCCGGGCATGGGCATCATCCGTCACGCCGACGCCGGATATGAAGAGGCGACCCAGTTCGCCAAGAAAAACGGGGTGAGCCTGCCGATGGAGAGCGGCCATTAAAGCTGGCAATTCCCGGGGCTGTTACACTGTTTCTGAACAGCCCCTCTGCCACCAATGTTGAGAAAACAGGCTCTCTTACTGGTCAACATTGGCCAGCTTCTGACGTTGCATTCGGTTAGCGGCAAGGTCGGTCCTCGCCGTGGCCGCGAACTCCGCGAAGTCGGCATTATCCACGACGGCGCGGTTTTGTGTGTAGGGGGCAAGATTGTTTCCGTCGGAACAACTCGCGCAGCCCTCCGCGATCCATGGCTGAACAAGAGCCGCAGACGCTTCCTCGAAATCGATTGCCGGGGCAAGGTCGTTCTGCCGGGGTTCGTCGATTCCCACACTCACCCGGTGTTCGTTCATCCTCGATTGGTCGATTTCGAGAAGCGCATCGAAGGTGCGTCCTATGAGCAGATCGCCAGCGCCGGCGGTGGGATTCGATCCAGCCTCGAAGCTGTGCGCGCAGCCTCATCCAGCGAACTGACCGAAAAAGTTTCGGATTTCCTGCGCCAGACAGCCTCCTACGGCACCACTACCGTGGAAGCCAAGTCTGGATACGGATTGACGCGCGACTCCGAAATCAAGTCGCTCAAAGCCATTCTGCAAACCGCAATCGCCTGGCCCGGAACGGTGGTTCCTACGTTTCTCGGGGCGCACGTGGTCCCCAAAGAATTCGAAGGACGCTCACAAAAATACGTTGAGTCCGTCTGTAAAGACATGGTCCCGGTAGTTGCCAGGCGGAAGCTCGCCCGCTTTGTCGATGTTTTCTGCGACAAAGGAGCCTTTAACGGAAGAGAAATGGAGCAAGTCTTCGAAGCGGCGGCCGCCCACCATCTTGAAGTCCGTGCGCACGTCTGCCAGCTATCGCCGACGCCGTTGGCTCCATTTCTGCGATTCCATCCTGCCTCCTTCGATCACATGGACCATGTCAGTGATGCTGATATCTCGACGCTGGCAGCGCATGATACGGTCGCCACGCTCGTCCCGGGAGCAAATTACTTTCTTGGACTGGCCACATACCCTCCCGCGCGAAAGTTGATTGACGCCGGCGTACCGGTCGCACTGGCCACCGACTTCAATCCGGGCACTTCGCCCACCATCAGCATGCCGATGGCAATGTCATTGGCCTGCACGCATATGAAAATGTTGCCAACCGAAGCCATCTCGGCGGCAACCATCAATGGGGCATGGGCTTTGCGGCTCGCCGACCGAAAGGGAAGTATTGAGCCCGGAAAAGACGCCGACCTGGCTATCTTCGATGTGCGGGATTTCCGGGAAGTCCCTTATTGGTTCGGAGCGAACCGCTGCTATCGCACGATCCTGAACGGAACGATTCTGCCGGAGATCTGAACTTTCCGTCCCGGGTCTTCGTATTCGACCTATAGATTCGCCGCATTACTGATTTTTTGATTTTTTCCAATCTCTACAGGTCCAAAACTCAAGCTGGAGTTCGAAATTGCAATTTTCTGAGGAGACTATGAAACGAATCCTTGCGGTGCTCATTTTTTTCATGGCCGCTATCGGTCTTGCTGCGGCGCAACGTCTGCCCAAGGTCGCGGAGCCGACTAATTACAACCTCACCTTTACACCCCATTTGCAGAGCGCAAGGTTCGATGGCACCGAAACCATCTCTATTCGCGTGCTCAAGCCGACCTCAGAGATCACACTGAACGCTGCCGACATCAATTTCTACGACGTCTCGATCACCAGTGGCGGCAACACGCAGAAAGCCAGGGTGACCCCGCAGACGGAGAACGAAATGGTCGTTCTTTCCGTTGATCAGCCACTGCCCGTCGGCCCCGCCACTATCAAAATTACCTATCGGGGCGTCCTTAATAACCAGATGCGGGGCTTTTATTTGGGTAAGGATTCTCAAGGGCGTAAGTATGCCGCCACCCAGTTTGAGGCCACCGACGCCCGCCGTGCCTATCCGTCTTTCGACGAACCCGCCTACAAAGCGACTTTTGACATTACCGCCGTCATCGACAAAGACATGGCCGCAATTTCCAATGGCAAGATCGCTTCCGACACTCCCGGTCCCGACGACAAGCACACGGTGAAATTTGCAACCACACCGAAGATGTCCTCCTATCTGGCCGCGCTGGTCGTCGGCCAGTTCCAGTACGTTGAAGGATCGGCTGACGGCATTCCCATCCGCGTCTGGGCGCCTTCGGGAAAACAGGACATGGGTAAGTTTGCACTCGATGCCGCCGAGCACATCCTTTCCTATTACGACAATTACTTCAGCATCAAGTACCCGTACGGGAAGTTGGATCTCATCGCCCTGCCTGATTTTTCCGCTGGCGCCATGGAGAACACCGCCTGCATTACCTTCCGCGAAGTCATTCTTTTGATTAGTGAGCAGCACGGATCGATCGACATGAAGAAAGAAATCGCCGAGGTGATTGCTCATGAGATGGCCCACCAGTGGTTCGGCGATCTGGTCACCATGGATTGGTGGGATGATATCTGGCTCAACGAAGGCTTTGCCACGTGGATGGAGAGTAAGCCCGTCCAGGCATGGAAGCCTGAGTGGCACGCTGATCTGGACAACGTCAGCGACACCGGTCGAACTATGAATGTGGATTCGCTGGCCAGCACCCGGCCCATCCACCAGGCCGCCAACACTCCGGCACAAATTCAGGAGTTGTTTGACGGTATCGCATACGGCAAGGCTGCAGCCGTTCTGCGCATGATCGAGTCGTATCTGGGCGAGCAGACCTTCCGCGCGGGCGTGAACAACTACCTCAAGCAGCACGCCTACGGCAATGCCAGCGCCGCCGATTTCTGGAATGCGCAGACACAGACTTCCAGGAAGCCAGTCGACAAGATTATGCCGACCTTCGTCATGCAGCCGGGAGTCCCCATCGTTGATGTCAAAGCCCAGTGCTCCGGCAGTTCCACCACGGTTAATCTGACGCAGCAACGTTATTACTACGACCGTCAGAAATTCGAAAGTCCAGGTGACGAATTGTGGCAAATCCCTGTCTGCCTGAAAGGAGCCGACGACAAGAGTCAGAAATGCGAACTCCTTACCAAAAAGGAACAGACCTTCAATCTGCCTGCCTGTTCCAACTGGGTTCTCGGGAATGCCGGAGCCAAAGGCTACTATCGAGTCGGCTATACCTCGAAAGCCACCGATGACTTAGCCAGGGATGCCGAAACCAAACTGACCCCAGCTGAGCGCATCGGCGTGCAGACCGACGTTTGGGCGTCCGTACGGGTCGGAAATCAGCCAGTGGGAGATTTCATGGCTCTAGCACAGGGCCTGCAATCGGATCACACCAGCGCCGTTGTTCAGGACCTGATCGGCCATCTCGATTTCATTCACCAATATCTGGTCACGGGCAGCGATCGCAGCACCTATGAGGCGTGGCTGCGTCAATATCTCACCCCCGTCATGACCTCTGTTGGATGGGAGCCAAAGCCCACCGATACCGATGAGGAAACGACGTTGCGGCCTCGCGTGCTGCGCGCACTCGCTGTGGATGCGCACGATGCGCAAGCCATGGCCGAAGCCAAAAAGCTGGCCAACCAGGCGCTGGATCATCCCGATGAAGTGCAAGGCGAACTCTCTTTCATTGCGCTGTCAGTCGCTGCCTCGGACGGGGATGCGGCGTTCTACGACCGCATCTTTTCGGTCCTGAAACAGGCGAAGTCGCCCGAACAGTATTACAACGCCTTATTCGCCCTGACTGCATTCCGCGATCCCAAGCTCGTCGAACGTACACTTGAATTCGCCATCTCGCCCGAGGTCCGCTCGCAGGACGCTTTGCAGGTAATTGCAAGCATTATGCGTAATCCGGCCGGCAAGAAACAGGCTTGGGACTTCGTACAAAATCATTGGAACGACGTTTCCCGAGCCGGAGGCCCCTTTGCCAGTGCAGAAATTGTGGGAGCGACAGGCTCCTTCTGCAATGCAACCATGCGCGATCAGGTGACACAATTCTTCCAGGCGCATCGGGTTGCCGCCGCCGAACGGACCTACAAGCTATCCATTGAGGAAATCAATGACTGCATCGAACTTCGATCCCAGCAGGAGCCCAAGTTGGCTTCCTGGCTGGGCGAGCATGGAGCAGCCGGCATGCAATAGACGGTTCCATCATGCGCTGCCCCGGGGGCTCGGTGCATGACAACGATTAAAAGGGGTGCATCACTTTTGGGTGCTGTTCCCAGAAGTGGTGCTCTCTCCCGCCTGCCAAGTCGGTTGTTCCGGACTGGAATCCTTCCTTGAGGCAAAGCAAGCCGGTTCAATTCATAAGGAAATTTGAATGTGTGGAAGCCTTTTAACTGGCCAATTTCCGCAGGAACTCTTGCTCATCCATGCGGTATTTGAAGGCTTTGCGGCCATTGATGAAGACCACAGGGACCTGGTCATTAAATTCCCGGCGCAATTCATTGTCGCTGTCAACATCGATCTCGCGCCAGGTGAATGTGCCGCGGCGCGATAGTTTTTCCAGGCTCTCTTTGACCACTTCGCAGAGGTGGCACCCCTTCCGGGAATAAACAATTACTTCTGGCATGTTTGCCTATTGTAACCTTGATCTGCCGGATGGCATGCGTCGAAAGGGGCAATTTATTGATACTGAATGCCGGCATGAGGCGTCCCCCCGATTGCCATTCCCGCAACGACGTACGCCAATACTGGGAAGGCAAAGGAATTCTTCCAAACCAATAAAGTAATATTAGGCATCCTTGGTGGCTCCAGAGGAGATCTACGAAATCCCGTTGCCTGACTGCCAAGGCTATTGCAGCATTGTTGATGTGTTCAGCTTGCTGTATGTTGAAGCAGTATCCCCAGGTGCACGGGCAAGACTGACTCATTAATGAAGCTACTTTCAATCCTCCTAAGTTCTGTTCTTTTCAGTTTTTCCTGCTTCGCGCAGACCGGCCCCGAACAGGGCGGGAATGAATTCGAACTGTGGACTGGCGGAGGCCACTCCGTTCCGGGCGGACGAACTCATACCGGCGCGTTCAATGCCGGGTTGCGCTATGGCTGGGTGCTTACCGAGCCGCATCTGCCGGGATTTCTGCGCGGACGCTTCGAGTACGCCGTCGATATCGTGCCCATGTTCCTGGTCTTTCAGCCGGGAAAGAACGCCTATGGCGCGGGATTCGATCCCTTTGCCCTGAAATGGAATTTCGTCCGTCATGGACGGATCTCTCCGTATCTGGAGCTATGCGGAGGCACGCTTTTCACCAATCACAATGTTCCTCCGTATACCAACAACGTGAACTTCACCGATCAGGCCGCACTCGGCATGCATGTGCTGGGAGAGCGCAAAGCTGTGAGTGTGGAGGTGCGATACATGCACATTTCGAACGCCGGGTTATCAACGCCAAATCCGGGCGTCAACACCGTGCAGGTGCGGCTGGGGGTCGGGAAGTTCTGGGGCCCGAAGTGATAGAAGAGACCTGAATCGCTCGTATGAAGTTGCAGGCATTTTCACCGCCAGCTATCCTTTCCCCTTATGTCCACGCTCGTCGAATGTGTTCCGAATTTCTCTGAAGGCCGTGACAAGTCCAAAGTAGATGCTATCGTCGACGCCATGAAGATGGATGGCGTCTACCTGCTCGACCGGGAGATGGACGCCGACCACAACCGCTGCGTGATTACGCTGGTGGGCGAGCGCGAAGCCATCCAGGAGGCGGCGATTCGCGGCGTCGGCAAGGCGGCCGAGTTGATCGATCTGAACACCCACACGGGAGCGCATCCGCGCATGGGCGCCTCCGACGTGGTGCCATTCATTCCGATCGATGGGGTGACGATTGAAGATTGCGTGGCCATGGCAAAGCACGTCGGCGCGGAAATCTGGAAGCGCTATCAGATTCCCGTCTATCTCTACGAGTCGGCCGCCACCATGCCCGAGCGCCAGAATCTGGAGAACATCCGGCGCGGGCAGTTCGAAGGCATTCGGGCGGAGATTGCCACCAACCCGGCGCGGCGTCCGGATTTCGGCGAGCCGCGCGTGCATCCTACCGCGGGAGCGACGGTGGTGGGGGCGCGCAAGTTCCTCATCGCGTACAACGTGTTCCTCAACACGCCGGACGTTGACATCGCCAAGAAAATTGCCAAGGCGGTGCGTTTTTCCTCCGGCGGCATGCGATTTGTGAAGGGCGCTGGATTTCTGGTGCGCGGGCTGGCACAGGTTTCCATGAACCTGACCGACTTCGAGCAGACGCCCGTGCATCGTGTCTTCGAACTCGTGAAGCGGGAAGCCGCGCGATACGGAGTGATACCGGTTTCCAGCGAGATTGTGGGGCTGATCCCCAAAAAGGCGCTGGAGCAGGCGGCGGAGTGGTTCCTGCAGGTGGAAAATTTCGATTCTTCGCTGATCCTGGAAAATCGCCTGGCGGCGGTGATGGGCGGCAAGATGGCCGTGGGCGGATTGCGTGCCGGAGTCGAACCGTTCGTCGAGCAATTGTCTGCGCCAACGCCTGCTCCGGGCGGAGGCAGTGCCTCGGCGGCTGCGGCGGCCATGGCAGCAGGGCTGGCCGTTATGGTGGCATCGATGTCGCGGGGGAAAAAAGCGTATTTGCAATATGAGACGCAGTTGAGTGCGGCCATTGCGCAATTGACTCCCGTCCGCGAACAACTGAAGGCGGCAATCGACCAGGACGCCGAGGCCTTCAACGCGGTGATGAAAGCCTACAAAGAAGCCCGGACGGCGGACGAAAAATCTGGGAAAGCCTTGGTCGAAACCGCGCTGAAGCAGGCCACGGCGGTTCCGCTGAGCGTTGCGGAGAGTGCGTATCAGGTCGCGCAAATTGCGCAAGCGCTGGGCCCGATTACGAATCCCAACATGAAGTCCGACCTGACGACCGCCGCCGCGCTGGCGCGGGCTGCCATCACGGGAGCGCTGGCTAATGTAGAGATCAACTTATCTTCGTTGATGGACGAGGCGTTCGCGGCGGAGGTCCGCAAGCGGGTGAGCGCCATTCACTCGTAAACTGCGCGTACTCTCGCGGCCAACAGGCAGGTACCTTCGGTTCGCCCCCAATCACCTGCAAGTAACGTAAAATAGAACGATCCTAAGATTGCAAAGAGGTGGCGGGCTTGTCTGCCGTCTAAAGCAAACGGCTGGAAGCAATTTGCATCCTACCGGGAGTTTGCCGCAACTTGGTTCGATCACTTTTGAGGCGGGTATGAAGAAGATTCTGTTTGCAGTAGCAGTTTGTCTGATGCTGGCGGGCGTGGCCATGGCGATGCCGCTGAATTCCTCGGCGCGCGCGGTGATTCCTTCCGACACGCTGCAGGTAATTTCGGTGGATTACAGGTCGCTGAAGGACTCTCCGACCGCTATGGCACTAAAACAGCAGGTGCTTCCAGACAATCTGAAGCAATTTGAAGGAGCGCTGAAGGGGATTGGCATCGATCCCAGCAAAGACATTGACACGCTGTCATTCGCGCAGTTCCGGGTGGGCAAGCAGGGTAATAAAGGCATCGGCGTAGCCGCCGGCGGGTTTAACGCCAAGGCGGTGCTGAAGAAGATGAAATTGCAGAAATACACGCCCAAAAAATACGGCACCTCCGAACTGTATCCGATGGATGGCGGCATGATGATGACCTTCCTCGATGACAGTACGCTGCTCTTCGGCGATCCGTCGGCGGTGAAGTTTGCGCTCGATACGCGCGATGGCCAGAACCTGAATCTCGACGCCAATTCCACCATGTCCGACCTGATGACCAATGTGGACGCTTCGCCGGTGTGGAGCATCCTCGATCAATCCGGAACGCAGAACATGATGCGCGCGGCGCTGGGCCAGGCCTCGGGAATCGCCGATTACGATACGGTGAAGAAGCGCCTGCTGGGGTCGAGCTACACCATGAGTTTTGAGAGCGGCGTGGCCTTCGATCTGACGGTGGAAACTGCAGACTCGACAACAGCGGCCACCGTCTCCTCGCTGCTGAAGGGCTACATGCTGTACAAGAAACTGAGTGCGACACCGGCCGAGAAAGTGGCGGTCGACAACACCACGGCCGATTCTGACGGCTCCAATGTGAAGGTTCACTTCAAGGCCAGCGACCAGCAATTCCAATCGCTGATGCACTCGGAACTGTTCGCTGCGGTTACACACTAACCGTCTTGCGGATTTGATCACAAAAGGTCCTCTTTGCGGGGACCTTTGATTTTTTCTCAAGGTTGTGATCGCAACGATTCCGCATCAGCCAACAAACCTGGAAGCCCCCTTTGTGTCTATTTCTTTCGTTCCGCCCGCTTGCCGACGGCCCAGCCTTCTTTCACGATCTGCCGGGCGCGGCCAATTGCCAGGGCATCTTCGGGAACATTGTCGGTTATGCACGATGCCGCGCCCACATAAGCGCCCTTCCCGACGCGCACGGGCGCAACCAGAGTGCTGTCGCTGCCGATGAATACCCCGTCATCGATGACGGTCTTATGCTTATTGATGCCGTCGTAATTGCAGGTGATGGTGCCGGCGCCGACATTCACTCCAGCACCGATCTCGGCATCGCCAAGGTAAGTAAGGTGATTGGCTTTCGATCCCTTGCCTAATTTGATCTTCTTGGTCTCGACAAAATTGCCGACGTGCGCGTCTTCGCCGATCTCGCTGCCGGGACGCAGGTGGGAATAGGGACCAAGGATCGCTCCCGCCGCGACGCGCGAGTCTTCCATGATGCAGCCGGGACGCACGGTTACGTTGTCGGCGATCTCCGAATCGCGAATCACAGAGTACGAGCGTATCCGGCAATTGGCGCCAATCTTCGTCGTTCCCAACAGCTGTACATAGGGCTCGATGACCGTGTCGGGTGCGACGTGCACGTCACCGTCGATGACGCAGGTTTGCGGAAAGAAGATGGTGACGCCGTCCGCCATGAGTTGGCGGCATTTGGCGGCACGCATCATCTGATCGATGGCCGAAAGCTCTCCCCGGGTATTGCCGCCGAGAACTTCGAATGCACTGGGCGTCTTCCAGGCCACGACCCGCTTGCCCGCGCGCCGCAGCAGGGCCGCCATGTCGGTCAGGTAATACTCGGCGTGGGCATTGTCCGTCGAGAGGCGGTCGATGTGGCCGTAGAGGTCATTTACCGCGAAAACATAGAATCCGGAGTTTATTTCTTTCAGTTTTTTTTGCGAACTGCTGGCAGCTTTTTCTTCGACGATGGCCTTTACCGCCGCCGACCGCGAATTCTCGTGAATTACCCGCCCGTATCCCGTGGGATCGTCCAGATCGGCGCTGAGCAGGGTCATGGCCGCGTTCTGGTCGAGATGGAAGTTCAGTAATTGCCCGATCGTTGCCGAACTGATCAGCGGAGCATCGCCGGAGAGCACAATGACGTGAGCGTAGCCAGCGAGAGCGTCTTGCGCCACCATGAGTGCGTGTCCGGTGCCGCGCTGTTCATTCTGCAACACGAAATTGACGCCGCTGGATTCAGTCGCGGCGCGCACGCGCTCCGCCTCGTGGCCGATGATGGCGTAAACATCTTCCGCTGGAACAACTCGCGTCGCGGCGGCGATCACGTGAGCGAGGAGTGGTTTGCCGCCGACTTCATGCAGAACTTTTGGATGCTGGGATTTAAGGCGGGTCCCTTTTCCGGCGGCCATTATCGCGATGGCTACCCGGGGAGCGGATGCTTGCCTGGATGTCTTTTTCATTCGCCCCAATGTATCTTGCCGCTCGCCGAGTCAACAAGTGCCTCGATCACAGTGAGTAGATAAGCGGCTATAGCCCCAGGCCGCCGTCCACGGTCAGAATCTGTCCCGTAATGAATGAGGGCCCAGTAGCAAAGAACAGCACGGCCGCTGCGACTTCTTCGGCGTAGCCGTTCCGGTGCATGGGCGTTTGTCGGGCCATGCGGCGCATAAAGGCCGCAGCCGCTCGTTCCCCCAGATCGACCATGCCGGGAGCGACCGCATTCACCGCGATTTCCGGCGCGAGCGCCTTGGCCATCAATTTCGTCAACATGTGTAGCGCGGCTTTCGAGGAACAATAATGCGCATGTGTCGCCCATGGCCGAATTCCGCCAAGCGATCCCATGTTTATTATGCGTCCGGAAAGTTCGTGGAGGCGCGGGGGCAAGGTCTTCCGGCGGCGCATATACTTCAGCGCCTCCCGCGAAACCAGGAATGGCCCCCGTGCGTTTGAGGCGAACATCTGATCCCATTGCCTCAACGTGAGTTTGTCCAACTCGACCGTCTCGTAATTGGCGGCATTATTTATCAGAATATCGATCCGACCGAGGGCGCTGGCCGCGTCTTTCAGCATGGCGCGCACGCTGGCTTCGTCCGTTACATCGCAGGGCAAGGCAAGGGCTCGCGCGCCTAGATCGGCAAGTTCCGCCACAGTTTGCCGAGCTTCGCGGCCCGAGTGCCGATAGGTAATGGCGACATCCGCTCCTGCCTGCGCCAAGGCCATTGCCGAAGCACGCCCAAGACGCTTGGCTGCGCCCGTGATGACCGCCGTCTTGCCGCGAAGCGGCTGACCGTCTTGCTTTGCCATGCAGGGATTCTATCGTGACGCGCCGGATCGCAAGCAACTGCGATGAGTTGGACTGCCACCATCTTCTTTAGCTGGCAGAACTTGTCGCCGAATTGTGATTAAAATCACGTGAAAAAGTGACACCCGCCATAGGCGGTGCATAGAAAGAGTGGGACTGTAGAGGCAGTTGTGGAGGTGTCCCATGACGCTACTCGAACAGAGTATTGTCGCTCCCCCTATCAAATCCAAAACGGCTGCGGTTAAAAACGTGCTGTTCGCCACGGATTTTTCCGCCACCTCCGATGCCGCGTTCCCCTATGCAACTGCCATCTGCCGCCACTTTGGCAGCACGCTTCACGTGGTCCACGTCATATCCGATACCAGCCTCCTGCTTATGACCGGAGGTGTGGACTATGTGAGCATGGGCACAATTTACGAAGATGCGCTCAGCGATGCCAAGGCCAAAATCGAGCAGATCACCGCGCATCTTGATGATCTGCCCCATCGCAGTTACGTGCGCCATGGGCAGGTATGGAAAGGCCTGGAAGCAGTCATTGCGGACAATGCCATTGATCTGATCGTGCTCGGAACCCACGGCCGAACCGGCCTGGGCAAGTTGCTGCTAGGATCGGTGGCCGAGGACATTCTGCGGCACGCCACCTGCCCGGTGCTGACCATCGGACCGGCGGTCACTGGCAGAGCCAAATTGCCGGCGTTCGCCGTAACCAAAAGAGATCTGGCACCTATAGAACTGGCGATTCACCAGATTCTGTTTGCGACAAATTTTGCAGAAGACGCCCCGACGATTGCGCGTGGAGCAGTCCAACTCGCCGAGGAATTCGGTGCACGACTTACACTGATGCATGTGGTCGAAGGTTACGAGGATCTCGGCGCGCGGCCGGGCCCGATTGAAGATGGCGTGCAGAAGCTTCGCGATCTGGTTCCAAAAGATGCAGGTTTGCACTATCCACCGGAAACCGTAATGGAATTCGGCAATCCTGCGAAGTTGATTCTGAAAGTTGCCGCCGAGCGGGAATCCGACCTGATCGTGCTGGGTGCAAAGCCGGCGGAAGATCGCGCCGGTTCGACGCATGTTCCATGGACGACGGCGCATCAGGTCATCGCGCATGCCGCCTGTCCGGTGATGACGGTTCGCGAATGAGTGGAGGCTGTGACCCTAAAAGGATCCATGCAGCGCATTTTGATTCTCGCGTATGGGAATCCTTTGCGGGGCGACGACGGTATCGGCTGGCACGTTGCGGACCGGTTGCGCACCCGGCTGACGCAGGAAGAGGTTGAGATTTTATCTGTGCATCAGCTTACGCCGGACATGGCCGAACGCATCCATTTGACGGATGCTGTCATCTTTATCGATGCGGCAACATCGGGAGTTCCCGGGGAAATCCATTGCGCGACGTTGGTTGCTTGCTCCTCGCGGGCTCGATTCTCGCATGAACTGAGTCCCGCGGCGGTGCTGGGACTGGCACGCGATCTCTACGGAGCCACTCCCCATGCTCATCTGCTGACCGTGACGGGAGAGTCGTTTGCGCACGGCTCGGCCTTGTCTGCACCGGTTGCAGGCGCAATACCCCGTCTGCTGACGGAAGTTGAGAGGCTGGCGCGGGAATTTCTAAGCGCACGCCCGAAAGCCCCGGAAGCCGTGGCTCAGTACTCTGCGCACGCTGCGGATAGCTGAACGGAATACTATGTCGATGGTCTCGCCAGACACGACGCAGCGGCTCAGAATCACACTGCGCGGAGCCGTGCAGGGTGTCGGTTTCCGTCCCTTCGTGTATCGCCTCGCCACCCAGTTATCGCTTACTGGATGGGTGCTGAATTCTTCCGGCGGATTGGTGGTCGAAGTCGAGGGTCCGGGTGAACGCGTCAGAGAGTTCGCCAAGCGGATCGAGCGCGAGAAACCCGCCGCTTCGGTCGTGACCGCGCGCGCGAGTGCTTGGCTGAGCCCGGAAAATTCAGCCTCTTTCGAGATTCATTTTAGCGAGGCGGGCGCCGTAAAGACGGTCAACGTTTTGCCCGATCTCGCCACGTGTCCCGATTGCCTTAAAGAACTTCTGGATCCGAATAACCGGCGCTTCTTGTACCCCTTCACCAACTGCACCCACTGCGGCCCGCGCTACACCATCGTCTTCGACATTCCGTACGACCGGCGGAACACGGCGATGCGGAGGTTTGAGCTGTGTTCGAAATGCCGCTATGAATATGACAACCCTCTGGATCGGCGCTTTCATGCTCAGCCGAATGCGTGTCCAGTCTGCGGACCCAAGCTGGACGGCACGATTCAGGAAGCTGCTGCCGCAATCCGGGACGGAAAGATTGTTGCCCTGAAAGGCATTGGCGGCTTTCAATTGCTGGTCGAGGCGCGCCAGGCCGAGGCGGTTGCGCGATTGCGCGAACGCAAGCACCGCGAAGAAAAACCATTCGCGCTGATGATGCCGTCGCTCGAAATGGCGGGGCAGTATTGCAAAATCTCTCCGGCGGAAATCGAGCTGTTGCAGTCGAGGGCCGCGCCCATCGTTCTTTTGCAGCCCAAGCCGGGAACCGATATTGCTCCCAACGTCGCGCACTGCTCACCCTATCTCGGAATCATGCTGCCGTACTCGCCGCTACATCACCTTCTGATGCGCGAGTGCCCGTTTCCAATTATCGCGACCAGCGGCAACTACAGCGACGAGCCCATCGCCATCGGCAACGAGGAAGCGCGCACCAGGCTTGCTGAGATCGCCGACCATTTCTTAATGCACAATCGTCCTGTCGTCCGGGCCTGCGATGATTCGGTGGTGCGGCTCACTCGCGGACGCGCCGGCGTTCTGCGCCGCGCGCGCGGATATGCTCCACTCGGAATTCGAGTGAAGAGGGAAGTCCCTCCCGTTCTCGCAGTTGGCGGACATCTGAAAAGCACGGTTGCCATCGGCGTGGGTAATGACATTTTCCTCAGTCAGCACATCGGCGACCTCGACACCTTAGAAGCCCGCCACGCCTTCGAACGCGCCATCGATGACCTATGCCGGCTCTATAGCTTCCAACCCGAGGCGGTGGTCTGCGATCTGCATCCCGACTATGCGTCGACGCAATGGGCGGAGAAATCCGGCTTACCGGTCATTCGCGTGCAGCATCATCAGGCGCACGTAGCAGCCTGCGCGGCTGAAAATGAAGTCGAAGGACCTTATGTCGGAGTCTCCTGGGACGGAACCGGATACGGTCTCGATGGCGCGATGTGGGGTGGAGAATTCTTCTACGTAAACGGAGACGGCTTCAACCGCATCCAACATCTCCGTCCGTTTCAGTTGCCTGGCGGCGACACGGCAGTCCGCCAAGGTTGGCGCTCGGCCGCCAGCCTCCTGTTCGAAGTTTTCGGATCTTCAAAAGATGCAAACGCGAGAAATGGGGTGCCCCACTTCTCGCCGTTGTTGCGAGAAGTGGGAACCACTGACTCAGATCTAACCAAGATCTTTTCCATGCTCTCTCGTGGCATCAACGTCGTCTCGACCACCAGCGTCGGACGTTTATTCGACGCTGTGGCGGCCATCACCGGACTGGCCCACGAAAATCGTTTCGAAGGCCAGGCCGCCATGCTGCTCGAGAACGAGATCGGCGCTGTGCGCACCGAGGAATCGTACTCTTTGCGAAGCGGGAACTGGGATCCTCTGATCCGAGAGGTAATGGGCGATGTAGAGACCGGAGTAGATCGTCCGCTGATTGCCGCCCGCTTTCACAATGCGCTGGTCGAATGGATCCTCGAAGTCGCTGCCACGGCCGGGCTGCGGCAGGTCGTTCTCAGCGGCGGAGTCTTCCAAAACCGCTATCTGGTGGAACGCGCGGCAGCCAAGTTGGAGTCGGCAGGCTATCAGGTGTTCACGCATCACAGCGTGCCTCCGAACGATGGCGGCATTGCGTTAGGCCAAATTGCGATCGAATCGTTGCAAGGGTGAAAGTTTGGAGATGCCATGTGTCTCGCAGTTCCAGGCAAACTGATCGAGATTGACGGTACCGGCGACATCGACTTCCGTCGCGGCAAGGTCGATTTCTGCGGCATCCGCAAGGAAGTCAATCTTGCCTACACGCCCGAAGCCAGGCTCGGCGATTACGTCCTCGTGCACGTCGGATTCGCCATCAGCGTCGTCGACGAAGAAGAAGCCCAACGCACATTCAAGTACCTGCAGGAAATGGGTGATCTGGCAGAGGAGTTAGCGTGAAGTTCGTCTCCGAATATCGCGACCCCAAGGCTGCCGGCCAACTGGCCCAAGCTATCCGCCGCAAGGTCACCCGTTCCTGGACGATCATGGAAATCTGCGGCGGCCAGACGCATACGATCGTCAAAAGCGGCCTGGAAGAACTGCTGCCGAAAGAAGTCACGCTGGTGCATGGCCCGGGATGCCCGGTCTGCGTCACACCCATCGAATTGATCGATAAAGCCGTCGCCATCGCCGAGCGGCCCGATGTGATGTTCTGTTCCTTTGGCGATATGCTCCGCGTGCCCGGATCGTCCAGGAGCCTGTTTGATGCGAAGGCCGGCGGTGGCGACGTGCGTATCGTCTATTCGCCGCTCGACGCACTTAAGCTTGCCAAGGCCAATCCCGCGAAGCAAGTCGTCTTCTTCGCCGTGGGATTCGAAACCACGGCGCCGGCCAATGCCATGTCGGTATGGCAGGCCGATCACGATGGCGTGCGAAACTTCTCTTTGCTCATCTCGCACGTGCTGGTTCCACCGGCGATGGAAGCTCTGCTTTCTTCTGAAAATTGCCTGGTCCAGGGATTTCTCGCTGCCGGCCATGTGTGCACGATTATGGGCTACGAGGAATATTTCCCCATTGCCGAGCGTTACAAAGTTCCCATCGTCGTCACTGGATTCGAGCCGCTCGACATTCTCGAAGGCGTGCTGATGATCGTCGATCAACTGGAAAGCCGGCGCCACGAGGTCGAAAATCAGTACAGCCGCGCAGTGCGGCGGGAAGGGAATCGCCCGGCACAACAAAGAATTGCCGAAGTTTTCGAGATCGCTCCCCGGCAGTGGCGCGGACTTGGCGAAATCCCCGCCAGCGGATTCCGCCTGCGCGAACGCTTTCGCAAATACGATGCCGACCTGCGCTTTCCCGCCAGCGGCGAACCGGCAGAAGAATCGCCAGACTGCATCAGCGGCCTGATCTTGCAGGGACTCAAAAAGCCGCACGAGTGCGCGGCCTTTGGCGTGAAATGCACTCCTGAGAATCCGCTGGGCGCGCCTATGGTTTCATCGGAAGGCGCCTGCGCGGCTTATTACCACTATGGCAGACGGCAAGAGCGCGAAAATACTAGAGCTGAACTGCCCGTTGCCTAAGGTCGCGGACGACCGGATCGTCCTGGCCCACGGCGGCGGCGGACGCCTGACTCACCAGTTGATCGAGAAGATCTTTATCCCCGCCTTCTCGAACGCCGAACTCGAGCAGCGGCACGACGGTGCAGTGCTCTCCATCAACGGATCTCGTCTAGCCTTCACCACCGATTCGTTCGTAGTGCGCCCTCTGATTTTCCCTGGCGGCAATATCGGCGATCTCGCCGTTCATGGCACAGTCAACGATCTTGCCATGTGCGGCGCCCGGCCGTTATTCCTCAGCGCGGGATTCATCCTCGAAGAAGGGCTTTCCATGGAGACGCTTCGCACCGTGGTGAATTCCATGTGCGACGCGGCTGGCGAAGCTGGCGTGAAACTCGTCACCGGCGATACGAAAGTCGTCGATAAAGGCAAAGGCGACGGCATGTTCATCAATACCTCAGGTATCGGTGTGATCGAGTCGAGGATCGATCCCGCAAACGGCCTTGAGAGGAGGCAGCTTCAGCCGCGCCGTCTGGACGCAGAACAAGCAGGGGCTTTAGACCCTGCAGGAACCGCGATCGGTCCCGCATCCGTCCGACCCGGAGACGCCGTCCTCGTCAGCGGCGACCTCGGCCGCCACGGCGTCGCCATTCTTTCCGTCCGCGAAGGTCTGGAATTTGAGTCGCCCATCCTGAGCGACAGCGCCAACGTCTGGCCCGCAGTCGAAGCGTTACTTCAAGCCGGAATCGAGGTGCATTGTCTCCGCGATCTCACCCGCGGAGGCCTCGCCACCACCCTGAATGAAATCGCAGGAGACGGCGACGTCTGCATTACGCTCGACGAACAACTGATCGCCGTCGACGATACCGTGCAGGGAGTTTGCGAGATTCTCGGCCTCGATCCGCTTTACGTGGCCAATGAAGGACGCTTTGCCGCATTCGTCCCGGAGGTGCAAGCTGAGCGCGCTCTTAAGGTGTTACGTTCTGTGCCCGTTTCCAGCGGGGCAGCTTACGTTGGCAAAGTCGAAGAGAGGCCGAAGGGGACGGTCGTCCTCCGCAGCCGCATCGGCGGCAACCGCGTCGTGGATATGCTCAGCGGGGAACAACTGCCAAGGATTTGCTAAGTGTGCAAGCACGCTTCCATTTTGTCATCTTAAGCGCCGTTTCTTGCCACGAAGGATCTCTGCATTCCTCCCCGCACCAGCGCGAACCACGGGGTCACGTTCGGGGTCGGGATTCAATACAGCCTCAAGGATCTCGCGGGTTTCGTCAGATACAGAACGCCCGTGCAGTTCTGCGCGTCTTTTGAGTTCGCGCATCGTCGCGTCATCGATGTTGCGGATAACGAATCTTCCCATAACCGGCAGTCATGGCATTTGCACCGAGAGGGCACAAGATTACAAAAATGGGGATAAAAACGCCGGTTCGATGTATTTTCCCGTTTCCGGATGCTCCCTTTGTACCGTGCTGCTCCCCAGTTGCATCCTGGCCGTTCTGCGCTCACAATGTCCCGAGCAGGAGGTGCCATGTTTGCACTGTCCTCTCCGCCTCGCAACCCGTTCATTCCTCAGCACCTTCACTCCCCGTGACTCCAATCACACCTGGCGGTGAGAATTATCACTGCGGGTTGTTTTTACAGGCACAGAATGGAAAACGGTATCGTGTGCTGTTCCAGGCACCATCGCATTTGTACGAATAACGTTTTTAACGCTGCACCTATGGAGGTAGGAAAACTATGACGTCTGTGATGACGCCGCCGTCAGTGAAGACTCCGGCGGACTACATTGAATCTGTGATGGTTAGTGTGAAAGCAAAGAATCCCGCCGAACCTGAATTCCACCAGGCGGTGCAGGAAGTATTCGAGTCCTTAAGGCTGGTGCTGGCAAAGCATCCTGAGTATCAGTCTTCGAAACTGCTGGAAAGAATTGTCGAGCCGGAACGGGTACTCATGTTCCGCGTGCCTTGGTTTGACGATCAGGGAAATATCCAGATCAACCGCGGCTTCCGCATTGAAATGAACAGTGCAATCGGCCCTTATAAAGGCGGACTGCGGTTCCATCCCTCGGTAAACCTCGGCATTTTGAAGTTTCTGGCCTTCGAACAGGTCTTCAAGAACTCGTTGACCACGCTGCCCATGGGCGGCGGCAAGGGCGGATCGGATTTCGATCCGAAAGGGAAGAGCGACAACGAAGTGATGCGCTTCTGCCAGAGCTTCATGACCGAACTGCAACGCCACATCGGACCGGACACGGACGTCCCGGCCGGCGACATCGGCGTGGGTGGACGCGAAATCGGCTATCTGTTCGGCCAGTACAAGCGCCTGCGCAATGAATTCACCGGCGTGCTGACCGGCAAAGGCCTGGGCTGGGGCGGATCGCTGATTCGTCCGGAAGCCACCGGCTACGGCTGCGTTTACTTCGCCAATGAAATGCTGAAGAGCAAGAAGCAGACGCTCGAAGGCAAGATCTGCCTGGTTTCGGGCAGCGGCAATGTCTCCCAATACACCATCGAGAAGCTGCTCGACTTCGGCGCGAAGCCGGTGGCCGTATCCGATTCCAACGGCGTCATCTACGATCCCGATGGCATCGACCGCGACAAGCTGGCGTTCGTCATGGAACTGAAGAACGTGAAGCGTGGACGCATCCGCGACTACGCCGACAAGTTCAAGAAAGCCATCTTCATGCCGACCGACGTGAAGCTTGACCACAATCCGCTGTGGAACGTGAAGGCCGACTGTGCTTTCCCCAGCGCCACGCAGAACGAGATCACCGCGAAGGATGCGGCGAACCTGTTGAAGAATGGCGTCAAGCTGGTGGCCGAGGGCGCGAACATGCCGTCCACGCTCGAAGCGACCAAGATGTTCCTCGATGCCAAGATCCTCTACGGGCCGGCCAAGGCTGCCAATGCCGGCGGCGTCGCGACCTCCGGGCTCGAAATGGCCCAGAATAGCGCTCGCCTGAGCTGGACCCGCGAGGAGGTGGACGATCGTCTGCACAAAATCATGATCGCCATCCATCAGAACTGCTACGAAACAGCCGAGAAATACGGCACGCCGGGCAATCTGGTGAACGGCGCCAACATCGGCGGCTTCCTCAAGGTCGCCAACGCCATGCTGGATCAAGGCTTGGTGTAAGTGCTGGTCTGGTTGTCTAGGGGCGGACGCATTCGTCTGCCCCTTCTTTTTTTGCGGAAAGAATGAAATGGGGTGCTCGGGATCGCACAACGATTTCCAGAGTACGCGCCTGAGGGACCGAAAGGTACTCCGCCCGAGAGCCGCTTTTTCCAAAATCTGAGCTTCTCCGGGCAGGGCTTTATAGGTATTCTCGGAAAAGCCTCTCCTCGAAGCCGACTCCACCTCGAAGCAACTGCGGAATGGCGACGGTCAGATGGCCTTCTTCCATTGCCGCTTCAAATAGCCAGAGCTTGGCCTGCATGAGTCGCGTCTCATGTCCAGTGGCCCGTAGGAGGTTCTGGATTTATAGAGCGTATTTCTGAGCAGATTCATAGTCGCCCTTCAGGGCTGCCGCTTGGAGAGACGGCTCAAGTCGGTAGAGGGCCTCTAGTTGGTCCTTGGTGAGTTTGGGAGGCTTCACTTGGCACGACCAATATACCTCTGCGAATCGAAAATGGTGCGCTTACTTTGAAAGCGCAGATGGGGGATCTGGCGGTTTCTCTCCCATGTCTCGCAAAACCGGCGAGACTTGGGAACCACGGCCCCTTCCAAACTCCGAACGAAACCGAGCTTAAGTGCCTGTATGGCGGTCGAGAGCGTCGCCCATTGTGGTTCACTGACAAGAAGATGAACATGCTCGGGCATCACGACATATCCCAAGACCACAAGCCGGTAATCGTCGGCGAACCCGCTCAAATATTTCCAGGAAAAGAGCGCACTTGATCGGATCACGAAGCAGTGGCTGGCGTTGATAGCAGATGAAAGTGACGAGATGAAGATCACGTCCACCGTAGAATCGGTGCGGATGATTCTGCACGGACAAACAATACAGCGCCGGAAAGAAGAAAGTCTGTGGCGAGTGAACACTCGGCTGTGAGTATTCCCATGTCTCGCAACACCAGCGAGACATGGGGCATCCCACTTATTTTCGCTCGGCGAGTCTATGGAGTTGCTTTCTCGCTTGCTCCAAACTCAAACCCCTCCCGCATGGCGTTGCGGAATTTCTCCCGCTCTTCCGGACTTAACCTGCGGCAGGGTCCGCGAAATCCATCCCGGCGAAACGGAGGCCCGCCATGTCCGCCCAGCCTGCCGAAGAGAATGCGGGCCAGCACCAGGATTCCCAGCGCCTGCCAGAACGTGATCTGATGCCAGCCGAAGATCGCCGGCAGCAGCCAGTTCCAAAGACGCATCACCACCTCGCCGCCGATGAAGAGAAACAGCGGAATCGCAATCATCGCTAACGGCACAACCCAATACCATTTCCGTCTCATAGTTCATCCCTCATTTCATAAATTCGTCGTACGCTCGCTGCAGGCGCTCGCGCAGATGCAGCACGGCGTATCTTTTGCGCGCCAGCAGGGTGTTCACATTCACCCCGGTCTTCTCGGATAGCTCTTTGAAACTTGTTCCGTCAAATTCATGCGCCATAAACACCTCGCGCTGGTCTTTGGGAAGCTGTGCCAAGGCACGCTTCATCTCATTCAGCAGGACCCTGCGAAGATAAAGCGCCTCCGGGCCGTCGTCGGGAGAGGGAAGCAGATACTCGAAAGACAATTCGTCTTCCTCCTCGCTTCCAACCGACACATCACTGAAAGTTTCCGGCTCGTTCTTGCGAAATAGATCCGTGATGCGGTTGCGGGCCACTCGGTACAGCCATCCCGTGACGTGCTCGATCGGCATCAGCAGGCGATTGGCTTCAACGAGCCGGTAAAACACGTCCTGCAGAATGTCTTCCACATCTTCGGGATCGGGCACACGCCTGCGAATGAAGTTGCGTAGCCGGGAGCGCTCGCGCTCGACCACCTCCGAGATGCGCCGGTCTTCTTCGCGCGCGCTCTGTTCGCGTGCCATGCGCTCCAGTGCCGTCCATTCCGGGCTCGCCGCGTCCGTCATCCCTGCTGTAGACGAATGAGGGGCGCCGATATTGTACGAGCCCGCACCAAGCGGCCTCCGCCATCGAAAAGTCAAGACCCATCATGCACCGAAAATGGTGCAAGAGGTCCCTAAGCAAATGAAGCTAAGTGAGATAGATATGTTTAAGTGCTGTGTAAATAACGTTTCGTATCTTGTTCATTATCATAGACATAGCTGGCACAGTTAAAACGATTTACCTTTCCCTGGGAGGCTCTGATGCTCGCCGCGACACAACCCCCTCAGGAAATGCGATGGAGGCGCTCCTACCCTGCTTCCAAGCGCAGCAGGAGGCATTCCTGAAGCTGGGGGGAACGAGAAGCTTGCCCAAGGCTAACGCGAAGATCTCTCGCTCCGCTCGCTTTGCTCGCCCCCGACTGGAGTCGGGGATCTACCATTTCAGGCGCGGAGCTTCGAGGTGATGCCAAGAGCGAATAGCTTTTAGACCGGTCCCTGATATCTGCGCAGCCGGATGGCGGCAAACAGGAATACGGCGCTGAGCAGCAGTCCGATCCACAGGCCCGGCGTGCTCAGGAATTTCTCGGGCGTGATGTGGGTCATGGGGCCTGTTGGGATAACGTCTTGCGGCCCGATGTCCAGTCCGGGAGCGTTGCCGATCATCCGGCCGCCGATGAGCGACAAAAAAACTGATGTGTGAAACAGCAGTTTTTCGATTCCCGAGACCGCGACCACGGGCAAGGCTGCCCACAATAACGGAGCGCGGCGCACCGACCCAGAAACCAGCATGAGGTAGCAATACACGGGCAGCGGCCACAGGGCATGCGCCGTCATCAGGTGATAAAGCAGCAGGAGGCTGGGTCGACCAAGAGGGAAGTGGCTCCAGAGCGTGCCGACATTCACACCGTCCCCCAGAAGAACAGCGCTGTTGTAGAGCAGCATCACGAACTGCAAAATGATGCTGAAGGCGGTGGCTATGACCGGAACCACGACGAGCACAACAACGACCTTGGAGAGCACCGTAGTCGTGTCCGATACGGGCAGCGACTTCCAGAACAGGATGCTGCGGTCGCGGCGCTCGCCATAGAGGGCGTCGGCCGAATAGAAAAAGCTGAACAGAATCGCCGTGGCCATCATCGCAGCCGCAGCCACGTCGTAAGGCATTCCGATCGCCTCTTGGTAGAGCTTGGGGTCGATTGCACCCATGCCATGCAGAGTGGAGTGCAGGTGTCGAGTGCTGATGGCGAATCCGATGAGGAACATAATTCCGACACCAAGCGGCGCCAGGTAAACGGCGCGGTTCTCCCAGATTTCCCGCCGGACCGACCAGTAGAACGCCCGGCCGTTGTTTGCGCGCGCCGCCGTCGTCGCTTGCGATCTGACCATGGTCTCGGGAACCGCGTTTGATTCTCCGTTCATTGCACAACTCCTTCGGCGGCATGGTTACCAATCACGGCCACGAATAAATCCGCAATGCCGGGGGTGCGGACTTCCCCCAGTTCGCCCAGCTTCTGCCGATCGGCATGATCGAACACGAACACGCTGCGGCCCAGTACCTGGCGCTCCTGCATCGGTTTGAGCGCGCGCGCCGCTGCGACACGATCGGGATTCACCGTGACCTCCGCATACCGCATCCCGAACTCGTCCATGCTGCAATTCAGGACGATGCGTCCGCGATCGATGAACATCAGGTCGGTGAGGATGTTCTGCAGTTCTTCGACCTGATGCGTGGTAACCACGATGGTGCGGCTGCGGTCGAAATAATCGTTGAGCAGGGAATCGTAGAACTGCTTGCGATAGAGGATGTCGAGGCCGAGCGTCGGCTCGTCGAGCACCAGCAATCGGGCGTCAATCGCCATCACCAGCGCGAGATGAAGTTGCGCGACCATGCCTTTCGAGAGTTCGCGCACTTTGCTGGCGCGCTTGATTGTTGTCCTGGCGAGAAAACTTTCGGCCTTGGCGCGATCGAAGCGCGGATGCACGCCCGCGACATAATCGAGCGCCTGCGAGACGCGGATCCAGCGCGGCAGGACAGCGACATCGGCGATGAAGGAGACATCGCGCATGAGCTGATCGCGTTCATTCCAGGGATCGCGCCCCAGGACCTTCAGTTCTCCCTGATACGGAGTGAGCCCGAGGATGGCGTTGAGTGCGGTAGTCTTGCCCGCTCCGTTGGGCCCGATCAGGCCAAGGATGCGGCCTTCCTCCACGCGCAAGTCCACGCCGTCGAGAGCGACCGTCGTGCCGAAGTTCTTCCGCAAGCCGCGGGCTTCAATGTATGCCATTTAGCGCTCCTCCTTCTTCGATTTCGCCCGACGATTTCCGCCATTCAGCAGTTCTTCAGCATTCAGCCCGAGACGCTGGATGGTTTCCTGGATACGCGGCCATTCTTCGTTGAGGAATTTCTCGCGCTCGCCGCAGCGCAGCAAGTTTTCCGCCCCGGTTTTCACGAACATGCCGAGCCCCCGCCGTTTCTCCACCAGGTCTTCATCCACCAGTTCCTGGTAGCTCTTGAGGACGGTGAGCGGATTGACGCGATATTCCGCCGCGACGTTGCGCACTGAAGGCAAGGGATCGCCTTCTTTGAGCACGCGGTCGAGGATCATCGCCACAACGCGGTCGCGCAGCTGGCGATAAATCGGCTGATTGTCATTCCACTCGCGGTCCATGACGTTCCTCAGCGGCTAAAGCCCGCTGCTTATGATGCGTTCGGTACGGCGCGCCTGAAGGCGCGCCCTTTCAAAGCAAACAAGCCTAAGCGACTTGGGGCCTCAGGGTCGACTCCGTGTCGGCTGTCCATGCTTTCCACCTGGCAACGTTCAGTCCCACCGTAGCCATCCACAAGGCGACCGAAGCTTCCCCGGGAAAACAGGCGTACAGAATGTACGGGTATAAACGCGCGTCGAGCGCAGGCGCCAGGAAGTTCAGGAAGCTGTGCGTGAAATAGCAAAGTCCGGCAATGCCCAGTAGCACGCCGATCGCGCGGGGGATGAAGCCCGAGCGAAAAATCAGGAACCCGCTCACCATTTCATCAAGCCCATAAAACACGAACGAGATGAGCAGGCCGACATCCTGCAAGCGCAGGAAAAGGTAAGACAAGGTCTGCAACTGCGGAGCAGCAATCGTACTCAACGTATTTGCTTCGGTGGCCAGCAGCAGGGGAACATAGGCATTGACCAGGTCGAGGCTCTCGACGGCGATTCCCACAAACCCGCAGAAAAGCGCGGTCATAGCCAAAATCCGGTTCACCCGCCTGAACAGAATGTAGAAGAGAATTTCGTCGCCGACGTTCAGAACCATCTCGAAAAGATGCGCCGAAAATCCCATGCGGAACAGCATTGGATGCGTGAGGATGTTGTGGATCGTGGCCTGCGCGTTGCCATCCACCATTATGGTGCTCTGGACATAGCCGATATCGAAGGCACCAGTGACGATCCCCGCCAAGGCAAAGATGCCGCACAGCCTTGCCAGAAGGAGAGCAGAAATCACGTCCGGTTCTAAGTTCGAGGGCATCTGATCGTTCCTTTCGGCAGCCGGGTTTGCAGCGGTCGTGCAAGTCGCGCTACCTCAACTCCAATCCCCAGGTTAATTACGGCGCGGCTTTGAGGCCGCGCCATCTCAAACGTTCTCAGTGCGTGCGGTGCAGGTCAAAATGCGCATGCACCGGCTTGTCCCCGGGCATCATGTAAATCCAATCTTCAGTGTGATGATTGGGGTCGATCACGGTGAAGACAGCATGGTACATGTGCCCGTATTGATTGCTGCCGGAAAGATCCGAGAAGTCGAACTCGACGGTTTTTCCGTCGGAGTTGCGCGCGATCATGTGCGGACGATTGCCGGCATCGCAATAGTGCACAAGATTCAGCTGACCATCGTTCAAGTACAGCATGGTGACCGGATGATCGTACTTCGAAGCATCCAGAGGGGTGCCGGCTTCCTGCATTTCGTGCACGATGGCATTGCCGCGGGACGTAATGCGCATGGAGACATGGACCGGTTTGCCGGTGGACATGTCAGGCTGCGGCGGAGTTACGGTAACGGGGCCTTCCCAGTCGCCGGCCAGGGTCTTCAGGTCGTCAAATGACTTTTGCGCATCAGTCTGGGCAAACGCCATGGTGGAAAGCAATGTCATCACAGCCGCGAGCAGAAGCACCGGCTGAAAGCGAACGGATTTCATGAGTCTTCTCCTTTTTGTTTTCACTCCCGAGGCTCGTTTTGCATCCGAACGCCAGATCTGTCGTTCTTTAGTGTTGTAGTTAACTATAACACTTGTTATTTTGCAAGCATTTTTTGCCTTTATTTTTGAGTGCCAGAGGGTGTTAACGTTCTACGCACGAGTCTGCTGACCTACGGAGTGCTCTTTAAGGTTGACCGGGGCGTACTGTGATCTACCCCTCCGCCGCTCGGAAACGGGCGGTATTGCCGCGCGAGATAGGCTGTGACAAAACAATGGAGTTCAAACTTAGCGAGGCTTGCATACGGAGGCGTTATGACTCGGAAACTCCGTGCCTATTGCTGGATCTGCGGAAAAGAAGTTCCGCTGGAACATTGCAAGACCGACGAGCACGGCCACGCGGTACACGATTATTGCTACTCGACGCGCGTAAAGCTGGAAGGAGAATCTTCGCGGAAGCATGCTTCCCGCGCTGAGCGGACACAAAATTGAGCTCCGGATTTGTGTCTTGCGACGCGATTTCAGGTTCCGGAGTGCTCCGGTGTTCTTGCCTGTGTAATTTACCGACCGTAGAAACGGCGACGCAGGGGTCCGCTACTCTCTGCGGGGACCTGCTAACCAATCGTTGAAGGGAAAGCACCCGGCCTTTCTGTGTTCCGGAAATGGACCGGAGCCTTGGTTCGATGAAGCCAGGGTGGCGCCAAAGGGCGTTCTGCTGCTGATTCTGGATTGAGATATACTTCCCCGGCCGGAGTTTCCCCAACTCCTCGTTCGGCCCGCATTCTGCTTCAGGAGTGAATCATGAGATGTCCAGGACTGCGCCTGCTCATTTTTTTAGTGATCTTAGCGATGTTCATCCCGCGCCCGGCGCTCGCCGGCACGGAAACAATCCTGCATAACTTCGTTCCTTTCCCACACGG
>DAIDGW010000020.1 GCA_027452245.1 Acidobacteriaceae bacterium
TGATCTACATGGACGTGTCCTTCAGGCTCGAACTGATGTCTGATATAGAAGTGGCCAATCTCGTGTGCGATTGTGAACCTTTTCGATTCGGCGCATCGCTGGCCTGAATGGCAATGGCGGTCGCTTGCCCCTTGCTGATCAGCAGTCCGGAAACATCCTCGCCGAGGTCGACGTAAGCAACCCTCAAACCCAGATGCTTCGCGACACTCAAGATACCAGGTTCCCCTTGTTTATGTCGGCGATCGATGACATTCGGGAAAGTCGCCGCTCGCTGACTTTGGTGTTGTCGCCGTTCGCTGACTTTGCTACACTGTCGTCGAACGCTGACATTGGGGGCAACAGCCATGCGCATCCGAACACCAGTCGACCTGGGCGCGGTTATCCGCGACCGCCGAACGAAGCTGGGCCTTGACCAGAAATCCCTCGCGGCGAAGGTTGGGGTCAGCCGGCAGTGGATCGTTGAGGTTGAGAAGGGCAAGCCCAGGGCCGAAATCGGCCTTGTACTCCGCACCGTCGAAGCCCTCGGTATCAATCTGAAGTCTGAGGACCCCGGAACAGCTAAGGGCCAGAAAGGTCCGCCGCCGATCGACATTGATTCGATCGTCGCGGGTGCGCGCGAGAAAGAAAATGAAGCGACAGAAAATCACGCCCGAACTCATCGCCATTCTTGACGGCCGGGAGATGGGACGCGTCACGCGCGACAATCGGGCAAG
This sequence comes from Acidobacteriaceae bacterium, assembly GCA_027452245.1. GTDB lineage: Bacteria > Acidobacteriota > Terriglobia > Terriglobales > Acidobacteriaceae > Sulfotelmatobacter. The sequence goes on from DAIDGW010000020.1 coordinate 714, forward strand.
ATTGACCTTCACATATAACGAGGACTGGCGCACCGCGGATAATGCTTATCCTCTTTCGTTATCCATGCCCCTCGCGCTTGCGCAGCACGGGAACGCCCAGGTAGATCCCTTTTTATGGGGCCTGCTTCCTGACAATCAATTAGTGCTCGACCAGTGGGCGCGGAAATTCCATGTCTCCGCCAGAAACGCCTTCAGCCTTCTCTCCGCTGTAGGCGAAGACTGCGCGGGCGCGGTTCAGTTCGTCCGTCCCGAACGCCTGGAGGTCATCCTCGGCGCTGCGCCCCCTGAAATCGAATGGCTTACCGAAGCCGACATTGCGCAGCGCCTGCGGGCGCTTCGCGAGGACCATTCGGCATGGCGTATCCCGCGCGACACGGGCCAGTTCAGCCTTGCTGGCGCTCAGCCAAAAACTGCTCTCTTGTTCGAGAACGGCAGGTGGGGAGTGCCCTCCGGACGTGTCCCCACGACGCATATTCTCAAGCCGCCATCAGGCGAGTTCGCAGGGCACGCCGAGAACGAACACTTCTGTCTCGAATTGGCACACTCTCTCGGCCTTCCCGTGGTTGATTCTCGGATCATGCGTTTCGGCGACGAAGTCGCCATCGTCGTCGAACGCTACGACCGTATTCGCACGGAAGCCGGTTTGCGTCGCGTGCACCAGGAAGACATCTGCCAGGCGCTCGGCATCCCGCCGACGAGCAAATATCAAAATGAAGGTGGCCCCGGCATCCGCGACATCGGCGAATTGTTGAGAACCTATTCCGGAAGCGCGGCCGAGGACGTGCGCACCTTTCTCGACTCGGTTGCCTTCAATTGGCTGATCGTGGGCACGGATGCCCATGCCAAGAACTATGCCTTGCTCATCGGCGCCGGCGGCCGGACGCGTCTGGCGCCGCTGTACGATCTGGCTAGTGTCTTTCCGTATCCCAAAATCGACATTCAGCACGTCAAGCTTTCCATGAAGCTCGGCGGCGAATACCGCTTCCGCAACATTCAGCTTCGTCACTGGCGTAGACAAGCCGAAGAGCTGGGCATCAATCCCGACGAACTCGTTCATCGTGTCGATGAACTTGCGGGCCAGTTGGCCGACCATGTTCCCGAGATTGAGCGGCGCATGACCGAGGAAGGAGTTACACACCCCCTGACTCATCGGCTGGCCGGCAGGCTCACCACGCGGGCCGGTGCCTGCCGGAAACTCTTGCGCGGCTGACGCTCCGAAACCATATCCTTCTTGTCGGCTGTCAGTCGCATCCGCCACACTGAAACCAAAGCACCGGACCTCTACAGATTCTCGATTCTAGTCTGCGCTCTCTGGAGGCTGGACTTGCTGCAGGTGCTGGCTATGTCGTGAGCGGTGACAGGGCAAACCGGCTGGGAAAACGAGATCGGCTTAACGATCTCCGAGTGGAGTTCGATAACTTTGAGAACGGAGTTCAGCACTGGCATCCGCCGTTCTAACGCAAACTCATTGAGGACGCGACGGTATTCATCCAAAATGGGCAGCGATATCACAAGGTGAAAGCGCCGTTCCTGCCAAGCTTTGAGAATCTCGAACGAAGGGCCCTTCCAAAACACCCTGAAATGAAGACGTTTGTGTCTAAGATCGCCTTGATTTTCATCTTGCCCGACGGCGGACGTTGGCAATCGCGGCCTTCACATCCACCCTCGTGATCCCAGCTCTCTTGGCCGCTGAGCGAGCTTGGTCCAGAAGCTTGTTGAATTCCTCTGCCATGCGGCGGAATTCCTTCGGATATCGACCCACTCGTTTCTTTGCCACCTGCAGTTCCTTTCCCTGCACAGTGTGCTTTTTACGAGTGTCTCATTTGTGGAGGTCACTCCAGACAGCCATGCTCCCGCAGGAACACAGCATCCGAGAAGTCGTTCCCAGTTTGTGTTGTGTGATCGCGTTGACGCATCAGCGTCCGCTTCGCAAGAAGTACACTTGGTTGGTCCAGTCCATCTCCCCGGCCTCACCAGCGAGTGAAATCAGAGCCCCAACAAGCCCCCCAATGTCTGCTGGCAAGATTGTCTTTTCATCGACAAAGATCACACCGCCATGAGATCGCTCTTCCTCTGCCCAGATCTTTAGCAACAGAGGAATCGTCCTGCGATCATAAGTGACGAGGGTCAACCGTTGCCTCGCTGCTTCTAACAAGTAAATAGAATCTTCCTTCCCAAGAAAGTTTCCCCTCTCCCACTGCACCATTGAGTGGATGACTAGCGATCGATTCCGACGTTGAACGCCACTCGCTACCGCCGGGGAAATGTGCTCGTCGAGAAGCAGCTTGAGCATGTCACCCCCGCTTGGCCTTGCTGGCGACAAAATCGACCGCTTGCGGAAGCATGCGCTTTAGGCTGTCGAAATCGGTTGAATCGTTCTCTGCTATTGCCTCGTTCACCTCCTCGGGGAACGCCTCCGAGTAATTATGCGCAGCTCGAACCTTCGCTTCCGGCCAATTTAGATGTTTGGCCACGTCCTTGGCATTTCCTTTGTAGCTTCGAAGAAGCAATATGACTTCCCATATCGCTAGCGAGCTTCCTTGGATATAGGCCTGCCGGCCTGCCGGTGAGTCCCGAAAATCCAAGAAGGCAAATTCCGACCTCCTTAAACCCTCTTCCACCAAGCGAGCGCTAGCATCACTCGGTGTCCAGCCGTGCCGATTCGCGATGCGTTTCAAACGTTTTCCACTCTCCACCGGCAAACGCATACTGAGCACTATTGAACGCACGTGCTTCATCGATACTCCTTTGGTGTAACTGTTGTAAGCATTGTATCATTTGTGGAAAGAAAAACAACGTGAAGACTTCCTGCTTGTTCTTGAAGGTGATCGCTTCCCCTTTGAACTCTCATTGCGGGATGATCGGCCGTTAGCCGGCCATTTGCGAGACTTACATTGAACTCCGCCCCGTGCACGGTCTTACCTGGAACGCCAGCAGGTTTGGACGATGGACCTTCGTTACCGGTTTGCTCAACGGATCTTGATAATTATACCCTGTTGGGGGTAGAATTGCTCCATGGAAAAGATGGAATTCACCCCGGCACAGGCATCCGCCGTTGCGAATTTGCCGCTTCGCACAGTTCATAAGCTTATCGAGCGGCGCCTCATTTGCCCGCGATTACGCCGCACGGGGCGTTCCCTCCAAAGAATGCTCACCCGAGAGCAGTTGCTATATTTGCGTCTCGAGGCCAAGGGGGTGCGGCTCTTGCCGATGGCCACACGCCGTGCCATTGCAAAAAAGATTGAGAATTCGCCCGAGATCGACGTCGTTTGCCTTACAGAGGGGTCAGTGCTCGTAGTCCAAGTAAAGTCGGCAAGGCAGGAACTCGATCAGGACCTAGAGAGGCTCCAACGTGCAGAGGAGATGATTGTTTCCGATCCTGACATTATGCGCGGGTCGCCCGTCTACCGGGGGACGAGGATTCCGGTCCAGTTGGTCGCGGACATGTTGAACCAAGGAGCAACTCCAGAGGAGATTGTGGAAGGCTACCCATCTCTTGACAAAGAAAAGGTCGCAATCGCCCCGTTCTACGTTCAGGCATTCCCTCGCCGCGGTCGCCCCGTGACCAAACCTTGGGCTAGAACAAAGCCTATTCGGACAACCCGTCAGCGCCGTTCACTTGCCGGGTGACAATGAAATTCTTGATCGATGAATGTCTGCACACATCCCTGGTGCAAGTGGCGCACGCCGCAGGTTATGCCGCCGATCATGTCAACTTCCTAAGCCTTGGAGGTCTGAAAGACTGGCAGCTGTTGCCAGTGATCCGCGAGAGGGATTTTACGTTTGTAACCAACAACGGTCCTGATTTTTTGGCGCTCCTAGACAAGGAGCCATTGCATCCAGGCATCATCATCATCGTCCCCAATGTCACGCCCGTTCTTCAGCGAGAGCTCTTCAAGGCCGCCCTCGACCACATCGGGGCACGGGATTTAACCAATACTGTGATTGAGGTCAAATACGTAGGAGACCGGATCGCATGTTCCGAGTACGCCCTTCCAGAATCAACGGAATGAGTGGCATGGTTTCCTCTTTCGCCAGCGAAAAGAGACACATCGTCCGCACACTGTCAGAACCGCGCGGTATTGATTACAGGCCCACTTATATATGAGAGGCGGCTGATGGAATGTCAGTCGAAATCACTTTCCACAAGCCAGCTTCTCGTTGCCGACTCGGCAGAAATGGACGCGACCGCCGTCCTCATCCCAGCTAATCGATGTTCGCCCAAGCGTCGGTTCGGAGAAACAATAAAGAGGACACGTAAGCTCGGCAAAGACCGTCGTTAGGCCCTTGAAGCTCGTTCTCATTGTGAGTACACTTGTTCTCGGAATGAGTACAGCGAACAACGGTCTCGCGGACCTGTTATTCGGCCAGACGCGGGGAGCACTCCTAGCCTTGCTTTATGGCCGTGCAGATCAATCTTTTTACACGCGACAAATCGCACGCGAAATAGAGGCCAGCGTCGGCACAGTTCAACGAGAACTCGAAAATCTGGCGAAAGTTGGACTGATCCTTCGCAAATCCGTCGGCAGTCAGGTTTTCTATCAGGCCAATCGAAACGCACCTATATTTCGAGAGATGCAGGCCCTAGTGAAGAAGACGGTAGGCATCTTCAGTATTCTCCAGGCGGCTCTGCAGCCTCTCTCAAAGCGAATCGTGGTCGCATTTGTGTACGGGTCAGTTGCGCGAGAAGAGGAAACAACGCAGAGCGACGTCGATCTCATGGTGGTTGGGAAGGCCTCGCTTGACGAAGTTCTATCGCGGCTCTCTCCGGTCGAAAAAAGCATTGGCCGCCCCATCAACCCGACCGTATATTCCGTCGCAGAATTTAAGTCGAAGATTGCCAGTCGAAATCACTTCTTGAACGCCGTTGTGAAAGGCCAAAAGGTATTCTTGGTGGGAAATGACGATGAGCTTGGAAAAGTGGGTGGAGTACGGCTGGCTACGGCGGGAACCGACAAGTCCGGATGAAATCAGAAGTCTGCTAGGAATTGTGGACCGCAGTCTCGCCGATGCCAAGGTCGAAGCAGTATCGACCGATCTTCGATTCATTGCCGCTTTCAACGCCGCGCTCTGCATTGCCACGATGGCACTGCGTGCCACCGGCTATCGCACCGTCACGCAAGCCGGCCATCACGCCAAAACAATCGAGTCCCTCGAACTGACGTTAAAGTCCAACGCGAGGATCGTTCAAAAGTTCAAGACCCTCAATAACAAGCGGAACAAATCAGTTTATGACGTTGCTGGTGCCGTATCAGACCAGGACCTGGTAGCAATAGTGAGCCTCGCGAACGAACTGAAGGACGGTGCCATTGCATGGCTCCGAGAAATCCATCCCGAGCTATTGGAAGGTTAACGAGTCAACTCTCATGCGTCAGAGCCAGCGTCCGAAACGACGGGACTCGAACCCGCAGCCTCTGCCGTGACAGCACCACATTTGGTCGTAACTGACTGAAACCACGCGAAACGGATGGCTCTCTGAAGCGTGTTTGGAGCGTATAGAAATAGTTACTCTACAATAATGAACATCGCTCGATGATCGGGTGGGCCAGTTTGGTTTTGCAACGAATGCCGCTAGAGCATCAAGTTCCGTGCGGCCGCCGGCGGACGAGAAGAAGAGAATTGTGGAGGATCAACCCTACTTCCTCAGCAGACGCCTTGCCCTTTCGAGCCGCTCTTTTAGGCCGTCCTGAAAGGCCGGGTCCTTCTTCCGACTGTCGATGTGCTCAGCAATCGCGGCGCGAATCACTTCCGAAACCGGCATAGACTCCACGGCCGCGACGGTCTCAAGCGCGTCAGCCTGTTCTTCAGAAAGACGGATGGTCATCGCTTTAATGGGTTTCATGGCTCCATACTGCACCGTGACATCATGATTGTCAAGTACCATGATGCCGTGGTATCATGATACCGATTGCCAAGGAGGTTCTCATGAACCACGAGAAATACGATACGGAGCAGAAAAAGTCCGGCGACGAGCATCACCCAGAACATCAATTTCACATCCAGATCGACCGGGTGCACTATACCGTCACGCAGCGTCACATGACCGGCGAGGCGGCTTCCTTCAAGTCGCTGTATCTGAAGCGCCCCTCCACAGCGTCTCAACTCCCAGCTCTTCGCTCGTGGGCGCTTCAGATACAGCACTAAGACTTGTCATTACTGATTCTCGTGCTTGGCACCGCCAACTTCCGGGGATCATGACGGGCAGGATCAGGCCAGCTATGATGCGATGGCGGAATTCTCTAAATGGCTGGAGGCAGGCGAGGAGAGCATCTTCTCCTTGGAAACAGAGAAAAACCTGCGAAGTGCATCCTACGAACTGTCTGAAGCCGCGGCCAGAACTAAGAAATTCCCAGAAATAAAAATCTTCCCGACGGCTTGTAGAATTCCGGTCTGGCGGTTCGTCGTTCTAGTGAAGGCCGGCAAAGAGCCGCTTGAAGGGACTAAGACAGGAGAAGACAATGCCGCAATATTTGGTTGCTGGTTACATCCCCGACAACTTCGACCCGTCCACAGTGGATGAAGCGATGGGCCGCGCGATCCACGCGTTCAACCAAGAGATGGATGCCGCCGGTGTCCTGAAATTCGCTGGTGGCCTTGGGTCCGCAAAGTCGCTGCGAGCGCAGACCGATGGCCGAGTCCTCATCACCGACGGGCCGTACCTTGAGGCCAAGGAACACATCGGCGGTCTTTATATATTGGAATGCGCTGACATGGACGAGGCGCTGGCATGGGCGCGCAAAGGCGTCGCTGCCGCACGGGGGAAGGTCGAGGTGCGAGAGATCTTCTTCAATCCGGCGGAGTAACCCTAGCCCACACACAAAAATCTATTGCTCAAGGCGCGCACTGCGCGTCGAAGGTAGTCCGCGTCCAAAAGTCCCATTTCTCAGGAGAAAAAACAATGCGGAGAAAGAAGCTTGCTGCAATCGCAATCACAAGCTTGGCGCTGCTCGTTGTGCTCGCCCCGTATCGGGTGACCGCGCAGGATACCGCAACGCCCTATCCGAAGATGGCCCCGGTCGATCAATATCTAATGAATCGCGATGCGGAAATCGCCCTGGCTCGGAGCGCCGCACCTGAGTCTATCTCACGCGACGCTGAGGTCCTGATCCTTGGACGTCACGGTTTCGAAACGGCGGTCCCGGGCAAAAATGGTTTCGTTTGTGTCGTGGAACGGTCGTGGACTTCCGCTCCCGATGCTGATTTTTGGAATTCCAGAGTGCGGGTCCCGGTCTGCTACAACGCGGCCGCCGCGCATTCCTTCCTTCCGCGCAACCTGAAAAGGACCGAGCTGATTCTGGCAGGACGCACGAAAGCAGAAACGGACGAGACCATCGCGGCCTCGATCGAAAAAAAAGAACTGCCGGCGATGGAAAACGGGGCAATGTGCTACATGATGTCGAAGCAAGGATACGGCGGCGATACCGTGCCACACTGGCCAGCTCACCTCATGTTTTATTTTTCGCACACCGCTCCCGCAGCTTGGGGAGCGAATCAGCCGGGTTCTCCCATCGTCGCTATGAGCGACGACCGCGAGCGCCTCACAGAGTTCGTGATTCCTGTGCGACGGTGGTCCGACGGGAAGGAAGCCCGATAAGCATTTGACGAAAGCGGGCTTGATCGAAGTGGAACGGAGAAGAACGGAACCGAAAAGTACGGAGGAGATCGATGAATCGAAAGAGAATGTCACGAAATCAAGAACGCGGCAGTTTACCGATTGCATTCGCCATTGTGGCCGCCCTGATCGCGGCGGCGTCGTTGCCCGGCGCCGCACAAGACGCGAAACAAACGTATCCCAGGATGGCCCCGATCCAACAATATCTGATGAATCGTGATGCGGAAATCGCCCTGGCCCGGAGCGCCGCGCCAGACGCCGTTTCGCGCGAAGCCTCAGTTCTCGTCCTGACCCGCCACGGATACAAAACCGCAATCGAAGGAAAAAACGGTTGGGTCTGCTGGGTTGGACGCAGCTGGATGGCGATGTTCGACCATCCCGAGTTCTGGAACCCGAAAATCCGTGCCGCAGATTGCCTCAACCCGCCTGCCGCGCGCTCGATCCTTCCATACGCGTATAAACGCACCGATCTACTTCTGGCTGGACATTCCAAGGAAGAAGTCATCGCCGCAATCAAAGCCGCGATCGACAAAAGAAAATTGCCATCTCTCGAGCTGGGGGCTGTCTCCTACATGATGGCGAGGTCTTCCTACCTGACCGACAGTGGCGACCACAATATGCCTCACCTGATGTTCTTCCGAACCGAGAGAGACGACGCAGACTGGGGCGCCAACGTAACTAACTCCCCCGTGCTCGCCGTAAATTATTGGTACCTGTCCGCCGACGCCTACCCACAACTCAAAGCTTTCCCGCCACTATCCGTGTTCTTGGTAGCAGTGGACAAATGGTCTGACGGGAGCCCGGGGCCACGTATGTAGGTCCGACACTAAAAGTGAGGGGAGGCCTTCATTTCGCGAGTTTTGCGAAGATGTGTACAGGACAATAACCCACAACATAATTTCCCTGACCGCTTGTAGAATTCCGGTCTGATTGTTCGTCGTTCTAATGAAGGCCGGGAAGAGAATCCCACCAATGATGAGTCCAGGAGGAAAAATGCCACAATATCTGCTTACTATCCAACACCCACGAAATTATGAACTGCCCGCCGATGCTGAAGCAATGATGAGCGACATCAGCGCGCTGAACCGAGAGATGATCGCTGCCGGAGTGAGGGACTTTGCCGGAGGGCTGCAGCCGGCAAACAAGGCGAAATCGGTGCGCAAGCAGGCCGACGGAGAAGTGGTCGTTAGCGATGGGCCCTATCTCGAGGCTAAGGAGCATGTGGGCGGTCTCTGGCTGCTGAAGTGTGCCGATATGGATGAGGCGGTAAAGTGGGCGCGCAAGGCCGCTGTCGCTTGCAGGGTTCCGGTTGAGGTCAGAGAATTCCTTGCCGGTCCGGCGAAATAGAAAACCTGTCCTGAACAAGAATGATAAGGAGAAACTAGATGCGCTTCATGATGATGGTGATCCCCAAAGGCTACGAAGCGGCGGCACCGGATGCTGTTCCCACGGCGGAAGCGGTGGCGAAGATGATGGAGTACAACAAGGCGCTGCAGAAGGCGGGAGTTCTGCTGGCGCTCGATGGCCTGCTTCCTCCTTCTACCGGAGCACGTATTTCATACTCAGACGGCAAGGCGACGGTCACTGACGGGCCGTTTGCCGAGGCGAAGGAAGTCGTCGGTGGCTATTGGATCCTCCAGGTCCGCTCGCGCGAAGAGGCCATTGAATGGGCGAAGCGTGCTCCCATGTCCGACAATGAGGTGATCGAAGTCCGCCAGATTCATGAGATGTCTGACTTTCCCGCAGACGTTCAAAAAGCGGCCGAAGGCTTCGAGCACCGGAACGTTGTAGCCTAGATGCATGAGCGATGTAGCTAAGACGATTGAGGCCGTGTGGAAGATCGAGTCCACCCGCCTTATCGCCGCGATTGCTCGCGTCACCCACGACATCGGGATCGCCGAGGAGTTGGCGCAGGATGCCCTCGTGACTGCCCTCGAAGTTTGGCCCAGGGAAGGCATCCCTGACAATCCCGGCGCGTGGCTGATGACGGCGGCGAAGCGGCGTGCAATTGATTTGTTGCGGCGAGGCCGCATGCTCGTGCAAAAGCATGAAGAGGTTGCCCGCCAGTTCGAGTTCCAACAGCAGCAGCTTGGAGATGCTTTGGAACACTCTCTGGATAAGGTGATCGATGATGACGTGCTGCGGCTCATCTTCACCGCATGCCATCCCGTGCTTGCGATGGAAGGACGGATCGCGCTCACCTTGCGCCTGATCGGCGGCCTCACCACGGCGGAGATCGCGCGTGCGTTTCTTGTGCCGGAAAAGACGTTGGGCCAGCGCATCTCTCGCGCCAAGAAAACCCTCTCAGAGGCACACGTTCCGTTTGAGACGCCGAGTGGGGACGAGTTGCGCCGTAGAGTTGATTCTGTGCTCACGGTGGTCTACCTGATTTTCAATGAGGGTTACACCGCAACCTCGGGCGATGAGTGGATGCGCGCGGCTCTCGCGGAAGAGGCGCTGCGCCTGGGGCGCATGCTGGCGCAACTTCTCCCCGCCGAGTCTGAGGTTCACGCACTTCTGGCTCTGATGGAACTCAATTCGTCGCGCAGTGCAGCGCGCCGAGGCAAAAATGGTGAGGCGGTCTTGCTACCCGATCAGGACCGCTCGTTGTGGGACTACGCGCAAATCCAGCGAGGAATGACCGCGCTCGAACATGCGCAAAAACTAGGCGGTGGCGCGAAACCCTACGCGTTGCAGGCAGCCATTGCCGCATGTCACATGCGCGCCCGCACCGCCGAAGAGACAGACTGGGACCGCATCGTTCTTCTCTACGACGCCTTGCTCGAAATCAATCCATCTCCAATCGTGGCGCTCAATCGCGCAGTCGCCGTCGGCATGGTCCAAGGCCCAGCCGCAGGACTCGACGCACTCGACCGAGCCGCCGCCCTCGCCGGTGACTCTGCCCTAGCCGGTTACCATCTGTTTCCCAGCGTTCGCGGAGACCTGCTGATGAAGATGGACAGGCTCTCTGAGGCACGTGAAGAAATCCAACGCGCCATCGCAATGACGAGGAACCTGCGGGAACAGGAATTGCTGGCGAACAGGTTGAAGCAGTTGGAGAAGACGGCCTTCTCCGTATAGGTGCGAGGGTGACACGATTTTAGGATGCTTCATCTTGTTCTCCTCCTTCACTGCGGACTTTATCACGAGGCGTCATTATGAGTGGATGCCCAAGATCTGCCATTGAGTTTTTAAAGAAGACCTCAGTACATCGGTCGTTCATCCTGCTTTATTGGCTATCCGCATCATCCGCCTTGATTACCTGCCATTGAGAGGCCAAGATTTGTCCATTCGCAGGATGCTACGGACATTGTTTGGGACTTGCATCCAGTTTCAGATTGAGCGGAGGAAAAGGTCAATGAAATTCGGGCATGCGACTATCGCATGTGGGCTCATCTTGTGTCTCTTTTCTGCATGTGGCGGCGGTGGCAGCAACCATTCGACACAGCCCTTAGCCATAACGACAAGTACGCTCGCCGATGCAACGGTCGGAGTGGCCTACCAACAGACCTTATCTGCCAGCGGGGGAGTTCCGCCGCTTAGTTGGTCGATTTCCGCCGGTAGTCTCCCAGCCGGTCTAACGATGGACAATGTTGGAATGATATCTGGTACTCCGACAGGAACCGGAGGTACAGCAAGTTTCGCCGTCGCCGTTTCGGATTCGGAAAGTCCGGCAGCAAAGGCGACGCGGAACTTCAGCTTGAAAGTAAACTCGTCGGCTACATCGCTGCTGAAAGGAGACTATGCATTTCTCTTCACCGGCTATTTCAACGGATACTTTACTGGCGTAGGCAGCTTCTCGGCCGATGGTGCAGGTAACATCACCAATGGGCTGGTCGATACGAATGGCCTAACAGGTCCGACCCAAAATCAATTCACTGGAACCTACGTCATCGGGGCGAATACTCTTGGCACGATGCAGTGGACGTTCACCGGGCCGGGAGGCGGATCGAGCACCTATGCCATCGCACTCTCTCAAGATGGAAATGCCCGATTCATCCAGTACGATTCTCACGGCGTCCAAGGATCAGGAGTAATCAAACCGCAGGACAGTAGTGCATTCTCTGCCGGGAAAATCGCAGGTAGCTACGCGTTTGGGCTCGTCGGAATTGATGGATCAGGCGGGAAGCGGATGGCATTGGCTGGTGAGTTCCAGTCGGACGGAGTATCTGGTTTTAATGCGGGCATAACGGACATCAATGATAATGGAGCGGAGTCAGCAGATGTACCCGTAACAGGAACTTACAGTGTGGCCTCTAATGGCCGCGGTATTGCGGTTCTTAGCGTCAGCGGAATTGGTACCGTGAACGTCGCATTCTATATTGTAAATGCGAACGAATTGCTAGTCGCCGAAACAGATACCGTGGCGTCGGGCCATCCCCTGGTTGATGGCGACATTTTGCAACAAACCGGCGCGGGTTCTTTCAGCAATAGTTCGCTGGCTGGCGTGAGTGTCCTTGAAAGCGATGCTGCCAATGCCGCACCCGGCGTGACAACGGTCTCACTCGGTTTGCTGAACGTGACCAGCCCTGGGACTCTCAGTTTGAGCGAGGACATCAACTCGGACGGAACACTTACGGCAAATTCGCAGACACTTACCTACTCTGTTGCATCGAACGGACGTGTAACTACAACAGGTACTAACCCGCCAACCTTGTATCTTGTCGACCAAGACCACGCATTCATACTTTTCCCTGACGCTGTTGTGAGTTCTGGAGTGATTGAAGCACAGGCGCCCGGTCCCTTGACGGATGCCTCATTGGTGAATACTTACGATGGTGGAACCATTACATTGGCGGCCTCTGGCTTTGCCGAAATAGACGCGTTGTCGGCCGACGGCAATGGTAGTCTGGCTGAAACGTTCAATAACAGTGATGGAACTCACCTTCAGCAGGGCACGCGCTCGCTCATGTATGCTGTCGCGTCGAATGGACGGGTAACCCTGACCACGGCACAAGGTTCAGATGCCGGGATTCTTTACATCATTTCACCAACCAAGGCTGTTGAAATTACAAATGGCAATCCATCGCTCAGCTTCTTCGAACATTGATTAACACCCAATACGCCACGGTAGTTGGCTTGTTAAGCGTACCCGAGTGCTCTGAGGGCTTCATCCTTATAGCCTCGGCTAATGGGAAGCGTTGTACCGTCCCGGAGTTCGACGGCATATTCTCCAAACGGGAGGGATTTTAGCTTCTTAACCCGATCCAGATTAACAATGGTCGACCGATGGATCCGGATAAAGTTGTGTCTAAGTAAGTCTTGTTCAGCCTGTTGCATGGTCTGCCGGGAAATATGTGTTTGACCCGCAGTGTGAAAGCAAACATAGCTGCCCGCGGACTCAGCCCAGTCGATTTCCGCAAGTTTGAGAATTACAACGTCGCCGTCTGTCTTGACCGCGATCCTGTCCTGTGCTCCCCTTCGCCGTCCGACATCCTGCATAAGATCCAGCACACGTTGGCGGATATCGCCCTCCTCGCTGTTCAGCTTGCGAACTCGTGTCAGGGCCTCATGGAGACGTGCTGGTTCCACGGGTTTCAGCAGATAATCAACCGCGTGAATCTTGAATGCGCGCACAGCAAATTGCTCGTAGGCAGTAACGAAAACAATGGCGGGCATGTGCTCCGGGTCCAGGGATGCGACGATTTCAAATCCGGCCATCTCGGGCAGTTGGATGTCAAGTAGAACCAGATCAGGTCGATTGCGCCGGATCGCCCGCACTGCATTTTTCCCGTCGCCAACTTCGCCTATGATTTCAATTTGAGGCTCCTCCTGCAGCAGTAGCCTGAGCCGTTCGCGCGCCAAGGGCTCGTCGTCAACAATGAGTATCCGCAGTATCAACTGGGGAGCCCCGGAGGGCCGGACTTAGGAAGGACAAGCTTTACTTTGCAGCCGCCCGTTTCGGCGCCCTCGATACGAAACTGGTGATGATCGCCGTAAATCTGCCGCAATCTTGTGCGAGTATTGCCGAGTCCAAATCCGTAGCGTTCCGGACTGGTGCCATTAATCAGGCCAGCTCCGTTATCGGCGACTTCAATTTCCAAGCAGCCATTTACGTTTAGAGCCGTAATGCGCAGCTCGCCGGGTGCGGCGGAGTTCGCAATTCCATGCTGGATCGCATTCTCCACGAGCGGCTGCAGGATCATGCTTGGAACCGAGGTCGATAGCACACTCGGGTCTACGCTCATGTGTACAGTCAAGCGATCATGAAAGCGTGCCTGTTGGATGTCAATGTAATTCTGGAGGAAGTCTAATTCTTCTTGCAGTGGAATCTTTTGGCAGCTACGCGTATCGAGTGATCTGCGCAACAGGTGGGCCAGTTGCATGGTCATTCGTTCCGCTGACGGTGGATCCTTCCGGGCAAGTGTGGCAATGGAATTCAGTGCGTTGAAGAGAAAATGCGGCTCCATCTGCGCACGAAGAGTTTGCAGTTGTGCTTGAGCAAGCTTGCCCTCAAGCTTGATGGACTCCTCCTCACGTGCGCGCAGAGTGCCGTAATATAGCACGATCTGGGCTACTGCGACGGTAACGAAATACCGGGGTAGATCCTGGAGCGCAAGGCTCGACAAGCGGACACGAAAGGGAGTCAAGATGTCGCTCCAACCGAAGTAGTCCATCGGGGCAAGGAGCAGCCACGAACTCACAACCATCATAATGATGCCCGCGGGGATATGGACCATTAAAGATCTTTTCCAATGCTTCCCGAAAAATCCATGCTTCTGTGTGATGGCACAGATCACGGGTGTAAGCAGGACCCAGACATAAGCCTCCGCAAAATTCCACACGAGTACGTCGGCCCAACTGTACCCCTGCCGACGTAATGCAAGTATCGCGAACGAGCCCGCTGAATCGAGAAGCGCGTAAATCGTCCAGAACGCAAGACTCACGGCCCAAATTTGCCACTGCCACAAGGAAAACAGAAAGCGGTTTGCTGTCTGCATTTTGGACGCATAAATTGAGCGTGCAGCGCCTGCATTCATGGCAGTGTGTGTTGGATCATGAACTTCCACGAATCTTCCTGCACCTGGCTAAAACTCTTGCTGTAATTGTGATGCTGCTGCGGAATTTCCCTGTAGTGCACGGGAAAGCCGTTTTCGAGAAGGACATCTCGCGTGCGTTCGGCCTGTGCCACGGTAAACCACTCATCCTGATCGCCGATGTACATGGCTATTGGCGTCTTGCGCTGTGCACGTTTGACGATCCAGTCATAATCGGGCGTTACGATTCCCGCCAGCACCGTTGCGGCGCTGAAGTAAGTCGAATCCATTGTGGCAGCATCGAATGTTGCAAACCCTCCCGCAGAATACCCGAATATGTACACTCGTTTCCCATCAATATTGCGCTGTCTTTTCGCGTCAGTGATAAAGGCGGGGAAAAGTTCTGGAATTCTCTTCTCCAGTTTGGTCCCTAATGGCAGGGACGGAGCGAGCAGGATTATTTTTTTCCTGGTCGCCATATCTTGCCACAACCGGAGGAAATTGAGCCCATCGCCGCCGCCACCATGGACGAGAAATAGCAGGGGCAATGCGTGGTTCGGGTCCGCAGGTATGGACAGGAAATACTCGTAATCTGACCCAGCGAATGTAAGTGTCCTCCTCTCAACGGAAGTCTTCGCCTGGGCAGTCTTACGCTCACAGCCCGGACTTCCGAAGAGAAGCATTGCCAGCACGCTAACCGCGAGTGTGGGACCTAGCATGCGCTTGCACATTGATCATCTCAGCCGAGCACTATACGACCGATGCTCACCGTGTCGCAAACGGCTACAGGTCAGTCGAGTCCATCGGAGCAACAATTGTGGCACAGAGATCGAGACCCCGTCGACGCAATTCAGCCTGAAAGAGCGGCGGCTCATGCTGCAAAGTTGGAGCTCTGCATCATCCGAGGATCAGCACTTGTGAGAAGCGTTGCTATAGTCCGCAATGGGGTGCTCACACCGTTGAAGAGGTTCAGGGTTAGGAAAAAGTCCAACGTAAGAAGTTGTCAAATAAGACGCTTGTCAAGGTCCAGGCGTTGCTCATGGTGAGTATTGTCGCGACTGCAATTAAATTCAGGATGCGGTGGGCTCGTCGAATCACCCAATCGTTGATGATCGTCGGCTCGGTCTCTATGCAGAAGACCTCGCGCAGTTCGCGCGCACTCGGCTCGGGATCCTGATAGATATCCGGTGGGCTGGCCGGTAAAACGTTGATTGTTGCTGCGGCAGATATCCCTATTCCACGTACGGATTCGCGGCTTCGCAACTGGTGATCGGCTTCCGTCGACGACTATTCATATTCTTCCATGCGCCTCGAACTCGCGGAAAAAGCCAGGCGCTTCTCTTGATCCAAGCGCATAGCCCGGCTGCCTCCTCCCAGATGGTTTCCTGCGTGCCGGAACATTATCCCTGCGTGCCGGAACATTATCAAAGAGTTTCAACACACATAAGCGACAAGTCCGCTTTTTTGACCAATTCTTGTTCGGATGGTTCCCTTTACTGCCGGTTGGTCTACATGGGTAACTGCGGGAAGCCCATCTGTGCACAGCTCGTTCAAATGGTATTTCGTGTGGTCGTCCTGAATATTTGAAAGTGTATGAAGATCCAAGACGCCGCTGGTGCATTTGCGATCAGATTGTCCAAGGCAATAGCACAGGTAGTCGAGGACCGGATGGTCAAGCTTTTTTCCTGGGTGCCGATATATGAGGAAGGAGTTCTGAAATTATAAAGATAGGAGGAAATCAAGGATGACCAGTTCGATAAACAATTCAATGCAGATCAAAATAGGCAACATGCACCCAATCGAACAATCGTCACATAGTGTCAAGTTGGAGCGTGGAGGAACAGAGTCGCAAGCTTCGTCCACCAGCAGTGCCGTGTCAGACACCGTGAGCATCAGCAGTGCCGCCACGGCGGCGCTGCAAGAAGCTACTGAAACTCAAACGCAGACGGCACAGGAGGCCAGAAGCGGAGACATGCAGGCTCAGAGACTGCTCGCCAAGGAGCAGGTGGCAGCAAAGGCAGCCGAGCGCTAGTACTTGAAATTGGCCGTCGGACTTCCAAACACGAAGAGGAGTAACACCCAACTTTGTCGGGCCTTGCTCGTACAAAACCAGTATGGCTGATTGTGTGCAAAAGCAGGCAGCGAGAACTCCGTCCAACTCGGAGACTCGCGCATGGCGGAATGCTTTAGCTTGAGTGTGTGAACAAGACGGATCGGGAACGAATTTGGTTCTCCATCTCTCTGACGATCTTACGCGCTTGCTCAACCACGGTTAATTGTGTCTGACCAGGCACCGCCCTGAATCCGATCCCGACTGTTCCGATGACATTCCCCGAGGGGTCGTGCAGCGGGAGGGAGACGTCAAAGCCGTCCCTTTCCCGTTCCACAAAGGGCTTTCCAGTCCGTAGAGGCTCTGAGTCATTCTTCTCGCACGGCTCACCAATGTCGCTCTTGTCCGTTGACGCGATTCCTCTGCAGCCGCTGGAAGTCAGGGCCGAGATTCCGATCTCATCGACTTCCGGATGTGCTGTGCGGGTTCTTTCGACAAGGTCTTGCGCAAATATCTTGTCGTGATGAGGATCCTTCTGGAAACCAGCAAAAACCGGCCGGCCATTTGCGGATAAGAGGATCCCGAGAACCGTTATCGCCACTAAAGTGCGAGTTTGTGAGGTGGCATTCATGGAGATTGCTCCTTTCTAGAGCGGCATACTAGCCCCGCGAACTGAAAGTAACCTGAAGGCATTCGCTCGGTTTGCCCTGATGCTTACATTCATGCGTGTGGTAGAGAAGAAGACTGCTGCTCCGCAGCATGCAAGGATTACTAGATCGTAGCTCGCAAAGCGGACATTACATGCTATCCATAATGCAATTTTCTTCACCTTGACCGAATCCTGGAATAGCGGCAAACTTGGCCCTGCAAGAGGAAATATGCGGACATTCTCCACCATCATGCTGATTGCCCTTTGCCTGTTCCCATTCCCACTGCTCTATGCCCAGTCCTATACGATCACGAATCTTCAAAGTTTGGGCGGTGATCCTCCGAACAGTACAGCCAATGGGATCAATGATGCGGGCGAAGTGGTAGGCTCGTCTAACATCTCCACGGCAGGGAACCAGGTCATCGACGCCTTCACTTGGACTGTGGCTGGTGGGATGCACGATCTTGGCATCGGTCCGGGCGTGTCCACCTCCGTCAACAGTCGGGGCAACGTAGTTGGCTCCTTCGGCACAACCACCATAAGCGCATTTATTTGGAATCGGACCGGAGGTTTCGAAGATCTCGGTTCTTTGGGTGGCAATGCGGCCACGGCAACGAAGGTTAATACCTCCGGCGAAGTTGTCGGGTATTCGTTAATTGACCCGAGAGACAACCACACATGGCATGCGTTCCTCTGGACCCGAAACAATGGCATGGTAGATCTAGGGAATGACGGCGGCAATTACGCGTGGGCGAACGATGTCAATGATGCTGGTCAGATTGTGGGCTCCTCAACGATTGCGGGCGATAAGATCACTCGCGCAGTGCTCTGGATCGTTCCTGGAGTATTACAAGACCTCGGCACGCTGGGTGGCACAGATGCCAGTGCGAACGCAATCAACAACTCGGGAACAATCGTCGGCAATGCTTGTCTGGCAGGAGACCAGCAGCGGCATGCGTTCTTGTGGACGGAACTAGAAGGGATGGAAGACTTGGGAACGCTGGGGGGAGCGTTTTCAAACGCGGTTGCGATTAATAACGAGAATCAAGTTGTAGGATGGACGACCACCGCAAGCGGCGAAACCGTCGCTTTTATCTGGGAACAAGGGAAAGGAATGCGGAACCTGAACGACGAGATTCCCGCTGGATCAGGGTGGGTACTTACCCGCGCTGTAAACATAAATGACGCTGGCGAAATTATTGGTGGAGGGTATCTTCACAACCAGCGTTGGCCCTACCTCCTCACTCCGAAGTCGGACTCCCCTCAGTAGCAAAAGCTACGAGCCAGAAGCCAGTACGTTCTGTTTATCTGAAGGCACTGAGGCGCTTGCGTCGTATTAATATCACTGTGCATAGATCAACAGACGAAACGTGCCAGGAATGGCCGCAGGACGCGCATGCTTAGCATCTGGAGCAGGCTTGGCAAATGTCGCCGTATCCACTAACAGGTGGTTCAACTTAGAATCGAAGCCCATCGTTTTCGCGCCAAACTCGGTCCTCACCCTGCCCATTTCGCTATAGCGTTC
This sequence comes from Acidobacteriaceae bacterium, assembly GCA_027452245.1. Lineage (GTDB taxonomy): Bacteria > Acidobacteriota > Terriglobia > Terriglobales > Acidobacteriaceae > Sulfotelmatobacter. The sequence goes on from DAIDGW010000020.1 coordinate 19,527, forward strand.
GGGAGAGTCTTCATGAAAGACGTGAATCCATCCAGCGCGTGTGGAGACGAAAACACGACCGCTTTCAGCATCGTACACAGCCGCATCGGCACCGTCGCTAATGGAAAATTCCTTGAGTATTTTACCGCTGTCCGCGTTCATGACGGTCAACATAGCGGGTTCGCGGCTGGCGATAAACAATCGTCGGTGCTCGCGATCCATGGCGATAGCGGTCGGCCCTCCGGCCGGTGCGATCGGCCAGCGGGATTCTATTTTTAGCTTTCTTGCGTCTATCGCCAATACTTCGCCTTTATCTTCCAGGTTGTTGTAGATCATGCCCCGCCCGTCCGCTACCGCATATTCGGGGCTTCCGCCCAGTTCAATAGTTCCAACAACTTTTCCAGTGGCGGGATCCAATACAGTTGAGTTGTGGCTATCGCCATTGAACGAAAATATTCGTCTGGACGCTTGATCGTAAATCACGCAGTCGGCGTCGTCGGCGGCGCCGACAGCGTCAAGGGTCTTTAGAGACTTGAGATCAAACACGATGATCTTTCCCTGTTCGCCATCTGTGATGAATCCCCGGCCTAGGTCCGGAACAACAGCAATTCCGTGGCTCCGCTTGAGCCCGGAGATCTTTCCTTCCAAAACACCCGTGTCCGCATTCACCACAAGTACTTCGGTACCATGCGACACATAAGCACGGCGAGATCCTGGGTCGACAAAAATGTAGTCAAAATATTCGTGCCCATCGGGTGCAGTTCCGAAGGCATACGTGTGAATGAGGTGATAGCTGGTGGTGGATTGCCCCCAAAGGCTGCCTAGAGCGATGAACGCCACTGCCACAATGAGAAGAGAGCGAATGGACAACCTTGATTTCATACAACTCCTCTCGAAACCACCATCGATTTCAAACCGAAATCCGCTTGTTCACTTGTGGTCCAATCTACTATTCAGCCAAGCAATAATATGCGGCGCATCTGAAGATTGGCTGAAGGCGCAAATTTTCTTCCACGAACTGTCTATTTATTGGATGCTGCCATCCTTCTAATATTCGCAAGCCGTGCCACTTCTTGATCGCCAACAAGATCGCCTTACTGGACAATGTGGCGGATACGCCGTACTCTGCGGATGATGAGCCAAGGCGTCCCGTCTCCATTGGTCTATCGCGCGTATCGACACGGTGAGCGAATAGCAATCGTCGATCCCCGAGGAACTTATTCGTACAAAGATTTACTTGATTCATCTTCGCTTGTTGCGTCGAAGCTGCTAGAAAATGGAGAAGACCTTTCGGAATCGCGAATAGCATTCTCCATACCGCCGGGATTTCCGTGGGCAGCGGTGCAATGGGGTGTATGGCGCGCCGGCGGAGTCGCCGTGCCTTTGCCGCTCAACGCCCCGAGTCGTGAGCTGGAATATTTGGTTGATGATTGCGGGGCATCAACACTCATCTACGATGTGCACACCACTCCGATAATGGCGTCCATCGCCAAAGCTCGTGGTATTCATGCCTTGTCGTGTGACCAGCTATTCAGTTCCAGATCTGCAGAATCAAGAAAAATGCAGAAAGAAATAACTGCGGATCGGCGCGCCATGATTTTGTATACCAGCGGCACCACCAGCTTGCCGAAGGGGGTAGTCACAACCCATGCCAACATTGCGGCGCAGATTGGGAGTCTAGTTGAGGCATGGGAGTGGTCTTCGGATGATCGTGTCCTACTGTGCCTGCCCTTACATCATGTGCACGGAATCGTGAACGTGGTTGCTTGTGCGCTTTGGACGGGAGCCTCATGTTTCATGCTGCCACGGTTTGACGCTACAGCGGTGTGGCAATGCATCGCAGATGGTGCGGTAAACTTGCTGATGGCGGTACCGACGGTTTATGCAAAACTCATTGCTGTATGGGAAGCTGCTTCACGCGAGCGCCAAGCACAGTTAAGTCTGGCCTGTACCAAGCTGCGTCTTATGGTGTCAGGGTCTGCCGCGCTGCCCGTGAGCACACTCCAGCGGTGGAAAGAAATCAGTGGCCACACCCTCCTGGAGCGCTATGGCATGACCGAAATCGGCATGGCGCTGTCCAATCCGTTACATGGAGAACGGGTTCCGGGAACTGTCGGGAGGCCGCTACCGGGCGTTGAGGTTCGACTGATGGGGGAAAGCGGTACACCTGTTGCTGCAGGGCAAGCGGGTGAGATCGAAGTACGAGGTCCTGGAGTTTTTTTAGAATACTGGGGCAAAGCTAATGTAACAAGCGCCGCCTTCCGTGATGGTTGGTTTCATACAGGCGACACAGCTATCGTTGAGAATGGCTTATACCGTATCCTCGGTCGAACGAGCATTGACATTCTGAAGACCGGCGGCCATAAGGTATCGGCACTGGAAATCGAAGAAGCCTTACGCGAACATCCCGCTATAGCAGAGTGTGCCGTAGTTGGCATCCCAGATGAAGAATGGGGCGAACGAGTTGCCGCAGCGCTGGTCTTGAAGAGTCGCGATAGTCTGGATCTGTCTTCTCTGCGGAATTGGGCAAGGAACTCGCTGGCTACCCACAAATTGCCTTCGCGACTTGTGGTGCTGGATGCTCTTCCCCGCAATGCAGTCGGGAAAGTGATCAAATCCTCCCTCGTGCCGTTGTTCCAAAATGCCGGTGCAAATGACTCAGTCCCTTAGAACCTGGAGAGAGTTTGCGAATTTGAATTCTGGCGTTTCGGCAGCACTAGGTTGAACTTTGCAGCTTCAATATTCGCTCCGCATTACCCCCAAGAATCATCTGTCGTTCGGCAGTTGTTAGCTCGACCTGGTCGAGGAACCGCACTGGCTGATCGTAGCCCATCGTAAAGCAGTAATCACTGCCAATCATGACGCGGTCAGCGCCAACTTCCTTAATGATCAACTCCGTTACCGACTTCGAATGCGTAATGGTGTCGTAAGTAAAACGTTTGAGATATTCGCTGGGAGCTTGCGGCAGATGCTTGAGCTCGCTCTTCACTTTCCAGCCCTGGTCAATGCGTCCTGTCAATATAGGCAGCACGCCACCACCATGCGGTAAGCAGATTTGAAGTTTGGGATGGCGATCGAGAACACCGCCGAAGATAAGATGACAGGCAGCGATTGCGGTGTCCACGGGATTGCCCACCAAATTAAACAGAAAATAGGGCTGAAGACGCGCGCCCTGGATGTCGACGGGGTGCAGAAATACGGGAAGGCCTCTTCTTTCAACTTCTGCCAGCACAGGTTCAAATAGCGGATCATCAAGGTCGCGCTGCGCAATATTTGTCCCGAGATAGACGCCGCACATGCCTGGCAGTTTGCACGCTCGCTCAAGTTCGCGCAGAGACCGGTCGGGGTAGAGCATCGGCAACGTCAAAAACGACATCAACCTTGCTGGATACTCCCGGTGTGCCTCAGCTGCCGCGTCGTTCCAGGCGCTTGCAAGTTTGGTGGACAGCTCTGCATCTCCCCAGTACAACATCGGAGCTGTAAGAGAAATCACCTGTAATCCAACTCCCTGAGCGTCCATGTCTGCAATGCGTGCTTTCAAATCGATGAATTTGTCAGGCAAAGGTCCGTTCCCGCCAGCGGGAGTTTTGATGAACCAGCCTTTGTCGGTCGTGCGATATGCGGCGTCGAACTTCTTGCCGTCCGTGGCCACGATGTCAAGAAAAGAACGGGGAAAATAATGAGCGTGAATATCAATGACGCGGGTATTGGCAGAACGTGAATTCGAGTTTTGAGCGGTGCCATCTGTGGAGGTGCCGAAGGCCAAGGCCGCTGCAGTTGTTAATCCTGCTTGTATCGCCCGCCTTCGGGAGATTCCCGTTACAACTGAATGCTCTTTGGTCATGTTTAAGACTTACCCCGTTTCATAATCAGTCAAATGTGGTCTCGCGAGCAGCATTGATCATGGACAAGCTCAGTGAGCACCTTCCAACTCAAGCACATCGTGCTCTCCGCTTGAGACGTCCATGCCTGTTCCCGCAGACTGCACGTCGCCGCCCACAACATGCAGGCGGCTCCCTATGATTCCTACAGCGAGTCCATGGCGGGAAATTGGCAACGGAGGCATTTCAGTCCACGTATTCGTGGCCGCGTCATAAGCTTCCACTGCTCGGAAGGTAGCCATCATGTGCGGATCTTGATATTCTCCGCCCGCCACATAGATGTTTCCCTTGTAGACCGCAGAGCCGAGGGCGCTACGAGCATATGGCATGCGAGCGCGCGGTCCGCTCCACTTATCGCGTGCGGGATCATACTCCTCGACTACAGATATATCGGAAGCTAACCCGATGAATGCAGCGCCTACCCGTCCACCAATGACGTAAATCTTGCCCTCCACTACTCCAATGGCGGCGTGATTGCGCGGAGTCGGCATCGGACTGCATTCGCGCCACGTGTTCGTTGCGGGATTGTATTCCTCGACAGTTCCGACCGACATGTGCGGTTGCGTAGGGAAGATGGTGGTTAGGTTGGATCCAGGAATATTGGAAGCACCGCCGATCACATATATTTTGTCTCCTACTAACGCGGCCAGTGCAGAACCCCGTTTGGTAGGCATAGGCGCAAGAGCTCTCCAGTGATCCGTAACTGGGTCATACTCCCATGCATTATCGATAGGTACCCAACCGGGGGGGCCGGATTCGGGCAAGACAAAGCCTCCAAAGGCATAGATCCTGTCGCGATAGGTAGTGAATGCAACATGGTGCGATGGAAGTGCCATGTTGTGTTTCTTCGTCCAATGGTTGGTTGCTGGATCGTATTGATAGACCATGCCCATGGGGCGCCACAAGGGCGCGAGGCCCGCGAAAACGTACATCTTTCCGTTCGCCGTCGCGCCCGAAATTTCTTCGGCCGGTTCGGGAAATGGTGCAAGTTTCTCCCATTTTTGCTGAGCCCAACTAAGGGATCCCAAGCTGATCAGCGTAGCTGCAAGGAGTGCGAACGGCCGACCTGTGAACACGGATATCTGGCTCCTTTCAATGAAGATAGCGCAACTCGAAACTCACAAGGCACCTTCGCTCGATGACCCTATTTTGCTCCGAGCTAAACGGAAAAAGAACCCTTGCTTTCTTAGCTACCATTGCTACCAGATCACTTTCACCGCAACTTGAACCTGCCGGGACGTCGTGGCGGTGGAATTCAACAGGCCGGGTGTTAAGCCGCCTGTGCTTCCGTCACCGTTGAAGACCTGGCTGTTGGCTGTTGGAGGATTAAAGTTCGTGTGATTGGCTATGTTGAAGACCTCTAGCCGGAACTGGACATTGAACTGTTCTGAAATACGCGGAACATAAGTATTCTTCACGAGCGAAGCATCCAATTCGACCAACCCTGGACCCACGATACTGTTGCGTCCGCCCGTTCCCAAAAGATTTGCGCATGTCCCCGGACTTGTTGCTGCGCTGAAAGGAACACATAAAGAAGCGATGTCCGGAGTAGCCCGGGGCAGCGTAAAGCAATTCAAGTTGAGGTAGTTCAACCCGCCATGAACCGGATTGCATCCCTTTACGATATCGGGGAAACTGAATGGATCGGTGCTGTTCATTCCGAGCGGATCAGGAGCGATCGTCATGGTAAACGGCACGCCTGTACTCGCAGAAAATATTCCACCCAGCTCCCAGCCATTGGCTGCGAATCCGGCGAACCCGGTAAGTGCCTTTGATCCCGGAATCTCCCACGTATAGTTAAATACTAAATTCTGCGTCTGATTAAAGTCGGAAGGTCCCCGGAAGCGCCTGGGATCGAAGAAGAACATGCTGGTGAGACCGTTTTGAAATTGATCGCCATCGGTCGAGCCAGAGGCGGTATCAATACTCCTGCCCCAAGTGTAAGAGATCTGTCCAGATAGACCATGACTTAGTCTTTCCTGAACCTGCGCTTCCATGGCGTTGTAGTTCCCATCGCCATTCCAAAAGGTGCCCGGGACGCGGCCATAATGGGGGTTGAGTGTCGGGTGTAACGTTTTTGGCCAGATATAGCCTTCCGGCGTGTTCATCGCGGGAAGGGCAATTGAAGAATCATCGGTTTGCATAAGGTTGTGCACGGAACGGGACCCAACGTAGGCAATCATTGTGGTCGTGTTGGTGTTGATCGCGCGCTGGATATTCAAGTTCCATTGCATCACATAATTGCGCTTCGGGTTCGGATCGAGATAGGCCGCACGCTGCGCTGTACCAGTTGCAGATAGGGTGGTATACCCTGGAGTGGGCGTTTGAGAAAAAGGTCCGAACGAGCCAGCTGGAACGGGGCCGTTCACAGATGCGTAGAACGGCACGGTCCCGTCCACTGCATGCCGCAGATTTGCCGGAAATATCTCAACGTCGAACATTCCAAAGCCCCCGCGGATGGCGGTCTTGGCATCTTTAAACGGGTCCCAGACGAAGCCGATGCGGGGCTCAAAATTCTTCAGCGTGGGATTGTTAAACAATGGGGCCACGCCGGCACAGCCCGCCACATTCTTTCCGCAATAAGGCAGAGGAGCTGTGAGTGTCCGCAGGGCAGCAAGTGTACCGGAGGTTTCGATCGGTACGCTCGTCATTTCATACCGTAGCCCGAGGTTCGCCGTAAGATTAGGCCGCACGTGCCAGTCGTCCTGGACATAGGCTCCGAACACGGTCTCCCGCATCCTGCGCCGCGATACGATACCGGGTGCGTCGGCAATCAGGGTGAGAGCATCATTTGTGAGCCTGTCATTGGTTAGGAAATCTAAAAGAGAGCTAAACTCGAAGTCACCTCCCGGTTGGGATGGAGTAGTTTGATTGTCAATGATCCGTTCGACATTCCCTCCGAGTTTCAGGCTGTGGGTGCCTTTGGTCCAAAAGACATTGTCGTAGGCCTGCCACGAGTTCCAGTTGTACTCTGCCGGAGTTTGGGTACTCAATCCACCAGTAAAAAACGTCAAGCCCGGAACACCAATGAACCCTACTGTATCGCCGGGGATGTAGCCGAGGCTGGTGTCGGCAGCCAGAGGATTTATGGCTTTGCTGCCGGAGGGAGCCGCAGCGTACTCGCGGTGATAGCCGAGACGAAATGAATTCATCAAGTCGGATCGGAATACATGATTCTCTTCTAGGCTGACCATCTGCCGTCTTGTCTTGGTAAAGATCAGCTTATTGTTGAACTCATCGTTTTGGGACGAGGGAGAATTGTCAAACATGTAGGTGCCGTCGAGGTTGTCTGCATTCGAGATTCGATGGTCCACTCGAACGGTGAAATAGTTTTCAGTTGTAATGGCCGACCCAGAGAAGCTGTAAATGCCAGTATCGCCGTTGATCGCTCCATTGGGCAGTGGGTAGAAAGCGAGATAAGGTTTCACGAGCGGATCAACTGTCACATTGCCCGAGGTGAGATGCCCGGCACGGGCAGCCGGCGAAGGTACATTATCGACCATGCTCAAACCTAGCGACTGACGCAATCCCTCATAGTCGCCGAAAATGAAGGTCTTGTCCTTTATGATGGGACCTCCAGCTGCCATTCCGAATTGGTTACGCCGAAAAGGAGCAATAGTGGCGGGATCAAAATAGTTACGAGCATCAAGAGCACTGTTGCGCAGGAACTCATAGGCGCTGCCATGGAAACTGTTGGTGCCCGACCGGGTAATCGCACTGATAACGCCACCTGATGTGCGGCCGTATTCCGCGCCTTGATTGCTCGTCAAAACAGTGAACTCGGAGACGGCATCCACTCCCAGATTTCCCCCGAGAATGCTGCCCGGGGCCTGATTGCTGTAGTCATTGATGCTGATTCCGTTCAGCAGGTAATTGTTCTGCTGCGGTCGTCCGCCACTCACCGATAGCTCGACTCCATAACCTCGACCTAGACGGTCAGTGCTGGAAACAGCCGCCATGGCCCTTATGGTGGAAACCCCGGGCTGAAGCTGGGCCAAATCCGTCCACGATCTGGCATTCAAAGGCAGCTCGACGATGGTATGTGCCTCCGTGGATGCGCTTATCGCGGAAGACTCCAGTTGCAGATCGGGCGGTTGATCACTCACCTCGACAGTTTCACTCACAGATCCTACGTTCATCGACAGGTTGGAAACCATCTGCGAGCCGACGGTTAGAATGATCCCGTTCCGGACGGATTTTTCAAATCCAGCGGCCGACACTGTCTCCTGATAAGTTCCGGGAAGAAGGTTGGGAACGCTGTACAAACCTTGCGTGTTAGTCGTGACCGTTGTCACCACTCCGGTCGCCAAGTTCCTTAGCGAGACAGTCGCATTTGAAATGACCGCCCCAGAGTGATCAGTAACTGTCCCGGAAATGTTTCCCCCGACCACCTGACTAACTGCTGGCGTGGAATATAGGGTGCACAGTATCAGTGCAGCCAGTGCTCCATTTAGAAAAGCATGCATCATCCGCAGACGGGGCGGAAGAGTCATTGTTGCCTCCTAAGTAGACCTGAATAGTGTCGCGCTGTGAGAAAGCAGTACGGGAGACCGAAGCTCAGCGCAACGTCGTTCTGAATGGTTGCGGAGTAGACCGTAGCGGTAGCGCTTACGTCGCATGTGCCTCGCAGCAAATGTGGAGCAGGGTAAACGCTCTCTACCATGCTGCTCTTGCTTGCGGTGGAATTCAGTATGGTGGTTTGGGCGTTGGCGACAGCGGCGGCCCTCGAAGTGGTTAGATTACCCCTCAGTGTCGAGGAAGTTATCTGTGGATTTGCGCAAAGGGGAGCCGAAACGAGCAGCGATGCCGACAGCAATAGCAGCCCCAAAACGCCACGGCTTTCACCACGCCCATTATGCACGTCAAGCTCCTCAGGGTTTTCCATCGAGCTAAACTGCGGACTCAGCTAAATGCGCGATTGTTTCCAACGCGCCCGCCGCCGGCGTCAAGTCTGCAATATCCCGCGTTGTCCCCAGTAACTTCCGGTCACTTATCCATTCGCATTCACATCTCGTCTTCGCCCTCGCTCATCCGGTCAGTTATCTTGCGATGAATCACCGGCGTACCATGAACGCGATGCCAAAGTATTAACGTGCTCAGACGAAATCTTGTGGAATCTGCAAAAGAAATATTAAGAATTTATTTTTTCGATGCTGATAAAGCTATTCTCAACCGCCAGTACCGGGTTGTATGTTGCAAGGCAAAAGGTGCGCAGGCGGCCTTGCGATGCTATGTTCAGCGTCGCACCTGATAAGTCAATCAGAGTTCGAAGATAAGTCGAAGGTGTCATCGCAAGACACAAGAATACCGAAGGCACAGGAGACGTAAACTGCACCCGCATCCCCATCAACCTTCACTGCCTGCGCATCCCTGCGATGCCGGTATGATAATCACAAGAACAACACCCCAAAGCCGCAGAACGGTCGATCAAAAAGCGCTGCGATTTCTTGTCACCATACCCGCGCCTCTGAGAATCGCGTCACTCAAGTGTCCTGCCAGCAACGAAGCACGATCGCGATGACACAGGAAATCGAGGCGACGATCTGCCTTTACTGCGCCTGGAGCGTTTCGTCGTGAAGCCTGCAGCGAAGATCGGTTGGAGTCCCACATTCAATCCAAACGAAATGCCAGTGGGCGGGAGTATTTACCGGGAAGCACATATTGTCAAATAATATTGCGGTATAGTTGCGATAAGTTGCACATATAGGTCCATTGAGCCCAGAGTGGACGAAAATAAAGCGGGACCGCTGAGGCTCGGAACGCCACTTTTTTAGACCAGTTCAAACTTCAGTTCGCCGAGGCTCTCAATCGAGCAGGCGATCTGGTCGCCAGGCTTAAGCCATACCTGTTTGTCTGGCGGATATCCCAGAATGACCCCCTCCGGCGTTCCGGTGAAAATGATGTCTCCAGGTTGCAGGGTTATGTGCTGCGAGATGTAGCTGACGACCTGAGCGCAACTGAAGATGAAGTCATCCGTGCTGGAACGCTGCCGAACCTCTCCATTGACCTGGCATTCGATCTTCAGTTGATCCGGATTCAATTGTTCAGCGGTGACAAGATAGGGGCCGAGGGGGGCGAAGTCATCGAGCGTCTTGCCAATCAACCACTGTCCACCTCGATCGAATTGTAGATCCCGCGCGCTAAGATCGTTTCCTACGCAATAGCCGGCAACGCAAGAAAGCGCGTCTTGCTCGCTGACGTGCTGGGCCTTTCGGCCCATGACTATCACCAACTCGGCCTCGTAATCAAACTTCTGCGCCAAGCCCACCGGGAGCTTCACGCTCTGATTGTGACCGCTTAGAGAACTGTTGAACTTGCTGAATAAGACTGGATGATGCGGGATTGGTAAATGTACCTCACTCGCATGCCGTCGATAGTTTAATCCAACGCACAGAATCTTCCCCGGACGGGTCACGACGGGCCCATAACTGACAAACCTTTCCTCAATGAAGACTAAATTTGATTCGCTCGTATGCATCGCCTTATCGACCAGTGCGTTCAGGCTGGGACCGTCTTCATTTTGCAGCAGATCATCCATTGTGCCCGGCGCATACATATTGAACAGCGCTGCCGCGTTGATTACGTCTAGAATTCCCTTTTTTGTTTTGACCCCTAGCCGAAATTCTCTTCCGCGGCGCATAGTCAGCAGCGTCAGTCCGCGTGCCATTCCGCGTGCGCGTTCCGGACCGTTATCCGGCTGAGAGACGGAAAGCACTGCACGGTGCGAATCACGGCGGCTTGTTCTTGCTGAAATTCGCTGCGTCTTCTTACTCATCTCAGGCTCCTTGTCTGCAGAGATTCTGCGGGAGAAGAATTGTACTTCACTCACGAATGCCGAAGTCTGACTGACTCGTGTCTTCGTTTTAGAAGGAGCGCAGATTACTTACAAAGGCAACGATCTTCCTTTGGTTTCTTCCCCGAACGGAATCAAGCAAAGACCCACAACGAAGGCTAGAGCAATCATTGCAACCGGTGTTCCCATCGTCCGAAAATGCCGGATTCCGGCGCCGACCAGGAAAGTGAAGCCTGCCGCGGCGAATCGACCCACATTCGTAGTAAAAGCAAATGCACTGGCACGGCATTCTGTCGCGTACTGCTCAGTGAGCCAAAACGAGTAGACAACAAAGTTCGCTCCCCCCAGCCCCAGCAGGAAAGCACAAACCATAAATACGGCGACAGCATTGTGTTGGAAATAGAACACGTAGCCGAACGCCAGCCAGATGGCTCCCAACATGACGCTATAGAAAAGAGCCAGGGTGACTCTGCGTCCCACTCTCTCAGCCAGCCAAGGCACAATCAGAGCCCCCAGCACTGTTGCAGTTCCAAGCAAAGCCGTCGAGTAGGAGGCCATGTGCGCCGCTATCAGAGTTGTTCTCCCACTATTAACTGCAATGTAGGTTATCGCTGCTGGGACATAAACCGATCCGGCCCACAAGCCAGCCAGAGAGACGATGAGATAGGTTGAATTCAGAATTGTGCGGCGGCGGTATTTTGGCGAGAAGAGCACGGTCAGAGCATGATGTATCTTCCACTCTTCGCCAAGAATGCCCATTCTCTCAATCCAGCGCTCCGGCTCTCGAATATTGTTGCGAATGATTCCGACGAGTAGAGCCGGCAGTCCTCCCACGACAAACATATATCTCCAACCCAGGCGAGCGCCGATGAAGTAGTTTGCGAGTGCGGCCAGCACGAAGCCGAAATAGTAGCCGGTGTGCATCCAGGCGGCGCCGCGGGTGCGGAGATGCTCGGGCCACTCCTCCGAAATTAGTGAAGCCCCGATGGACCATTCTCCTCCAATACCAATCCCGGCGAAAAAACGCAGGAACGCAAGAGTCCAAACGCCTTCGGCAAATGCGGACAGCAGGGTGAACGCTGAGAAGCAAAATATGCTGAACATCATGGTTCGCACCCGCCCAAACCGATCCGCGATAGGACCCCAGATCAGAGCGGTGCCCCAGCCAATCATGAAAAGCGCAAACAGAAGTCCGCCATAATATCCGACATTGGCGGGGGTAGGTGCGATTCCTGATTTAGGCAAGAGGTCGCGTAATGCTGGAACCAACACCAGCGAGTAAATGAATGAGTCCATGCCGTCCATGGTCCATCCCGCCCATGCGGCCCAAAAGCTGCGCACTTGATTAACGCTAAGTCTGCGCCAAAACGTCATTCCAGAGGGCGCCTTTTTCGGCGATGATGTCGGACTATGAGGCGTCACTGTTTTAGCGGAGGGTCTTCCCCAGGTAAATTGCCTTACACGTGCATAGATAGACTGCTTTTCGCCTTCGATTCTGGACAGCGTGTTGACAGAGCTTATGTTTGTTGTATACGGTGACGGCGTGTCAACTCAAGATTCGTTTCGTACCTCTCATTCCTCTCACGTCGGCGTACGCATAGAACGCAGTGGCGATGTTCTGATCTTTACGCTAGATAATCCGGAACAGGGGAATCAGATCAACGCTGCCATGTTCGAGGCCATGCTATCAGAGCTAAAGAGCGAGGCCGCTCAGCCTAGAGCTCGCGTATTGCGCATTCGAGCACGTGGCAAAGTCTTCTGTACCGGACGCGAACGCGCTGGCCACGATATCGAGAGCCTGCGGCGTGAATCAGCACGGCTCATTGAGGCCAAGCGCGCGTTGCGAACTTCTCCGATGGTCAGTATTGCCGAAGTTCAGGGCGATGCTTTCGGCTTCGGATTTGGCATGGCTATCGTATGCGACTTCGTGCTAGTAGCGGAGAACGCGTCGCTGGGTTTTCCAGAGATGAGTTTCGGACTGGCTCCAACGGCGGTGATGGCGTACCTGGGCGAATACGCATTGCCGCGATTCGCATTCAACCTGGTGCTTTTTGGCGATCCCATTTCACCACAGCTTGCAATGCAACAGGGCCTAATTTCCCAAATCTGTCCTGCCGACCGCTTGTCGCGGGAAGCGGACGTACTGACGGAGCGAATCCTGCGCCTCGATCCTTATGCCGTCCGGCGCTGCAAGGAATTTTTTCTGACGGCACAACAGAATTCCTTCGATCAGAACTGCCGTCTGGCCGCCGAAACGTTAGCTATCGACAGCGCAGCGCGGCTGCCGCGGGAGAGATGAACTGGGGATCACGCCTAATGCGGGAGCGCGCCTGGATCGGCTCCCGATTTCCTCGTTCCACCGCCGCATCATGTGGCTTATTGGTATCGGAATGTTTTTTGATGGCTTCGATATTTATGTAGCCGCAACCGTACTAGGCGCCACCCTAAGAACAAGTTTTTCCACTCTGGGACAGAACGCGGAATTTGTCTCCATCACATTCGTCGGAATGATGGTTGGCTCGTTTCTCACTGGGTTCCTCGGCGACCGCTTTGGGAGACGGTTCACTTACCAGGCCAACCTCGCCATCTTCGGATTCGCTTCGATTGCAGCCGCGTTTGCTCCTTCCATGAGAATTTTGATCTATCTGCGCTTCGTCATGGGAGCGGGACTTGGCGCAGAGAATGTGGTCGGTTATGCCACCATGACGGAGTTTGTACCGCCGAAGGCGCGCGGGCGATGGCTAGGATTCATATCAGTGTTTGTGGTGGCAGGATTGCCGGTCACGGCACTTCTGGGAACTCTGGTGATCCCAAGGTTCGGCTGGCGCGTCATGTTCATGCTGGGCGGTGTCGGCGCGCTGGTTGTATGGCAGCTACGTAAGGCGTTGCCCGAATCTCCTCGCTGGCTGGAATCGACCGGCCATGTCGAAGAAGCGGAAGCCATTCTGCAGGCCATCGAAAATGAAGTCGCGCGCCACCATCAGTTGATGGCTCCGACTACCACTCGGGTAATAGTGCAGGACCGGGGTGTGAGTGCATTGCTGAGTTCGTTGCTTCTGCCACGGATGGTGGTGGGCGCGACCACTCTGATTGTTATCAACACCCTCATATTCGGGTTCATCACGTGGCTGCCAACATTCTTTGTTCAGGCCGGACGCAGTATCGCATCGTCTTTGGAATATTCGCTTGTCATGTCGCTGGGCGCACCGCTCGGATCGGCCATTGGCGCGTTTACCGCGGATTCATGGGGCCGCAAACCCACCCTTATCGGCGCGTCCCTCGCCACCATCGTCCTTGGTGGCATTTATCCCTTTGTGAATAATCCCGGAATCCTGATGACGATCGGATTTCTGCTCACCATACCCATCTATGTGATGGTCACTGTGTTGTTCGCCATCTATATCCCCGAGCTTTTTCCCACGGATGTGCGTATGCGGGCATCGGGAATCTGCAACACATTCGGACGCGGTGCTACCATCCTTACTCCGTTTATCGTGGTGGCTCTATTTAGATCTTGGAGGGTCGCCGGTGTTTTGGCCTTCATGATCGCTCTTCTTATCGTCCAGATCGGCGCCATTCTTTTGTTCGGTGTAGAACCGAAAGGCATGCGACTGGAAGAGATTGATGGCGATCAGTGTGCGGCTTCGCAAGCTGTCAAACGCGATTTCGAAAGCCTCTCCCCAGCGGAAGACTCTCCCAGCAAAAGCTAACCGGAATGGTTGGAAATTGCAGTTTTAACCCGCTCTTCCGTGAAGGGGACTTGTCGCAGTCGAGTCCCTGTGGCATCGAAAATGGCGTTTCCGATGGCCGCGGCCACTACGGTTATGGCAGTCTCTCCTGCGCCCGTAGCCAACACGTCCGTGCGATTGATCAGTACACATTCAATTTCAGGAACCTCAATCGCGAGATCGAGACTGTGATAAGAGGTCCAATCGGTCGATGTTATTTTGCGTGCGTCCCATGTAATCTCTTCTCCAAGGCAGCGGCTCATCCCCTGCAAGACGCCCCCTTCGATTTGATTGCGCATCCCAGCCGGATTCGAAATCGGTCCGCAATCCTGTGCGATCACGAAACGCGTGGCCCTTACGCGGCCCGAAGACGCATCGACCTCGACCTCCGCGACAGTTGCCACGTAGCCGTTATCGCCCTCGTATGCAACACAAGCCAAGCCTCGTCCCAGAGCGGTGCTCTTTCGGTCCCAATTTGCTTTCGGGGATGGCCTCACTTCCCACTGCGCGGCCTTTGCGACGGCTTTTACTACATCCATTAATCGGGGCTCGCGTAAGTGACGCAACCGATACGCGACCGGATCGGCCTTAGCATGAGCAGCCAATTCATCCATAAAACATTCGTGTGCAAACGTGTTTTGCAGCCTGAGAGGCGAGCGTAGCGGGCCAGTGAAAAATGGAGACCGGACAGCGTGGGTAAGAACACGCTCGCTGCGTATTGTTCCCGTGCCGTAGCACGTTCCGCCGACAGACCCGGCCGCGTAGGAGGGAACTGCATTAGATCCATTTTTCAAGCTGCCGGTGGGGGCGGATGCTTTGCGCGGGGTAATCCTGTGAGGCTCATAACCTGCAAGAGCGCCCGAGATTACATTGCCTGGGGTGTCATAGCCCGGGCGCCCTCCGAGAGAAACAGCCCATGGTTCGCACTCCCAGGCTATGATTTCTCCCTGGCGGTCGAGAGCGGCGCGCTGATCAATTACAGAGGCCGCACCATAATTTTCGCCCCAAGCCATTTCATCCTCGCGTGAAAGTTGGATGCGAACCGGGCGTTGAACCGCGTGCGAGAGGAATGCGGCATCCAGAGAAACGGTGTCGGCGCCGTTCAGCCCGTAGCAGCCAGACCCACGCATATAGATGACTCGTACATTCTCCAGTTGCAGCCCTAAAACAGCGGCGACAATTTGCCGTGTGGGATACACAGATTGTGTTGCCGACCACAAGGTGGCCTTATCACCCCGAACGTCGGCCACGGCGCACGAGGCTCCGACGGACCCGTGCGCCTGATAGGGATAAGCGTAGGTGGACTTGAGGACGGTTGCGGCTCTGGAAAATTTCTGATCGACGTCCTGAGAATCGACGATCAACGTGTCCTGCGAAGGCTGCTTGCGGATATGCTGGTAAAAATCTCCCTGGGGGGGCAAATCAGAGCCGGAACTCCAAACCACTTTAAGCTGGGCAGCCGCCTGCACTGCCTGCATTTGTTTTTCAGCTACAACACCGACGAGATTCTGGCGTAAGACCACTTTTATGATGCCGCCCACTCTGCGCACCGACTTCTCATCGATGCTCAACACCTTGGCTCCGATTTCTGGCGGCCGAACCATTCGACCGTGAAGCATTCCGGCAAGGTGAACGTTGTGCACGAAATCAAAGCGTGCGGTCACGAGGTCTCTGATATCAAGACTTGGGACTGGTTTGCCCAACACGGACCAATTCGCCGCAGCCTTGCGCTTCGCGTTCGGATCGACTGCCAAATTGAGGTTCTTGCCGGAAACTAGCTGCCCGTAACTGACACTCCGCCCGTCCGCGGCGTTGACGAATCCGCCGGCAGCAGTCAGAACCTTGGGAGAAACTGCCATCCGTTGCGCCGCCAAATTGATCAGGGCCTCGCGTGCCGTCGCGGCAGCCTGAGCGAGTCCGTGGTTGTTGAAATTTGTCGGAGTGGATTGGCTGCCTGAAGTCGTCCCCTGATCCGGCGTGATCGAAGTGTCGCATTGCACCAACCGAACCCGATCGAGCGATACGCACAATTCCTCCGCGATTAACTGGGTCTGTGCGGTATACATGCCCTGACCAAAATCACACTTGCCCGTGCGCCCTGTGACTGCGCCGTCGCTGCCAATCGCAATCCAGGAATCGAGCTTCTCGGGGTCTATGTGTGACCGATGGGTATCGAATGGGCCTTGGGCCAGAGCCCAGGGATCAAGTATTGGCGTCATGCTGAAACTTACGACCAGAGCGCCGGAGCCCATTAAAAAATCGCGCCGCGATAGGCCTGCTTTCATGAGCGCACCATCTTTGCATACCGCTGAATTGCTTTGAACATGCGTGCATGTGCGAAGCAGCGGCACAGCAGGCCGGCAAGGGCGCTCCTGATTTCATCGTCGCTCGCGCGGGGATTGCGGTCGAGAAAGGACTTGGCGGTAAGGATGACGCCACTCAGACAAAAGCCGCATTGCGCCGCCTGCTCGTCGATGAACGCTTGTTGTATGGGGTGAGGCTTCTCGGGCGTGCCAAGTCCATCCAGGGTTATGATCTCGGCCGATTTCACTGCGCTGACTGGAGTGATACAGGAACGCACCGGCCCTCCATCTATGAGCACGGTGCAGGCGCCGCACTGAGCGAGACCGCAACCGAACTTCGGACCTCGCAAATGTAATTCGTCCGTCAGCACATAAAGCAAGGGAGTCTCCGGAGCCACCGCAACGGCGTGGACTGCCCCATTTACTTTGAGAGAAACAGCAGTCATATTGGTTTCCGCGTCTTACAGGGGACTGGTCTGAAAGTTAACGTGAGCCCCCTGTAAGAATGCTGAAAAACTCCAGAGAATTTTGCCAATAGTGCGACGGCTAATGGGCCAGCATACATCAGTTCATGACGCGGATGCCGGAATGGTGCTGATGGGGTTCTGCTAGATGGTAGCCTTATGTCTGAGGACCTAACCACGACGCCGCGTCGGGCGCAGTGGTTTGAACCCTCCAAACACTGAGTTCATGCACTTTCGGTCTGCCACTCCCATGGTCGAGTCTTAGTTACTCGGGCAAGACTGGCTTGTAGGTAATTCAGGAAGTCTCTACAGGCAGCCGACAGCAGTGCGTCTTTGGTGCTAATCAAGTAGAAGTCAAGCCAGAGTTCTGGCTCGCAGATTGGTTCAGCAATCAACCGCCCTTGTTTGACTTCGTCCATTACCGCGATGCTCGCTACCACGGTGGCCCAATCGGAGCTTCGTACTAGTTCCAAAGTTCCCAGCATTCCATCGACTTCCAGAATTCTGCCGGAACTGCTTGTTCCCAGCCGCAGGGCGGCGTTGTCAATTACCTGGCGGAGGCTGTGCCGGGCCGAAGGCAGGATTAGCTTGAGATCCCGCAGTTCACTTGATCTACGCTTGGACCAGCGCTGATTCCTACTTCGTTTTCCGCTGGATCGAGTCACCAGTACCAGACGATCCCGATAGAAGTGCGTTGTGTTGAGTCCAAGATGGAGCGGAGGATCGGTGACAATGGCTACCTGAATCTCTCCGGACACGACCCAATCAGTCAACGTACCGCTGTATGCTTCTGCCAGACGCACATCGACGTAAGGGTGATCTTTCAGATAATCGGCCAGGGCCCACGACAAGACCCCCTTCAAAAGTGTGGGGGACACGCCTATGTTGATGCTTGCAGCGGAGTTCCCCGCCAGATCAAGCATCTTCTGCTTGGTTACATTAACCGTCTTCAATACCTCGGAGCAGCACGAATAAAAATGCCTGCCCGCGATCGTCGGCGTCACCCCGCGGGCCTTGCGCTCGAAAAGCTTGTGTTCCAACATTGTTTCCAGCCGTTGGATATAGACACTGAGACCCGGTTGGGTGCAATGTTCCCGCTCCGCTGCCTTGCTGAAGCTGCCTTCTTCGTAGGCTGCTACGAAACAGCGAATCTGTTTTAGATCGAGAGAATCCATAAAAGGCGCAAGGTTTACCACTTTCTCCACAGCTCTCGATCCTCTCGGCAGCCGCGTGTCTAACCGATCTAGGCGTTTCTTGTCCATTGGCGAGACATAATAAAACCATATAAATCGTATTTCAAGATATTAGTGGTGCAGATGTCTGGGCTGATCTAGCATGTTGCGCGGTTGCGCGGTGCGAACTTCTTCGGGAGCTTTAGCAAGTTCTTCGACGGAGACTTAAAAAATGAACATCAGCTTCATTGGCAAACCACATCAATGGGATCCTCGTCGTGTGTACAGCCAAACGGGGGCAGACTGGCAGCAGAGAGTTGATTTTGAGCGACTCAGGAAGGACAGACTGCAGAGAGTAAGAGAGCAGATGGATGCTCGCGATCTAGGGGCATTGGTCTTGTTCGCCGGAGCAAATGTCCGCTACGTCACCGGTTCCTATCAAGGCAACTGGAAATACAACATCAACATTCGTTACGCCGTCGTGCCGCAGGGCGGAGAGCCGGTGCTGTTCGAAACCGCCGGATCGGATTTGCACTGCGCCAACATTGATTTGCCCTGGATGGAAGAACGGGTCAAACCTGCGATCACCTGGCAATGGGCCGAGGGAGCTGTTCCCGACATGGCGGGTCGCATGGCGCAAAGCGTGGTTGATGTTCTTGAGTCTTATGGGCTCCGCAAGGAACGTGTCGGCATTGACAACTTCGACTGGCCGGCATTGAAAGCTTTTCAGGAGTGCCAACTCAACATTACGGACGCGTGGCCCGCTCTCTCTGCCGCGCGTGTAATCAAGACCCCAGATGAGATCGAACTGTTGAAGCAAGCCTCCAGTATTGGCGACGCGGCAATGTGGCGTATTAAGCATGAGTGGCTCAAGCCTGGGGTCAGGGAACGCGAGATTGAGGCCAAAGTACACGAGTTTATGCTGGAGCGGGGATGCGAAATCATTTACGACATCATCGTGGCTTCGGGGGGAAATACAAGCCCCTATCGCCGCTGGGCGACAGATAAGATTATCCGACAGGGCGATCTCGTCATCATTGACATCAATGCGGTGGGACCGTCAGGTTACTTTATCGACTTTGTACGCTGCTTCAAATGTGCAGCCAAAATGAACCAACAGGAGATCGATTTGTACCGTGAAGTTTACGATTCCATGTATGCCGGTCTGGAAAAGCTGCGGCCCGGAAATACGACAGCAGACGTGGCAAACGCATTTCCCGAGTATGACGATGACAAATATGGAACGTGCACGTTGCAGCAATTTGCTCACAGTATCGGGCTGACACTCTATGAGGGAATGTGGATTTCGCGCGCTTATTCGATGAAGCATCCCGCAGAGATTAAAGAGAACATGTACTTTGCGATTGAAACGTTTGCGGGACATCCCGGTTTGCAACAGACCACGAGATTAGAAGAGAACGTGCTGGTTTCGACGCAAGGCCCGGTGATTTTTACTTTGATGGAACACATGGAAGAAGCGATGGCTGGCTGATGATGCACCACCCGTTTATTGCCATTTCGGATTCGGTGTTTCCGAACTTAGATCCGGTTCGGGAGGTGCTGTCGCAAATTGGGGCTGAATTGCGGATAGCGGCAGACTCCACTCCCGAAGCAATCATGGAAGTGGCTCGGGATGCGGACGCCCTCATGGTTACCTATGCGAAGGTGACCGCCGAGATGATTCAGCAGATGCAACGCTGCAGGATTATTTCTCGTTTCGGTATCGGCGTCGATAATGTTGATGTCCTTGCGGCTACCGTGGCGAAAATGGTGGTCAGCCGGGTTCCCGATTACTGTATTGATGAAGTTTCGGATCACACAATGGCTCTGCTGTTGGCCTTGGTCCGGAAGATACCTTTCGCGAATTCGCAGGTGCAAGAGGGCCGATGGGAGATGTCGTCTGTAGTTCCCATTCATCGTCTGCGGGGCAGCATCCTTGGGTTGTTCGGGTTCGGACGAATTCCGCAACTAGTGGCGCCCAAGGCCAAAGCTTTTGGCATGCGAGTGATCAGCCATGATCCGCTGGTCTCCCCCGAGGTAATGAATCGAGCCGGTGTGGAGCATGTAGAGTTTTCTGAATTACTATGCTTCTCCGATCATATCTCTATTCATGCTCCGCTGCTTCCCGAAACCAATAGCCTCTTTAACGACGCTGTTTTCCGGAAAATGAAACCAACAGCATACTTGATCAATACCGCCCGAGGACCCATTGTGGATGAATCGGCTTTAGCCCGTGCTCTGGATGGAGGCTATCTGGCCGGGGCAGCCCTCGATGTAATGCCCCAGGAGCCGCCCTCTGCATCCCCGTTGTTCCGCCGACCCAACGTTATTCTCACGCCGCACACGAGCTTCTACTCAGTGGAGTCATTGGTGGATCTGCAGCGCAAAGCAGCGCAGGAAGTCGTTCGTGTTCTCACTGGCTATGTGCCCTTAAACGCTGTCAATCCCGAAGTTCTGAAACTGGACAAAGAAACGAATGCAGTATTGAACGGATGAAGGCCCATTTCCAAATCAGGAGAGATCTATGATCACGCGTCAGCGGCTGTTCGCGGTAGCGGTCACAGCGGTATCGATATTCACCGGCCTTTTGTTGTCCGACTCGGCTATCGCCGCACCCGGTGCATCCGGTTATCACGTCGTGAAGACGATCCCAATCGGTGGCAATGGTAGATGGGACTACTGCGTGGTCGACAGCGCCACACGTCGACTCTACGTTTCGCACGGAACTCATGTTGTCGTTCTGGACGTAGATTCCGACAAGATCGTGGGCGACATTCCCAACACACTGGGAGTGCATGGCATTGCATTGGCCAAAGATATGGACCGTGGCTTTATCAGTGCGGGTAAAGCGAACACCGTCGTCATCTTTGACTTGAAAAGCCTGAAACCCATCGGAACAGTTAAGACGGGCGGCATCAATCCCGATGCCATTTATTATGACGCAGCTACGAAGCGAGTTTTCGCATTCAATGGCAGGAGTGGGACTGCGACTGCGATCGACGGGGTCAATGGGAAAGTGGTCGGGATGATTCCGGTAGGCGGCAAGCCTGAGTTTGCCGCGGGCGCGGGCGACGGTCATGTCTTCGTCAACATTGAAGACAAGTCTCAACTCCTGGACATCGACGCGCATAAATTATCGGTGCTCCACCGATGGCCTTTGGCCGGATGCGAAGAGCCTTCCGGACTGGCATTTGATGAGCACAGCCGAAGGCTGTTTTCAGTCTGTGGAAACAAAAGGATGATGGTTGTCGACGCCGACACCGGCAGGGTTGTTGCGACCCCAGCTATTGGCGAAGATCCCGACGCCGCGGGCTTTGATCCGGGCACACATCTGGTGTTCAGCTCCAACGGTGAGTCCGGGACCCTTACGGTGATTCACGAAGACACTCCAGACAAATACACCGTGGTGGAGGACGTACCGACGAAGAAATACGCCCGTACGCTGGCGATCGACCTCCAAACCCATAATCTCTTCCTTCCGATTGCACAATTCGGAACGGTGATTCCGAAAGGCGAGGACGAACCCCCAATGAAGCCGGGCACGTTCGGTGTTCTGTTAGTCGGTAAGTGATTTTGTCTCCGGGACCCGGCACTGATTGGTCGCCGGATTCCGCTAGCTTTTGGCCCACAACTAATCGTTCACAAGCGAAAGTCCGCGGGCATTCTTGATGACGGGCGGAATAGCGATGAAACAACTGCAGATTGGAATTATCGGAATCGGCTGGTGCGGGGGCATCCGTGCGGAAACGTGCGCGGAGAGCCCATATGTGAGTGGCCTTCACTTAGCAGAGATCAAACCGGATCGTCTGAAGGAGGTCGCTGCCAAGACAAGATCCGCGACAGCCACAACTGATTATCGTGCCCTCCTTGCAAATTCTAATATCGATGCCATCGTTATCTCTGCAACCCCTGAGACCACGCATTATCCGATGGCGAAAGAGTCTCTTCTTGCCGGTAAACATGTTTTTCTGGAAAAGCCGATGGCGCTTGAGCTTTCCGAAGCTGATGAACTGATACATCTGGCTCAAACGAAAGGGTTGTTGTTCACGATCGGGTATTCGCAACGGTTTAATCCCAAGTTTGCCTACGTAAAGCGGTGTATCGAGGATGGGACAATCGGTCAGCCGGTCAGCGCCCTCGTAAGCCGTCACATCACTCGTAATCTGGGGAACAAAATCGGAGGGCGAATAAAGCTCTCACCCGCGGCAATGGAGGCAACCCACGACATTGACTTTTTGCTCTGGTGTTTTGCGCCGAGACACCCTGTGCGCGTCTATGCGCAGGAAGTCCGCAAAATCATGCAGCCCTCACACAATGTGCCTGACTGCGTATGGATCGTTGTAACCCTCAACGACGGTTGTGTTTTCACGATCGGGGCGGGCTGGGTTCTTCCCCCTGCGTACCCGAACTTCTCTTCTACCTGGATTGAAATGGTGGGCACTGAAGGCGCGATCATGGCGGATGACACGCATCGCGACATCAGCATCAATACGATGCAGAGGGGCATCGAATTTCCGCTCTCTACTATGCCTGGCGAAAAGGTCCAGCATGTTTATGCCGGTCCGATGGAAGCGGAAACCGTTGCATTCCTGGAATGCGTGGTCAAGGGCAGACAGCCTTTGGTAACGCCACAACATGCGCGGGTGGTGATGGAAGTCTATCAAGCTGCTGACAAATCGGTGGAAGAGAGCCGTCCTGTCGAATTGCAATCTTCAAATAGTCCGATACGCGCATTTGATTCAGCTCAGAAGCACCCGACTAGAAAATCTACCGCAGACCGCTGCTGACAATGCCAAATCATTCACCGATTCTCGTTGCGACCGCCACGGTTAAAGCTGGTGCAACCAAGACCCGCTGGTTCATCCTTGTGTTGATCGGCATCATGTACATGATTACGTACATGGATCGCACGGGCATTTCGATCGCCGCTCCTTACATTGCCCGTGAATTCGGATTTTCAGAGACTGCGATTGGGGTCGTTTTCAGCGTATTCCTATGGGCATACGCTCTGGGGCAGATTCCTGCGGGGTGGTTTGCAGACCGCTTCGGGCCCAGACTCACGCTGCTGATCCTGGTTCCCCTGTGGTCCGTAATGACCGCGATGACCAGCATCGCCACCGGGATCCGCTCTCTCATAATCGTACGTTTCATTTTTGGTTTAGCAGAGGCCGGCGCATTTCCGGCCGCCACACGCGGCATGCAACTTTGGTTTCCAGCCTCCGAGCGCGGAATTGTACATGGAGTCTCACATAGTTTCAGCCGGTTTGCGATTGCGATCGTTCCGTTCATAGCAGTGAGTATCATCGCAGCTCTGGGCTGGCGTTGGATTTTCTATCTCTTTGCTGCAATCGGTCTGTTTTGGTCATTTGCCTTCTTCTGGCTGTATCGCGACCAGCCGGAGAAACATCCAAGTGTAAATCGCCTGGAATTGGAGTACATACGAGGGTGTAATGTCGAGCACACCGCTTATATGTCGCAGGCTGAACCGGAGCGCCCGAAAGTGCCATGGGCCAGGATCTTCCGGTCTCGGAATATGTGGTACATTGCGATCACTTACGGATGTTTTTACTACGGTACCTATTTCTATGTGACCTGGTTCCCTGACTATCTCCTGCAATATCGTCACCTTTCGCTAAAAACGATCGGAGTGCTCGCAGCGCTTCCGCTGGTCGCCGGAATGGTTGGAGATCTCCTCGGCGGAAGCCTTACGGATGGTATCTACAAAAGAACGGGCAAGCTGAAGTTCGCGCGACGGGTCGTGGCTGGACCAGCTATGCTGGCTTCGGGAGTCTGCTTGATTCCTGCTGCTCTTACGCATCACTCGATGACTGCTATCTTCTGCCTGACGGCGTCTTTATTCTTCCTTGAACTCGTAATCAGTCCTGCTTGGGCGGTTCCCATGGATGTTGGAGGGCAATTCAGCGGAACGGTTTCCGGCTTGATGAATATGGCAGGCGCGCTGGTTGCTTCGGTTTCTCCAATCATTTTCGGCTATCTGGTGCAGAGAGGAGAATGGATTGCTCCATTTTTCATCTCTGCGGGAGTCTTGCTCATGGGGGCAGTATTTTGGACCTTTCTAGTTAATCCAGAAAGGTCAGTAGCGGAAGGCGCATTGGCATAGGCGGCATTTGTGGATGGGGTCATGGCCGGCCGTGGCGATGCAACGAACAGAAACCGGAACGACATACACCGAACGGAATGGAACATTAGGGTCTTAACTCTCACGACCCCGATGCTCCTGTGTCTGCTACCACTAACCTGAAAATCTCATTCATTGGTTAGAGACGATTAACTAATGCAAGCGAGCGTCGACCATTGCGAAGGTCTATTGAGAGAAGGAGGCAGTCGATTTCGTCCGGAGCTTGAGGATGATAGGGAGCGAACTGCAGTGGCTAGCATCAATTGCGGTTCAGCCCCTCATTGTTCCCGAAAGAAATAAATTTTTAAGATTTCTTTTGCCGTCCCCACAAGACGATCTTGCCTTCCAGTCAGTAGCATCCGAAAGTTGCGGCGATAAAGAACGCAGTCTCAAGTGGCTGCGAGTACAGTTCGGCCGGTTGAACCACAATGAAGAGCCAAGAGCAGTTTGGCTGACTCTAACTCACACGGAAGCGCACGCACCTCAATCAATAGTGAAAGGGAGCAGGAATGCGTATCGGTGACGGAAGGGCCTTGGGAGAATTCTTGTTTGGGGAAGTTTGGGGGTCGTCATCTGCGACCTTCAACTCCTTCTGCCCGCACTTCGACCATGATATGGGTAGCCGAGGGCTGAACCCGATCCGCTTTGTCACGATCCATCGTGGAGGGCATGCGTGAGCACAGATCCGCTCGTCGCTCCTTCCGACTCTCCACCGGAACTCACGACGGGTTCAGCAAAGAAGACGCCGTTTTACGCTATGCTGTGGGTCCAGGTCGTCCTCGGAGTGGGTGTCGCTGTTGTTTTCGGATATGTTAACCCTGCAAGAGCGGCCGAGATGAAGCCCCTCGGCGATGCCTTCATTCGTCTCATCACCATGGTGATCAGCCTGGTCATTTTTTGCACGGTTGTCAGCGGCATCGCCGGCATGGAAGACATGCGAAAGGTAGGACGGGTTGGAGGAAAGGCGATTCTATATTTTGAGATCGTCTCCACTCTTGCGCTTCTGGTCGGGCTCCTGGTCGGAACAGTTGTGAAAACTGGGGAGGGCTTCAATGTCAATCCCGCAACCCTTGATGGCCGAGCAGTGGCAGCTTATGCAGGTCAAGCCAAAGCTGAAAGTCTTTCCGATTTCCTGATGCACATCATCCCCAAGACCCTTGTGGATGCGTTTGCGAAAGGGGACATCCTCGAAGTGCTCTTAGTGGCGATCCTGTTTGGATTTGCCATGTCAGCAGCGAGGAAACGGACCAAGCCACTGCTGGACCTCATTGACTCGCTGACACAAACGGTATTTGCGATAGTCAACATAATCATGCGATTGGCGCCGATTGGCGCTTTTGGGGCAATGGCGTTCACTGTCGGCAAATATGGTATTGCGTCGTTGGGGCCGTTGACAAAGCTGATTGTGACATTTTATGTGACCTGTGCGTTGTTTGTACTGCTGGTCATGGGCGGGATTGCGCGCATAGCAGGCTTTGGCATTGCACGATTCCTTCTCTATATCAAAGAAGAGATTCTTCTTGTGCTCGCCACCAGTTCGTCCGAAACTGCTCTTCCCACGCTGATGTCGAAACTAGAAAAGCTCGGTTGTTCAAAGTCCCTGGTCGGTCTGGTCGTCCCAACTGGATACACTTTTAATACGGACGGTACGAGCATTTACATGACGCTCGCGGCTCTGTTCGTGGCACAGGCGACGAACACCCATTTGCAATTGGAGCAGCAGCTGGTCATCTTTGGGGTTGCGATTCTGACGTCCAAAGGGGCTAGCGGAGTGCAAGGCGCCGCATTCATTGCTCTGGTTGGAACGCTCATGGTTATACCATCCATCCCCGTCGCGGGCATGGCCTTAATACTTGGAATCGATCGATTCATGAGCATGTTCCGGGCGCTCATCAACATGATCGGAAACGGAGTCGCCACCGTTGTGGTGGCACGATGGGAGAATGAACTGGATCGCGCAACGTTGCAGCAAAACCTTCTCGATGCCGTCCAGTCGGCAGCGTAACCATCTGCCGTCGAATCGAAATCCGGTATTCCAGGGGGAGGAACAGCGACGATGACATCCCTCATTCTGTTGCCAGCTTGGGCCTCGAGTGCAGCTGTAGTTTCGGTGGAGAGTTCCGATATGAAAAAGATGCCTGCCAAAACATTGGAATCCAGTTCTTCGGTCCAGAGCAAAGAACATAGTAGGTCTGAACTGTTTCATTTTCCAGGTTCAAGGAGCCGACGGAACCGCCTGGCTTGTTTTATGGTCTTGATGTTGTCGGCAATTGCTCTCGGGCAGGAACCACCCGCAATCGATCAACCCTTGATTCTCGATCGGATCATTACCGTTCCTGGAGCAGATGGGAGATTCGATCACATGACTGTAGACCCAAAGACCGGGCGGGTCTTCGCGTCGGTATTTGGCAATGACTCTGTCGCGGTACTGGATGTTCGCCGCGGCCGCCAGATTCACATCATCCGCGGCGGACTGGATGAGCCGCAGGGGGTGGCATACTTGCCCGATGTTAACCATATTGTGGTCACGAACAGTGCGGACGGATCGTGCAAGATTTTTGATGGAACAACGTACGAACTTCTCGCCGTAGTGAAGTTCTCTGACGATGCAGATCAAGTCCGCTACGATTCAGCTCGCCACCGGATCTACGTGGGCTATGCGGATGGAGCTATCGGAACCATTGATGCCCTGACTAACAAGATTGCTGAAGAGAAATATGAACTCGGAGCTCACCCCGAGTCATTTCAGCTTGAGCAGGAGGGGCCGCGAATCTTTGTAAATCTTGCTTCACAGAATCAGATTGCCGTCATCGATCGCAACACTGGGAAGATTCAGAAATGGCAGCTCCAAGGGGCTGGAACGAATTTTCCGATGGCGCTGGACGAAAAAGACCGCCGCTTGTTCGTTGCGGCCCGGCGGCCCGCGACGCTTCTTGTGCTCGATATGGATACTGGCCGTGAAGTGGCCCGACTTCCAGGCGCTGCCGATTCCGACGATATGTGGTACGACCCTACGCGCAAGCGAATCTATGTTCCCGGCGGCGAAGGTCTAATCTACGTCTATCAGCAGACCGATGCCAATCACTATTCCTTATTGACCAAGGAAGCGAGTGCAATTGGAGCTCGCACTAGCGCCTATTTCGGACAGGTTGGAAAACACAACAGTCTTTATGTCGCCGTCCCGGCCCGATCCAACCGTGGCGCCGAACTCTGGAGTTATGAGACGCGTGATTAAGGATCCATGAGCCTCGTTGAACCTGCTTGGCTTGGTGGAGTTCTGGGTTACAGCTATGCTCGTTATCGGCGTTGAGGATTCCGCGAAGGTCGACCTTGGGCAACGGTCAAGATCTGGTACTCGCTCGACATAAGGAGACCCTACAGAAGGAATCATTCAGAACGTTGAACCAATCGGAGCGCTCTGATGCCATTAGGTTGATCAGCTTCAGCAGAGCGCGAAATTGCCCATTCGAGCGAGTCAATTCGCTGTCTACCTTTGCGGACGCGCCCGAGCGTCACTGTTCAGCAGGGGGGAATTGTTGTGCTTACGGAATCTGTTCCTGGCGGTCTGGTCCCAAGAGGTATTGTTCGAGGTTGAACAAGTCAAAAATACTGCGGCCCAACAAAATCGTAAGCGTCCGAAGTAGACCGTCTTGCTAAGTGTCCACGAATGGGTTAAGTGGACACTTCGGCATGTGTCCGGTTGATATTCCAAGGCAGCAGGTCTTTGATCCGGTTGATGGGATGGTCGGCGATGCGAGTCATCACTTC
>DAIDGW010000021.1 GCA_027452245.1 Acidobacteriaceae bacterium
CAGCGGGACGAGTGCCTGAACGCGACCTGGTTTCTGATCCTGGCTGACTCCAGAACGAAGACCGCAGCGTGGCGGCAGCACTACAATGCCGATCGGCCGCACAGCAGGCGGGATTATCGGACGCCGGAGGAGTTCGCCATAGTCTGCTCAGAACGCACAAGTGGGATGGCCGCCCTCCCACCGGACCGCCCGTCGGAGCTGGGGGATCGCACAGCGGTGCCCGCCGGCAAGGGTTCGCTGGCGCAGCGTTCTGACGCCCCCCTTGCCGGCTCCGCGCAGCCGCGCAGCGAAGGTGTTGCGGCGGGCGGTTCCGGAGGGACGGCTAAGGTGGACCAAGTAGTATGAATTTCCGGCGGTTCGAAATTACGATTGGCGGAGAAAATCAGAGCATGCCACGGTGTCCACGCAATTTCGTGTCGATTGTCGATATCCAAAACTGAATCAACAACAGAGGATGTCCACATCATGATTGAAGGTCAACACGTCCAGCCGGCTGGCTTGCCCGGCGGTCTGAGAACCACACAAAATCGCCAGACTGAGTTACAGTAGGTCGCTTTTCCGCAGCCGAGGATGTCCCGAGTTTAGTGGAAGGTGAGAGCGGCGGGTAAGAACATATTACGCGGTTTTGCTTTCTTTGGAAACAGTTGTTTGTAAATGTGTTTCTCGGCCGAGAATCGCGGCCAAGGCCCAGAGATCGCGATGCCCACTGACCTTGCGAAAGTGTCGCTCGGTGAGCAGCCAGGCCGAAGCCGCCCACCGTTGCACCATGTCCTGACTCCTCCAGCGCTTCACTTTATGGGTCCGCTGCTCGACGCCGCTGTGCGGGCTCTCGATGATATTGGTTGTCGCCAAACACTTGTGCAACGACTGCGGAACATCGATCCGCTGCAGCGTGAACATCTCTTTCATGCCTTCGCGCAGGCTGCGCGCAGCGGCTTCATGGTCGTGCTCAAGGAATCGGGCCATTTGCTCCAAGCGCTTCTCGCCTTCTTCCGCCGTGCGGCAACGGAAGGCCGCGCGCATCAGACTTAGCGTCTGTGGGTGCTGCTCCTTCGGCAGTTCGTCGAGCACGTTGCGCAGTTTGTGATTGCGGCATCGCTGCACCGGCTGGTTGCTGCCGAACACCTCGTCAATGGCTGCGCGCAAGGCCTTGGCGCCGTCGATCACAAACAGGTATTTGCGATCCGTCGGCAACCCTTGATCGCGCAGATGAGTGAGTAGTCCTTTGACGGCGGCAGCATTCTCGGTGGCCCCGGCGGCCAAGCCGAGAACATGCTTGTTGCCGTCGCTATCCACGCCCACCGCGCTGATGATCAGATGCTCGCCGAAGCGCTGGCCGTCGATGTAGACCACCAGGATTTCGGTCGAGTCCCAACGCCGCTCCTGCAGCTGTTTGAGCTGTTCGGTGCTGGCTTCGATCGCTTGCCGGCTGACCGCGCTTTTCGATACGCCCATGGTGGCGGCCATCTCCGGCAGCACCTCGTGATACTCGCGGGTAGAAACGCCGCGCATCATCGCGCCGAGCATGCGCCTGCCGAGTTGCTTGTCCTTGCGCAGGCTCTCATACGCGGGAACGGCGACTTCGCCGTTGGTCTTGTGCCGCAGGCGCGGCCGTTGCACTTTCACTTTCCGGTCCGCCACCGCGACGGAGCCTTCTTGCGAACCATGCCAGCGGATTTCGCCGCTGCCCTTGCCTGGAGTTCGCGGGCCGGCGACCTGCTCGGCGCTCAGGATGAGGATCGTTTCCAGCGTCTTCAGGCTGAGTTCTTGGATCACCGAGTTGACCATCTCGCTGGCGCTATGGATCTTCTCGACGAGTGGAAGCAGGATCTGCCCATTGCTTTGGCAGAACTGCTGGATGATGGATGCCGACCTGTCATCGGCGCGGCTTACGATGTGATACTGTTTTTTCACGGCGGTTGGTCTCCTGTTCGGATTCGTCTTCAGCAACCGGATTCTATCGAACCGGTCGCCACCGCCGGACTAACCTTCAACTACGCCTGGGACATCCTCGGTAAATAGACAGCGCTGATCTTGCCATTCAAACCGGCCAGGTAATCCTGCACTACGCGACTGCGGTGTCCAGGCAGGCGATCCCAGATCAAAAGGATGGGTTCGCTGATCTGTTTGGTGAGGTGCCGGAGGAAATCAACGATCTCCTCTTTGCCCATGCTCCCTTCATAGAGCCGGAAGTAGAACTGCCACAAGGTAATCCCGGCGGCCATGGACAGATGGTCCCAGTTGAACTGATGCTGCAGCATGGGAATTACGCCCCGTGGCGACCAGGTGCGCACCCGATGCGGCCGCTCGCTGAGGCCACTTTCGTCTACGAAGACGATGATTTGGCCTTCGTTTTGAGCCTTTTTAAGGGCCGGCCAGACGTTCTCTTTCCAGTCACGCATGGCGGCTTCGTTCCGTTCACGTGCCCGACCCACCGGTCGCTGACAACTCCAACCCAGTTTCCGGCGGAGGATCCACCATACATGACCGGAGCGATGCTGCACCTGAAAGCGATCCCGGATCACCTGGGCGATCCGATCCAAAGTCCATAATCCGTTCGCAAATCCGGCCTTCTCCAACCCCTGCAGCAGGATCGTTCGCAACTGCTGCAGTTAGGCTTCGCTCAACTTCGGCCGCCTTCCCGCGCGCCCTGCCTTCTTCAGGCTGTCGGCAGATCCATCGCCGGCGATCCGATCCGCCCAGCGCCGCACACTTTCGCGGCTGACCTTCACTCGACGCGCAACCTATGCCTGACTGAGCCCGCGGTGGAGTAACCTGGCAGCTCGCATCCACCGCCGTTGTAATTCATTGAAGTCTCGTTTACCCGCCGTGCGTGCGCTCATCAGAAAAAGTGTGACACGAGTCGACGCTCTTGTCACTCTATTGTACGAAGCGCAGTAGGTCGCCGCCGAATTCCTGATCTGGCAACGCTGCGACGGGAAACTGGCGCGTGGAATCACCGGATGAACCGCAAACGCACCAGAATCAACTGGACGTTCGACCGCAAGGTCCGATGTACGAAATAAGTTAATAGGAAACCCGTCGGCGCCGTCGGTCGTCTGTAGAGCGACGTTCCCGTTGGGTGTCTCCCAAATGAATAACCAAGTCTTCTGTGACGCCGGTCTCCTAAAATGCTCAAGACAGTACAGAAGAACAGCCATCGCGATAGCCTTCATTTACCCTTCGGCCAGAGGAAAGAACCGAACGTCCTTTGTGCCGATGGCGCAGTAGCAACCG
This sequence comes from Acidobacteriaceae bacterium, assembly GCA_027452245.1. Classification (GTDB taxonomy): domain Bacteria; phylum Acidobacteriota; class Terriglobia; order Terriglobales; family Acidobacteriaceae; genus Sulfotelmatobacter. The sequence continues at coordinate 3,238 of DAIDGW010000021.1, forward strand.
ACAACAATACCAGCCAGCGCGAGATGAAACGCGTCGTGCTGAACCGGAAGAACCACCTGTTCGTCGACAACGTGCGCGGAGGCCATCCTGGCCATCCTCGCCTCGACCTGCCGGCGGCATGCCATTGATCCGCAGATCTACTTCACGCACGTGCTCACCAACGTGCCCCTCGTTGCGCAACGTGAGCTAGTGGCGTTCCAACTTAACGCTCCTAGTATCCGAAAGGTGCCTGAGAGGATGACCGGCGTTGCCGAGGCGGCGGTGGCGGTACTTCAGATAGGCGCAGACCCGATCGCGACGTTGCTGGTGACCACTATCGTCGGTGTT
>DAIDGW010000022.1 GCA_027452245.1 Acidobacteriaceae bacterium
GGAACTGGTCGAGAGCGCGCATGTCTCGCGCCGTTCGGGTGTTTCGGATGCGGAGTCGGTCGACATCTCGCTTCCCGGGATTCGGCGGCCGATTGGCGCGGAGCATCCGGTCATCCGGACGATGAACGAGATCGTCTCCGTTTTCCAGAAGCTGGGATACTCGGTGGCGGAAGGCCCGGTGGTCGAGACCGATTACTACAACTTCGAGGCGCTGAATTTTCCGCCGAACCATCCCGCGCGAGATACGCAGGACACGCTCTTCATCGCGGGGCAACAGTCGAAGCCGCAGCGCGAGCGCCTGCTGCTGCGCACGCATACTTCTCCGGCGCAGATTCGGACGATGGAGAAAATGAAGCCGCCGATCCGGATCGTGATTCCGGGCAAGGTGCACCGCAACGATCCGCCGGACGCAAGCCACTCGCCGATGTTCCACCAGATCGAGGGGCTGGCGGTCGATACCAATATCACCTTCGGAGATCTGAAGGGAACGCTCGATCACGCGATGAAGGCGCTATTCGGGTCGAAGGTAAAGACGCACTTCCGGCCATCGTTCTTTCCGTTCACGGAGCCGAGCGCGGAATTGTACGTGACGTGCTTTATCTGCGGCGGCAGCGGGAAGCGCGGGGATGGGCCCTGCCGTCCGTGCAAGCAGACCGGATGGATTGAGGTGCTGGGCTGCGGCATGGTCGATCCGAACGTCTTCGAGTTCGTGAAGGACAATGGGTACGATCCGAAGAAAGTGTCGGGATTCGCCTTCGGCATGGGCGTCGACCGGTTGGCGCTCTTGAAGTACGGCGTCGACGATTTGCAGTACTTCTTCCAGGGCGATGTGAGATTTTTGCAGCAGTTTGGCTGAGACGATTGTTGGTCATTGAGTACAGGCCGTGCACTCGATAGCGTCATCCTGAGCGCAGCCGCAGTTCAGGCGGAGCGAAGGATCTCCCGCCGCACAGCTTTGGAAGCATTCGGGGCTTCAGAGCGCCGGCAGGTTGAACATGTAAGGGCGTCGCTTCCGGACGAGATGTAACGGGCAGGAAAAACCTCGAGCAGAGAACATGAAGCTTTCCGCCAATTGGATTCGCGATTTTGTCGATCTCAGCGTCGATGACCAGACGCTTGCCGATGCATTGACTAATGTCGGCCTCGGCGTCGAAGGCATTCTCGGCTCCGGCACTGACACGGTTTTCGAGATGGAGATCGGGACGAACCGTCCTGACGCCATGAATCACTACGGAGTCGCGCGAGAGGCTGCGGCGATTTACAATCGCGAACTGAAAGCGATCGAGCCGAAACTCCCGACCCCAAAAGGCGAGTCCAGTTTTCGGATCAGCGTCGAAGAGCTCGATCTCTGCCCGCGGTTTACGGCGCGGATTATCCGCAATACGACAATCAAGCCTTCGTCCGAAACGATTGCGCACCGGCTGCAATTGCTCGATCAGCGGCCGATTTCGAATGCGGTCGATGCCACGAATTACATCTTGTGGGAGATCGGCAAGCCTACGCACGTCTTCGATCTGGACTTGCTCGAAGGCGAGATCATCGTGCGCAAAGCGCGCGAGGGCGAAACCCTGAGGACGCTCGACGGCGTTGTGCGCAAGCTCACGCCTGAAGATCTGGTCGTTGCCGATGCGAAAAAGCCGGTCGGCCTCGCCGGCGTGATGGGCGGCTACGACACCATGATCACGGAAAAGACGCGCAACATCCTGATCGAGTCGGCATGGTGGGATCCGGGAACAATTCGAAAGACATCGCGGCGGCATGCCATTCACACGGATGCGTCGCACCGCTTCGAACGAGGAGCGGATTTCGAGTCCACGCCGCTGTCTTGCGACCGCGTGGCCGAACTGATCCTGACCTCTGGCGGCGGAGAGTTGACGGGCGGCCTGATCGATGTGATTTCAAAAAAGATGGATCTGGCTCCGATTGTGCTCCACGTGGCGGAGGTGCACCGCATTCTCGGCCGCGGTGTCGGTTCGGGAGAGATCTTCCGTATCCTGAAAAAACTTGGATTCCAATTGATCCCTGAAGGGCAGGATGACGAGCAGTTCCGCGTGCAGATTCCCAGCTGGCGGCTGGATGTGGAGCGGGAGATCGACTTGATCGAAGAGATCGCGCGGCTTCATGGATACAACAAGTTTCCGAATACTCTGCCGGCTTATAGCGGGGCGGTGATCGAACGGCCGGACGCGCGCAAAAACGCCGTTTTGCGCCAGCGATCGCTGGCGCTGGGATACAACGAGGCGATTTCTCTGACCTTCATCTCGCATGCGGATGCGGAGCGCTTCTCGTCGGCGAAGGTGCTGGAACTGGAAAATCCCCAGAGCGAAGAAGCGTCGGTGATGCGCAGTTCGCTGGTTCCCGGCATGCTGGATATGCTGGCGTGGAACCTGAATCGCGATTCGGAGAATGCCCGCCTGTTCGAAATCGGCCAGGTGTATGAGCTCTCGGCAGGAGAGCGCATTGAGCCGAAACGCGCTTGCCTGGGATCGACCCTGGCGGCGATTCAAGCGAGTTTGCCGGCGAAAGCCGTCCTCGACGTAAGCAAGGGTGAGCATGCGGCAGCCGCGGAGGCGTTCCGCAGCTTCAAGGGTGATATCGAGACTCTGTTGTCGTCGTTCGAGCACCGGACGTTGGAGTTCGATCGTGAAGCGCCGGAGTACTATCATCCGGGCCGGTCGGCACGGGCCTTGCTGGATGGCGCTGTGGTGGCGCAGTTCGGGCAGATTCACCCGGAGATCGCGGCGGCGCGCAAGTTGCGACAGCACGTCTACGTGGCCGAGTTCGATCTCGACTGCCTGTACCAGCATGCTTTGCACGAGGCGAAATTCCGGGCGCTCCCGAAGTATCCGGCGGTGGAACGCGATTTTTCCTTCATCTTTTCCGACGAAGTCACCTTCGAGGCAATGGAGAATGAGGTCGAGCGCCTGCAGCCTGGCGAACTGCGGGATTTCCGGCCGGTTGAGATTTTCCGCGGAGGCTCGGTGCCAGCCGGAAGATTTTCCATCCTGCTACGAGCGATTTTCCAATCGAATGAACGCACATTGCGGGACGAGGAAATCTCGCACTGGTCGGCAAAGATCGTGAAGTCGTTGCAGGAACTCGGCGGCGTGCAGCGGGCATGACCCGGCATTCTTCACCAGTGCCCGCAGGCCTGTCCTCAACTTTTTCCGCCATCCGCCGATGACTACTACGTGCCGAGCGAGTCTGCAAAGCGGGCGGCGGTTTCTCGTCCATGCGATGAGCTGAGCACGCTGCATTATGTGGCGCGACAACCGATTTTTGATCGCGAGCAAAAAGTTTTCGGCTACGAACTGCTGTTCCGCAACGGATTCGAGAACGCGTTCGGTTCGTCCGACAAGGATCTGGCGTCCCGAGCCACCCTGGATAACTCCCTGATCGTGGGACTGGACGTGCTGTGCGACGGCCGGCGAGCCTTCATCAATTGCACCCGCGATGGCTTAATCAAAGGGCTGATCACGCTGCTTCCCCCGCAATCGACGGTGATCGAAGTTCTGGAGTCGGTGCCCGCAGACCCGGAAGTGATCGCCGTTTGCCTCAAGTTGAAAGAGTCCGGATACCTGCTGGCTCTGGATGATTACGTCGTCAGTGATCCACGTGAGGCTTTGGCCGAGATTGCCGACATCATCAAAGTGGAGTTGAAGCTCACGACTCTGCAAGAGCGGGAGCGGCTGGTGCGGCAATATGGCAATGCGCACTGCCGCATGCTGGCAGAGAAAGTAGAAACGCGGGAAGAGTTTCTTGGCGCGCGCGAGCAGGGCTTCGTCTACTTTCAGGGATATTTCTTTCGCAAGCCGGAAATAGTGACTACCCGCGTGATGCCGGCGAACCGGGTCAATTATCTGCGGATGCTGCAGCAGGTATCGCAACCGGACTTGGACATCGCAGCGCTGGAACGGCTGATTAAGGGCGAGGCATCGATCTGCTATCGTCTGCTGCGGTATCTGAATTCCGCCATTTTCGCCTTTCAGAACGAAATCCATTCCGTGCGGCATGCGCTATCGATATTGGGAGAGCGGGAGATTCGGCGCTGGGTGCGCCTGATTGCGGCCGTGGGCGCCGGCGAGGACAAGCCCAGCGATTTGGTATTGTCTTCGCTGGTTCGCGCGCGTTTTGGCGAGCTCGTGTCCCCGAATGTTTCCCATGGCGATTCGGATTTGTTCCTGATGGGACTGCTTTCGCTGGTGGACTCGATGCTCGATATGCCGATGTCGGAGGTCCTGGAAAAAATTCCACTCGACCACGAGACCAAGCAGGTTCTTCAAGGAAAGCCCAGTTCCTTACGGCCGGTGTATCAGCTGATGCTGGCGCATGAAAGCGGGGAGTGGAACGCGGCGAATGAGATTGCCGAGAAGCTGCGGCTCGATCCCGAACAGGTCGCGGCACTCCATTTTCAGGCGCAACAGTGGGCGCGGAACGTATTGAGTACCGCGTAGGAAGCTGCTGTGGGAGATCCCCGAGCGAGGAAAATAGAGTTTCGAACCGAGGACTGTGCTCCGGTAGTCATGTCCTGTTGTGCAAAACTACGGTTTCCCCCCCTTGCGCGCTGCGCCGCTCCTAGGTACCATGGGATTGTTCTCATTTAGGTCCCGTTCCCGCGAGGGCCTTCCGCGCCAGCCGTTCCGAGGCGGCGCGACGGATCCGAAAACGGAAAGCCGATACTTTAAATAATTTCGATTTTCGTTGGCGAGTAGGTGTTTGGTTGGTGGGGTTCGTTTCAGAGTGTCCAGCCGCAACCCGCAACTGTGTCAGGAGCTGGCGTGTGCCAAGCTCTAACGGCAAAGCCGCGTGGATTCGAATCCGCAATGTTCGAAGGGGATTTTGAAGCCGGAAACACTTTGCAGCGCTCCAATCTGATTGCATACTGCAGAGCAGCTTGAGAGGACTATGAACGCAGGACCAGGAAGACCCTCCGGAGGCGGAGGAAGAAACAGAAGGCGGCGCGGACGCCGTCCACACAGCAACCAGCGCGGGCAGCGTCCCGGCCAGGGCCAGAATCGGCATAATCAGGACGGCATTTACACCGCTCCCATGGACCACAGCTATCGCGCCGTTCTCAGCGGTAATAACAACGGTCACGGACCGAAGCACGGCAGGCCGCGTCCCGGCTTCCCGACGCAAGTGCCGCAGGGCGACCCCGAACCGTTGCCCGCTCCGCGGGAGGACGCAGCGTCGCGGATATTCGCTTTCGTCGACGACCTCTTTTTCCTGGCCAAGATTCAGGAGACTGCGCGCAAGATGAACGTGAAGGTCGATTTCGTGAAGAGCGACAAAGATCTGATGGAACGAGTGCATCAGAATGGCGAGGAGAAGCCGTCGCTGATCATTTTCGACCTGAACAATAACAGCGTGAAACCGCTTTCCCTGATTCCCAAGCTGAAGAGCAAGCTGAAGAAGGGAACGTCAATTATCGGGTTTCTTTCGCACGTGCAGGGAGATTTGAAGCAGAAAGCGCACGAGGTCGGCTGCGATATGGTCTTGCCGCGCTCCGCGTTCTCGCAGAACCTGCCGCAATTACTGCGGCGTCATGGATCTCCCGAGCCCGAACAGGAGCAGAATCCGACGGTGCAGTAGTGGGCGAACCCTGTCCGCAGGATCCTCAAGAGCCGACGCTTGGGCGGATAGCCTAAACACATCACGGCACAGATCGCGTGCGCGCTCGATGCTGTTTTGAGAGTGAAGCTTGAGCCTTTCGTTCTGGGGTAGCCGTATGGCCATCTTCCCACCCTTGCCCCGCATCTGATAATGTTTCTGGTTCGATTCCATGCGGAAATCCGCGGGCAGCTCATGGATGTGCTTGATGTGCGCATGAAAGCCGGCACGGAGAAGTAGTCTTTCCGGGGAAGGATGAGAGCTCGGTGATCGTCGGGGTTCCCAAAGAAATCTATCCGGGAGAGCGCCGGGTGGCGCTGGTTCCCGCCGTCATTCCCAATCTCGCCAAGGCAGGTCTGGAAGTCGTCATTGAAAGTGGCGCTGGAACTGACGCAGGCTATCCAGATTCTGCCTACACTGAAAAGGGCGCGAAAATCGCGGCTGACCGCCGGGCGGTATTCTCGACGGCCGACATTATCGTGCAGGTCCTCTGCTACGGCGCCAATGACATCAACGGAAGAGACGATGTTGCGCTGATGAAGCGCGATCAGGTGCTGATCGGATTCCTGCGTCCCTTCGGTGCGGTGGACGTCGCGCAGCAGATTGCGCAGACCGGAGTCACGGCGTTTTCCGTGGAGTTGATGCCGCGCACCACGCGGGCGCAGAACATGGACGCGCTGTCTTCGATGGCGACAGTCGCGGGATATAAAGCGGTGCTGCTGGCCGCCGATACTTCGCCCCGGCTTTTCCCGATGCTAACCACGGCGGCGGGAACCATCACTCCGGCACGCATCTTTGTGATTGGGGTCGGAGTCGCGGGCTTGCAGGCCATCGCCACAGGCCGGCGCCTGGGAGCGGTGGTTTCGGCCTACGATATGCGACCCGCGGTCAAGGAACAGGTGCAGAGCCTGGGTGGACGCTTCGTCGAATTACCTATTGAGGCAAAGAACGCGCAGGACGCCCGCGGCTACGGCACGGCACAGGATGAAACCTTCTATGCGCGCCAGCGCGAGCTGCTGACGAAGGTTGTTGCCGAGAGCGATGTGATCATCACCACTGCGGTGATCCCCGGCAAGAAAGCTCCCGTACTGGTAACGGCCGACATGGTGAAGGGCATGGCGCCGGGATCGATCATCATCGACATGGCCGCCGAGCGCGGGGGAAACTGCGAGCTGACCCAGACCGGCAAAACCGTGATCGAGCATGGCGTCTCCATCGTGGGCAAAATCAATCTCGCGGGCAGCGTTCCTTACCATGCCAGCCAGATGTATGCGCGAAATCTGACCAACTACCTGTCATACATGGTGAAGCAGGGCAAACTGACACTGAACATGCAGGACGAGATCATGCGCGAAACGCTGGTCTCGCGTGCAGGAGAGATCGTGAATGCGCGGGTGCGAGAGTATCTGAAGTTGCCGGCGCTGGCCGCGAGCAGTCAGTAAAGAGCAGGGAACCAGGGCAAAGGAGCAATCATGCCACCGGATTTCATTTCGAATCTGTACGTCTTCATCCTGGCTGGGTTCGTGGGCTTTGAAGTGATTAAGCGCGTGTCGCCGTTGCTGCACACGCCCTTGATGTCCCTGACCAACGCCCTCGATGCAATCGTGGTAGTGGCGGCCATCATCATCGCGGGCAGGCATGAAACGCCGCTCACGACGGCGCTGGGAGCGATTGCCGTAGCGGCATCGTTCAGCAATATGGTAGGCGGTTTCCTGATTACCGACCGCATGCTGCGCATGTTCAAATCCGGCAGGTCCAAACAATCATGACTGGGTTCGCGCTGCAGCAGTATCTCGATTTCGCCTACATTGTCGCAGTCGTTCTTTTCATCTTGTCGCTGAGATTTCTGAGTTCGCCGGCGAGTGCCCGGTGGGGTGTGCTGGCGGGAGAGATCGGCGCAGCGATGGCGGTTGTCGCGACGCTCTTCAATCCCGAGGTGGCGCATTACAAGTGGGTGCTGATCCCGCTCATTATTGGGGCCGGTGTCGGCATTCCTCTCGGTTTAGTACAGATGACGGCGGTCCCCCAGCGGACGGCCCTGAGCCACGCCTTCGGCGCGCTGTCGGCAGCCATGATCGGCATCGCCGAATATTACGTTGGCACGGCCCCGGTCACGCGCTTTGAGATGGGCGAGATCGCCCTCGAAGTCATCATCGGATCACTGACCTTTACAGGCAGCCTGATTGCAGCAGGCAAGTTGCAGGAGATCTTGCCCCAACGGCCCATTGTGTATCGCGGTCAGAACATCGTTAGTCTTTCTGTCCTGGGAGGAGCGCTCGGACTGGCGGTGGCGCTGGTGGTGAATCCCGCGCACGCCATATTGTTTCCGATCATGGTGATTGTGGCGCTGTTTTTCGGCGTACTGCTGGTCACGCCCATCGGCGGCGCCGACATGCCCACCGTGATTTCGCTGTTGAATTCCTACGCCGGATTTTCGGCGGCACTCCTCGGCTTTGTTCTGGACAGCAAGGTGCTGGTCGTCGCCGGTGCGCTCGACGGATCGTCCGGCTTCATTCTTTCCGTCATCATGTGCAAGGCCATGAACCGCTCGTTCACCAACGTGATGTTCGGAGCGTTCGGGCAAGTCCAGGCTTCCAAAGGTGGCGTGAAAGAAGAGCGGGTTGTGCGCAGCGCAACTCCGGAAGATGCGGCGTCGATTCTCGCCATAGCCAATAAAGTGGTCATCGTCCCCGGATATGGCATGGCGGTGGCCCAGGCCCAGCACAAGGTCCGCGAACTCTATGACGTGCTGACGAAGAAGGGCGTGGACGTGCGGTTTGCCATCCACCCCGTGGCAGGGCGCATGCCCGGCCACATGAACGTCCTGCTGGCCGAAGCCGATATTCCCTACGACAAGCTGATCGAAATGGATGAGATCAACGGCGACTTCCCGCAAACGGATGTCGCACTCATCATTGGCGCAAATGACGTGACGAATCCGGCAGCGCGCACCGATCAGTCCAGCCCGATTTTTGGCATGCCCATTCTCGACGTCGACAAGGCGCATACGGTAATGGTCATCAAGCGCAGCATGAATCCAGGATTTGCCGGAATCGACAACCCGCTCTACTATCTTGACCAGACGCTCATGCTCTTTGGCGACGCCAAGCAGTTTGTCAGCGGGATCGTGCGCGAGTTGAGCGGCGGACACTAGCCCTTCTTCTCGCAGCGCGACGGGCGATGCCACACGATTTCTATGCGAACTCTTACATTTATTCTCGCAGTTCTACTCACTTCTTTTGCCAACGCGCAACCTCAATCGCCATCTCAACTTCCGCTGATGCCGTGGCCATCCTCGCTGCAACCCCAGAGCGGCGAACTGGCGATAACACGCTCATTTTCGGCGGCGGCCACAGGCGTGCACGACGCCTCTCTCGATGGCGCGGTGCAACGATTTCTAGCGCAACTTTCGCGCCAGACCGGCATCCGCCTGGTTCCCAGTATCGGTGCGCCGACAACTTTGACCATTGAAGTTGCCGGCAAGCGCGAGTCTGTGCAAAGACTGGGGGAAGACGAATCGTACGAACTCACAATCACTCCCTCAAACGCAAAGCTCACGGCCGCCACCCCGCTGGGAGCGATGCGCGGACTCGACACATTCCTGCAACTCATCCAGATTAATTCCACGGGTTTTGCCGTTCCCGCGGTCGCGATCAAAGATTCGCCGCGTTTTCCCTGGCGGGGAATGATGATCGATGTGAGCCGCCACTTCATGCCCATTGATGTCCTGAAGCGCAACATCGACGCCATGGCGGCAGTGAAATTGAACGTCTTCCACCTGCACCTTTCCGATGACCAGGGCTTCCGCATGGAAAGCAAACGCTTTCCCAAGCTGCAGGAAAATGCCTCGGAAGGGATGTACTACACGCAGGCGGAGATGCGCGACCTGATCTCGTATGCTTATGATCGCGGCATTCGCATCGTCCCCGAATTCGATGTGCCGGGCCATAGCCGCGCTTTGCTGACCGCGTATCCCGAGCTTTCGAGCACACCTGGGCCGATCACACTCGATCCCGGCGGTCCCGACCTGGCGCTGGACCCGACCAGGGAAGAGACTTACAAATTTCTCGACAAGTTCATCGACGAAATGACGCATGTCTTTCCCGATGAATACTTCCACATCGGCGGCGACGAAGTCGATCCCAAGCCTTGGGACTCGAATCCCAAGATTCAGGCCTTCATCCGCGCGCACGGCATGAAGAACGATCAGGATCTGCAGGCATATTTCAATGAACGCCTGGAAAAGATCCTGGCCAAGCACCACCGTACCATGATCGGATGGGACGAGATTCTGCGTCCTGATCTGCCGAAGTCAATCGTGGTGCAGTCATGGCGCGGGCAGGCGTCACTGGCGGTCGCCGCGCAGGAGGGTTATCGCGGACTGCTTTCCTACGGCTACTATCTGGACCTGATGTGGCCGGCATCGCAGCACTACGAAGTCGATCCGTTGAGTGGCGCCGCCGCCAATCTGACTCCCGAGCAGAAAAAGCTGATCCTGGGCGGCGAGACCTGCATGTGGAATGAGTGGGTCACGCCGGAGGTGCTCGATTCGCGTCTGTGGCCACGCGCGGCAGCGATTGCCGAACGCTTGTGGTCTCCGCAGGACGTCACCGACGTCCACTCCATGTATGCGCGTCTCGATCAGGTAAGCTGGTGGCTGCAGTGGTTCGGAGTGAAGCATCTTTCGGCCAAGAACCCGATGCTGCAACGCATGGCGGGAACGTACGACTTCTCGTCTCTGCGCGCTCTGGCCGATGTGGTCGAACCCATAAAAGATTACTCGCGAAAGGAAAGCGAGAATCCGCGCTACGACTTCCGCGCGCCTCGCAATCGGCTGGTGGATGCGGTTACGCCAGAAAGCGTAACGGGCCGCCATTTCAATAATCTGGTGCAGCAATTCCTGCAAAGCGGTTTCAAAGATCGGGCCGCCGAAGCCAAGATTCGCGATTATCTCAACTCCTGGCGGGATAACGACATCAAGCTGCATCCGCTGCTGGAGCAATCGTCGCTGCTGCAGGAAGACGCTCCGCTCTCGGAGAATCTTTCGGCGCTGGCTTCCGCCGGACTGCAGGCTTTGTACTATATCGACCAAGCCGCCCCATCGCCGGAGAACTGGAGAACACAGCAACTGGCATTCGCGAAAGATGCAGAAAAGCCAATTGCCAACCTGCTTCTGGTGGTGGCTGGCCCGGTTCAGCAGCTAATCCAGGCCAGTCAGATGCATTGAAGTACGAAGATAACCACTGCGCCTGTAGCCGCAAGTCTCTTAAGCCCAAGTAGAGAGTAGTGCCAGTTCCGCACATCCAAGTTTTCCGCGGCACCGCGGAACAGAGGACCGTGCGGGGCAAGAGCAGCTTGCAGTCCGCTACTATCGGATGCCGTTCCCAGTCCGCTGATCTTTCACAGATGGATTCGGCAACTCAGGTAGAATCCAGCTTCGCCCATGCGCAAAGCGGCGCTGCTCTATAACCCGAACTCCGGAGGAAATCGACGCTGGAAATCGTCGGATGTTGATGCGGTTCTGCAGTTCCTGCGCAGCTCGGGAGTGAATGCGGAACTGATCCCCAGCCCGTCGAGCGCCATGGCGAAAGAGAAGACGCGCCAAGCGGTGGCCGAGGGATGCGACACCGTATTTGCCTGCGGCGGTGACGGTACCATTCATAATGTCGTCCAGGTACTTGCCAACACGCCGGTTGCGCTCGCCGTCTTGCCGATGGGAACGGCGAATGCCTTGGCCCATGATCTCGGCCTTCCCATGAATCTGATGGGTGCGGCGAAAGCGGCTCTCGCCGGAGTTCCTCGCCGTGTGGCTGTGGGAAAACTTAAGCACCTCAACCTGCATGGCTCCGAAGAAAACAGCTATTTCGTAATTGCGGCCGGCATTGGCGTCGACGCGCATCTTTTCTACAAGCTGAACCCGAACGTGAAGCAGCGCCTCGGCATGGCCGCGTATTACGCCAAGGCCTGGCACATGTGGTTCAGCTATCACATGACCCGATTTGCCGTGGAATACGTCGAGAGCGGATCCAGCGAGGTGAAACATGCCAGCGTGACGGAGCTTCTGGGAGTGCGCATCCACAATTTCGGCGGAGTGCTGCGCGAACTTGCTCCCGGAGCGTCGCTTGACCGCAACGACTTCCGACTGATTTTCTGTCATACCGCTAGCCGTATTTCTTATCTTTCCTACGTCACGCGGGCTCTGCTGCGGGGAAGCTGGAGCGTCCCCGGCATTGAGCTGGTGCACAGTTCCGAGATCTACTGCCGCTACGCGGCACAGGCCGGCTCCGAAAATCTTCAGTCCGAACGCAAAATCTACGTTGAAGCCGACGGCGAACTGGTCGGCACGCTGCCGGTGGAAATGACCATTGTTCCTGACGCGCTGACGATTCTCGCGCCGCCGAATTGAGGTCGCATCCTTTGGGCGAAACTGGTTTTTGCTAGGATCAGAGAGGGATCTCGTAAATTTAAAATCAAACTGCCGACCTCTTGGAACCAGTCACACATTTTCTGACCGGCGCGTGTATGGGGCGCGCCGGGCTCAACCGCAAGACAGCACTGGCTACGCTGACGCTGACTCTCTCCGCCGAAGCAGCCGACCTTGACGTGCTCGGACGCTTCCATGGTCCGGCCTTCGGATTCGAGCATCACCGCGGATTCACGCACTCTTTCCTCGGCATTCCGCTAGTTGCGGCGGTCGTGGTCGCCTTCGTTTATCTGATCTGGCGACTGCGCGGCCGCAGAACCAACATCCCAAATCTTCCCCCGCGCTGGGGATTGCTCTTCTCATTCGCCTGCCTTGGCGGCCTCAGTCATCTGCTGCTCGACTTCACCAACAATTACGGCGTGCGCCCATTCTGGCCATTTTCCGAACGCTGGTATTCCTGGGATATCGTTTTCATTTTTGAGCCGGTGTTGTTCGTTCTGCTTTTGCTTGGGCTGATCGTTCCATCTTTCTTTGCGCTCATCGACCGCGAGGTCGGAGCTAAAGCGCACGGTCCGCGGGGGCGCGTGGCCGCCACGCTGGCTCTGGCAGGAGTTGTGCTCACCTGGGGCATCCGCGATTTCCAGCATCGCAAGGCGGTCACCGCCCTGGAAAATCGCCTCTACCGAGGTGTCGATCCCATCCGCGTATCGGCCTATCCCACCATGATGAATCCATTCCATTGGTTCGGTGTGGTGGAGACGCCGGCATTCTTTGCGCTTGCGCCGGTCGATTCGATGCATCAGGAAGTCGATCCGGGCGGAGAGCTCGAGATCGATTACAAGCCGGAGGAAACTCCGATCACACTGGCCGCCAAGCGCTCTTATCTTGGCCGGGCCTATTTGGATTGGGCTCAGTACCCCGTCACCGAAACGGAGGCACTCGGATCCGGAGGCGGTTATCTGGTGCACTTCGAAGACCTGCGGTATGCCCAGTCGCCCGGCATTCTGAATCGCGGCCGAAGCCGAAGTGTGCTGGGCGCGGCGGTCCAGCTCGATCAGAACCTGCATGTTGTCGCCGACGTCTACGGCCCGCCGGGCGATCAGCAAAGATTTCCAGATCCCGGCTCGAAGTAACAGGTTCGAAGTACCGAAGTTCGAAGCAGCGAAGCGTCAGATAATTCCGGCGCGCACCCGGCGGAGAAAGTCGTCGCCTTCCTCTTGCGCCTGTTCCAGGACTTTCGGCTGGCTGCGGTATTCAAGGGCCAGCTCCTGCAGAAATAAATCGACCGCATCTTTGGGTTTGAAGCCTTGGGCCACCAGCTTTCGCATGCGGGCGGTAAAGCTGTTGGGATCGGGCGGGGTGAGCCGAAACGGATAGCCCTCGCATTTGTGATCGCGGAACTTTCCCAGTGCGAGGCGGTCGTAGGCCGTCTTCGCCTCAGGATCGCTGAGCAGCGTGGGAACCGGCTCTTTCCATTCGCAGACCGAGCAACTCCATCCGCGGAACGAACGTTCCGCCACCCACACAAATAGCCGGGAGTTCTGAGTGCTACTCGCCATCAGGGCACAACTCCGCGCACGGAAAAACCACGGGCCCGAAAATCAATAGTAATCGCAATCGTTTCCGATCAGATGTGACGAACACGGTACTGGAGCGGGGTTGGCGCGGGGGAATGCGCAGAAAGGATCACGCCGCAGGACCGCATTACACGTTAAGAAGCTAATGGCTGCTCAGCAGATTCGTACGGAAATCTTCGTTCTGCAGTCTCCCTCCTGTTAGCGGCAGCCGCAAATGTCTCCCTCGAGAAGCTGCTATTTCGCCGTAAAGTCTGCGAACGATGCATTCTTGCCGAAATAAATGCGAAGCGTGCAATGGGTTCCAACATGGGCGAACGCAACTTCCAGCGATGTTGAGGGTTCCGCCACCTGCGCTGTCTCCATGGGAGCCCGCGCTATGTCTGACTTTTCATCGTAGGGGGATCCCGCTTTGACGTCCTTGTTGACGGCCAGCGTCCAGTGATTCTTTTCCGGAATGGGATACACGGTGTAGGCTCCAACCGGAATCATCGATGTTCCCAGCGTCAATTCGGCTTCGGTAAACAACGTCATTGGCATTCCGCCGGGCATGAACGGCTTCCCGTTCGAGATCTTTTCCTTGTTGGCGGCAATCGGGTTGTACCGGATGTAGATCTGTCGACCGTCGTCTAAATTGCAGCTGGCAGTGGACGTTGGGACTGCTGCATCTTGCGCAAACACCGGGGTAGCGAACAACAGGCCTATCAGCAAAGCTTTCAGGACGACGTGGGGCGACATGGCGGAGACCCTCCCGGCAAAAAGTGTAGCGCCGGATGCGGCCAAGCGAAAGGGGGTGCCGCGAAAATCTCGTCATTTCGCCGCGATTTCGACAAAATAAACTGGATGTCCATAAGCTTCCAGAGTTCCACCGCGCTTGTTGAGTTCCCAAATGATGTCGGTTGACGCTGGACTTTGGTGACGTTTTCCCTGCCGCCTGCGCTTGTTAGCGTTTCTCCCAGGTACTCGTGTTTCGAGGTACCAGACGAGGATACGGACAATGGCGAAGTTGAAGGTTCTTTACGCGGAAGGCGACCAGGAGATACTTGCCAGTCAAGCCGCTTCCCTGGGAAAAGCGGGACATCAGGTGCAGCAGGCCCTGGGACGCAAGGGAGTCGAAGCCGCGCTGCCCAAGGGATCGTTTGACCTGGTTGTGCTGGGTGGCACGCTCAGCCGCAACGAACGGCATCACCTGGTTTACGTGGTGAAGAAGGCAAACGCCGATACGAAAGTGCTGGTGTTGCACACCGATGGCACGCGGCATCCTTATGTGGACGCTTGCGTCGACACAGGTTCGGATACGGAACATGTGCTGGCGCGGATCGACTCCATGCACCTGGCCGCTCCTGCCGCAAAAGCTGCGGGCGCCGGACGCTAGAATCGCCTTGGATTCGAGCAGGCGGCCTGCGGGCCGCCTTTTCGCTTTGAGCAGGAAATTTGTTTCGAGTCGATCAGCTGTCTTTGCGGTAGAGCAGATCGCGCATGGCTTTTCTTCGCGCCTCGTTGGCTTCGGACTGAGTGCGGCGCTCGTCGGCATCCATGTGGCGCTTGTTCTCGGCCTTCTCTGCTTCTTCTTCGCTGCAACTCGGACAATGGTTGGCAAACCCGGGCTTGCCCGGTTTCAGCTCGAACTCGTCTCCGCAGATCGCGCAGATTTTTTTCGGATAAGCCATCGATCAATGATAACGCGGGTCGTTCCTTTGTCGCCTGAGTGCGGTGATGGTTCCCGGGCAGCGGGGCTGCTGGCCACATCTCATGCGGGCGCAGGCGGTTTACAGCGTGAGGCAGGCATATATCCCGCAGTCGGCTTACTTCCCGCGCTCACCAGATATGACCGGTTGCCGGGAGATCTTCCGCTCCGCCCGGAGAAGGCGGCTCCGCTCAAGATGACGCCGGGTTGGGTGGCCGATGGGGATATCGGAATCTCTCAAAAAAACACGCCATCCGCGCAAAATACAGAAAACAAACAAGTTGCTGGCGGGATATCCCCATCCGCATGTCTAAAATCCTGAGCCGTAGAGACTTAGAGGTAAAGTCCTCAGTCGCAAGGAGTTATGGCCTATTTTCAAGTGAAGATCGACCTGCGTCACCTGTAAGTTACTGATTCCGAGACGACGGATATCAGAGATATCCTCCTGTTGGCAAAATCTCAATTTCAAAGAACTTAGAAGAAGCAGCCGCGAAGCTTCCGGTATCCAGTTGCCAATCGCACCCTGCCTTTGGCTTGCTTCGGCCTGAGCCGTTACCAGAATTTCTGAAAGGAGGCAGCGCACGCAAGGACCTGCGTCACATCCGAACTGTGGAAAAGGTGTGGATGCCGGCCGGGAATAGCTCAGGCGCGGCTCCGGCACGCGGCTGATTCTTATGGCCGTCCACCCGGCGCTGGAAGCGCAGGGCTATTGTCAGGGGTCCCTCGGCTTTGGCACAATAAAGCCTGTTTCTCCCCCATAATACCGCAGGGCATAAAATGGCGGCGTCGTGATAGTTATCTGCGTGTATTGCAAATATTGTGGGCAGCCGATCCCGTTGGCTGAGCAGCCGCTAGAATTCAGCGACGATTTTCTGCCTGAACCGTGCAGTGAATTCCTTGTCCGGCACAGCACTCATGTGCCGTCCTCGCATTGCCACAGTTCAGCGTTATACAGTGCTGATTGGGATACCCGTCCAATCAACCTTGTCCCACCGCTCAGTTTTTGTCCTCACCCAGAATTCCATGCCAGAAATGGGACAGTATGAGCCTCGATTGGATATGGGTGATGCCCAACAAGGCATCTGCGAGGAAAGCGATTAGGGTCGGGGTCTTCGTTTGCGCCTTGCTGGCGTTGGTAGACTTTGCAATCGCATCCCTGCTCTCAACATCCTCGTGGCGCGAGTACGGTTCGTCGCTGCGTGGTGTTTTCCTCGAACTCGCCGTTGTGTATGTAATCGTAGGCTGGCGAGTCCAGAGAAATTCTCGTATCTGGGCGGTTCTGGGCTTACTGGTTACCTTGTATTTTTACAGGGACAAGTTCACGCATGTGCCTGGTGCGCTACTGCCATTGCTGGTCACCCTTGCTCTAGTTAACACGGTGCGTGCAACGTTTCTGTTTCACAAGTACGAGATGGAAAAACAGGCACCATCGCCAGAGATTCCCATGAGGTAAATTCGAATCTGCTGTTGGGTTCCTAGTCGCAGCGGCGCAACGCCATACGTTGCATTCTTGAGTCATGTGACGGGGCGCACAGGTAACGAATACTGGAAGGAAGGCTTGCGCAGGTCTCAGGATAACCCTCAGGAGTATAACGACGGCTACCATCAACGATCCAACGCCGAAAGCACCTTCAGCGCCATAAAGAGGAAGTTTGCCCACTCATTGCGCAGCCGCAAGTCGGAAATCGCCATGAAGAACGAAATTCTGTGCAAGGTTCTTTGCCACAACCTCGTCGTCTTAATTCACCAGATGTGCGAGGGGCGCATCAGCCGACCATTCTGGGGCGAGAAGGAAGAGCGTGAAAACTGGCGCATACATAACAATCCGGGCAATTCTTTCGGAATGAAGATGTACTGATTCCGAACTAGAAAGCAAAAAGGGCAGGATGTCGTCAGCTTTACAATATTCAAATGACCTACGATCCCGGCGACTACGTGAAAGTCGAATTTGCAGACGAAGCCACAGGGGTCGGCGAATGGATGTGGGTGCGTGTCCATTACTGCGATGATGAAAAGAAACTAGTGTTTGGCAGGCTGGACAATGAGCCGCTGAATGACGACAACCCTCAGCTTGGATCGGAACTCGCTGTCAGCTACTCGCAGATTCGAGAACACAGGAAGCCTACTGAGTTCACGAAGCACTAATCCTGTTATGGTAGATACATTCACTCCCTCCGAGCGCAGTCGCATCATGCGAGCCGTTCCTGCGACGGGCACAAGCGCCGAGAAAAAGTGCGAAACTATTCTCCGATCTCTGAAGCTGCGATTTCACAAACAAGCTAGGCTTCCTGGCCGCCCCGACTTCATCCTGAAAACCTCAAAACTCGCTCTGTTAGTTCACGGATGCTTCTGGCACTCCCATAAAGATTGCAAGAATGCGGTGCTACCCGCCTCGAACTCAACCTACTGGGCGCAGAAAATTGAGAGGAACAAACGCAGGGACAGGCGCATTCGGCGGGAACTGCGCAAAGCTGGCTGGCGCACCGCCGTGATTTGGGAGTGTAAGTTACGAAATTTCGATTCAGTCGCCCGTCGCCTGTTGAAGCTGACGAACCGGCGTAGGGAAAATCTGTGATAAGACGTTCTCGGCAATCCAGCCAATCACAGGAACGCAGACAGCATCCCCAAATCCCCACAGAGCTTCGTTCCTCTCAACATGGATCGGATACTCAGGGCACCCTTGAAGTCGGGCGTATTCACGAGGAGTCATCCACCGCATCCGAATGGTACCCTGTCCTGCGGTAAATACGATCTGCTTACTGCTCCCACCACGAGGAGTGCGAAGGCATCCTGCGAGACCATCAGTGCGGATTTCTGACCGGGACTTTCCATCCCGCACTCTGCGATAAATTGTCCCAACACTCATGTTGTCGTTATTTTTCAGCGCACGGATGCGCCGCAGATGTTCAGGGTGCATCTCAGCCAGATGCTTCTTGACTCTGCGTTCGTTCCACCAGTCTTGCGAGTCATCCTTGTCTATGCAGTGATCGAGATTGCGGTTCTCTTTCGGAAGTTGTGGCAGGAACAAAGGAAACCAACCCGTCCTCAGTTTCGTTGTGCGAAGTTTTTCAAGAAGCCTTGCGGGGCGCATCGTGCTCAACAAAGGCTCTGGGTTCTCTCGGATGGAATCCAGCGAATCCCTGTGAAATAGGTAATACTCATACCGCTGCTGCGGCATCAGTGACTCCTCAAACCCGACAACAAAGACCCGTGGACGACTCTGAGGCGTGAAGTGTTTCGCATCGACCACGAACGCATCTACGAAATAACCGAGGTCTGCAAGCTGCTGTAATGCGATACGGAAAAACTTGCCATCGTGAGAACTTAGGAAGCCGATGACATTTTCGATCAAGACGGCTCTCGGTGCTCGCCCCTGTTGGCGCAGTTTCTTCATCACTTTGATGAAACCGTAAAAGGCACCAGAATCTTCTCCTGATAATCCCTTCAAGTTCCCAGCGAGTGAGAGATCAACGCAGGGGAAGGAAGCCGTGGCAAGATCAACACGCTGCGGAGGGATTCTTGCGAGTACCCGATCAGTCTTCCAGACATCTTCGACGTGATAGTGAACGACTTCCCCAAAGCAACTTGCATACATGCTTCTCTTCTTGGGGTCGATGTCGTTTGCATAAAGGCATTTCCAACCGTGGGAACTCAAGCCGAGGTGTGTCAAGCCGATGCCAGCGAAGAATTCGATGCAGGTCAATTCGTCCGAAATCGCTTGCCGGTAGGACTCAACCGTGGGCTGATTGACTATCGCTGTTGCTGCAACCATCGTCCTTTGAGAATCGCTGAGTGGAAGATAGCACGACAAGCTGTGGGAATCTAAGGAATTAACAGCCCTGTCCGTCCCGGCGTGACAACATTAGGAATCATCCCAAAAAGGGAAACTTGTGCCAGAGCCGAAGAAACCCGTCGGTGCGGAGGCAAAGGGAGCCGCACCCGCCGATAAAACAGCCCCGCCCGATGTTGTGCCCGACACCGAAGCCATCAGGAAAGAAATTGAAACTCTGCTTGCGACGAAAGACGAACAGGGGCGTCGCATCGGGAGCATACAGCACGGAGTTTATGCGTTTTACGACTACTTTGGAGAACCTATCTACGTCGGTCGCACGAAGGAAAGCGTCGGAACACGCACCCGTCGTCACCTGACCAATCAACGTACTGATGCCGTTGCGATGAGTGTTCTTGACCCTATGGAAGTGGCGGAGGTTGAAGTCTGGCCGCTCGATCTCAAGGGAAAGAGCAAAGAAGAAATCGAGCAGATGCTTTCCAGCGCAGAATACACGGTGAAGCAGAAGGTCATCGCCGAGTCCAAACTCAAGTTCGTGCTTAACGAGAAGGACATCCCGACTGCGAAAGAAATCAAACTGCCGAGGTCGTACCGTCGTCGCATCGTTCCGTCGCCGATCTACGAAACTCGGAAGAACCCAGACATCAGGATCGCCCAGCGTGCATCGACGATTGCCGATCTGGCAAAGATTATCGTTGAACGTAAAGTAAAGAAAGGTTTGCGAAGAACACTACACTTGCAGGCAGTCCGTCTTCAGACACTCGCAAAGGAACGGCTCGACCAAATTGCAGAACCAATCGAAGTCGAAGGCGGCGACGACGAAACAGGAGACGAACACGACTCTTAACTCTAGCGATCACCTAGGATTGTCGTGACCGGAAATGGAATTGAACAGAACGCCTGCCGCCGCCCCGAATTTTTCGGCAAACGGGATTTGGTTATGCAAAGCTAGGTTGGGAAGGCCAATCGCCAAAAAATAAAGCCGCTACCGCTCCCAACCTGAAACTCGCAATAAAAGGCTTCTGCACAAAAAATCGACTATTTGTAAACTACTGGCACAATAATTAGGGGCAAATCCCCATTTATTGTGCCAAAGCTGGATGCCGGCTGGGGATAGCTCAGGCGCGGCTCCGGCACGCGGCTGATTCCTATGGCCGTCCACCCGGCGCTGGAAGCGCCGGGCTATTGTCAGAGGTCCCTCCGGGACCGCGTCGGGCGAGATCACACACCACTGACGCCACAGAGATATTCGGTTTGGGAAGACGTGGCGATCAGGGCAGGGTGCGGGTAGCGGGCTTGCCTCCGGCGGGCTTGTAATCGGCGGGATAGACGACCACGTGGCGGCGCATGCCTTCGCCGTCGCTTTCCGTCCGCAGGTCGGTTTGGTCGCGCAGGGCGAGGTGCACGATGCGGCGTTCCCGCGACGACATGGGCGCGAAGTTGTAGGGCGCTCCCGTCTGGCGCACTTTCTCGGCTGCTACGGTGGCGGCGATGCGCAGTTCTTCCAGCCGGGTGGCGCGGTGATTCTGGCAATCGAAAGAAATTCTCTCGTGCTCGCCGGCGGCCAGATGCAGCATCTCCATCGCGAGCAGTTCGAGGGCGCGAAGCAGTTCGCCGCCGCGCTCCAGAAGCAGAGGAGCGTCGGGCCCGGAGAAATCCACAAGGATGTCGGGCGTCTCCCAGTTGCGGTCGTCGGGACGCGGGGGATCGACGACGATGCGGTATTTGAAGCGGAGTCCGCCGAGGGTCACGACGGATTGCAGGAATTCATTGATCTTATTGGCGGCAGCAAGTTTGTCCATGGCTTAACTCTCAGCTTCGAACTGCTTCGGCTTGCTTCTTCAGCAAACGTGTTCGGCTAACTTCCCGGCCTGCGGCGCTACTTGTCTTTTTTGCGCGCGCGCTTGGCCATGATCTCTTTCATCTCGCGGCCCAGCTTGGTGCGGTTCATCACCGACTGCTGGGCGATGGAAATCAGGTTGCTCTCGGCATAGTACAAGTTCAATCCTGCGGGCAAGCGGAAGAAGATGAAGCCCATCATCAGCGGCATCATGACGTTCATCATGCGCTGCTGCGCCGGATCCATGCCCGCCTGCGGCGTCATCTTCTGCGTGACCAGCATGCTCACGACCATGAAAATGGGCAGCAGGTAATACGGGTCGGCAGCCGAGAGATCGCGGATCCAGAGCCAGTGGGCATGCCGCAGATCGAGGGCAATGGCCAGCATCTTGTAATAGGCGTAGAGGAAGGGCAACTGGATCAGCATCGGCAGGCAGCCGCCGACCGGGTTCACGCCCTCTTTTTTGTAAAGCGCGCTGATCTCTTCATTCATTGCCGCCTTGCGCGGATCCCGCAGGCTGTATTTCTTGTATTTTTCCTGGATCGACTTGATCTGGGGCTGAATGCGCTGCATTTTCAGCATCGACTTCATCTGCGACACGCGCAGCGGCATGAGCGCGATGGTGATGATGAAGGTCTGCAGGACGATAGCCCATCCCCAGTTCGGGACCATGTGGTGATAGGTCCAGCGCAGCCAGACGAACAGAGGCTTGGCAATCACGCCGAAGAATCCGAAATCGACCAGGCCGGTAAGATTGCCTTCCGCGCCCGAGATGCCGGTAACCGGTATCTGCTGCAGTACTGAAATTTCTTTTGGACCGACGAAGGCGCGCTCATGCGTGGGCCCGTGCAGGTTGCCCACCGCCGCACCGAGCACGTCGACATTCGTCATCTCGGCTTTGGGCTTCTGCGGATCGCGCGGAACTGACATCGCGTTGCGCAGCGTGACCATCGAAGCGCTGGCCGGATCATCGGGAATGAAAACTGCGGCGAAGTATTGGTCGGTGGGTCCGGCCCAGTGGAACGGGCCCTGCATGGTGGCGCCGCCGCTGATCTTCTTGTAGGCCAGCCGCTGCACGTTGCTGTTGTACTGATAGTCGATCAGGCTGGTGGCATAGAATGCCGGGCTGATCTGGTCGCCAAATCCCGAAGGCCAGGCGGGCAGGGCGGAGACGTTGCTGCCGTTCTGCATGACAGAAGTTTCCACGTCAACGACATAGGTGTCGTTGAAATGGAATGTCTTGCGGACCTGGAGCCCTTCGTCGGAATACTCGAATGTCACATCCGCCGGAGTGGTTTTCGTTCCGGTCACGGTGGGAACGTAGAGAGCCGAGTTCAGCTTGTTGCGCAGAGTCTCGTCATAGGTCCAGAGCGAGAGCGGGTATCCAAATTTCGCGGCCGCTTCGGAATTGACGAGATCGAGCGCGCCGTTCTGGGCGTCGTTGTCGAACTTCTTCAGGATCCACGACTTCACCTGCGCGCCGCGATTGGTGAAGGTGATCTTGTAGAGATCGTTCTCGATGACCGTGTCGGTTTCCGCTGCCGCCTGCTTTGTGCCGGTAATCGGATGAGCCGGGGACGCCGAAGGCGCGGTTGCCTTTGCCTCAGGAGGAACCGGAGCGGGAGGAGCGGTGGCTTGAGTCTCTGCGGGCTTGGTTTCGGGCTTCGCCGGCGGCTGCGGTCCGTATTTCCTGAGCAACGGCTGAAACAGCAGAATCAGAACGAACGTCGCCAGAAAAACCAGAAGCAGCCGGCGCTCGCTGCCGGGTTCGTGTTGAGGATTTTGATATTCGGCCAAAGTTTTCCTTACAGGGCTCCATGGATCGCAGCCGTTCGCTGCTCGTTGCCGGGACAACATCCGCCGGTCACGATACTCTCGGTTCGGGCGCGCTCAGTTCCGACCACAGGATCGTAGCCGCCCTTAGCAAAAGGATGGCAGCGCAAGAGCCGGAGCAAAGACTTCCACGAGCCGCGCAGCAGCCCGAAGCGATCGATCGCTTCCATGGCGTACTCGGAGCAGGTGGGCACGTAGCGGCACGAGGGCGGAATCAGCGGCGAAATCGCCCACTTGTACACATGCAGCAGGCGAACGGCGACGGCTTTCCCGAAATCCTTCATATCACTCTGGCGCGTATGCGACCGGAACTTTTTCCAGCGGCTATGTCCGGCCGCGTTCGGCGTTCAGTTTCTGCTCAATCACTACGAAGGCGCGTGCGACTTCGTTCACCACGTTCTCGAAGTCGGCATGCAGCAGCGACTTCCTGGGATTGATCACAATATCCACATTCAGTCTTGCGGGCGGCCGGTTCAGCCGAACAGCTTCCCGCAGGCGGCGCTTCATGCGATTGCGATCCACCGCCCCGCCCAAAGCGCGCCCTACCGTGAATCCGATGCGCGGGCCCGAAGGCGGTTGCGATTTCTGCGGCGCGGAAGACTTCTCCTCGGCCCGCGCCCGGTAAAAAACTGTCATGGACGCCGAGAAATGCCGGCGGCCCTGTTTATAGACGCGATCGAAATCGGCGTGGCGCAACAAGCGCAGGCTGCGCGGAAAACGCTGACCGGACCGCTGGGACCGTTCATCTGCACTCAGTTCTCCCATGGGAGCGACCGCGCTCACGGCGATTTCGTGAAGTTTGCGAACATGAGACACGCAGGCGAGCCCGCGCCACCATCTATTCGCGGAATCCTGGTTTCACTGAGACCCGTTTGCGCCCCTTGGCGCGACGGCGGGAAAGTACCTTCTGGCCGCCCTGGGTCTTCATGCGCGAGCGGAATCCATGTTTCTTCGACCGCTTGCGGCGATTGGGTTGGAACGTACGTTTCGGCATGAAAAGTTAGCTGCTCCTGATGTCGTTGGAGGTCTTAGGACAAACATTAAGTATAAACGACGAAGGCGGATAGCACCAAGTCGGGGCAACCCGGGCCGGGAGAGCAGCTACAACTCCGAAAATCTCCAGCAAATTTTTCCAAGTTCCAAACCATCTTCGCGAGGGAAGCACAAAAAGAATTCTTCGGCTGTGACTGGGAGTACATCGTGGTGCCGCCTGGCTGTGGCAAAGTGGAAAGGTGATCCGCTGGAATTGCACTGCTCGCGTTGCAGTTACATTCGCGGTACTTGACGAGCGGGGAAAACAGGCGCTGAATAAGTACTTTCCAAATTTTTTGTGCGAGAAGATTTCCACACGAGCAAAAAAATTGTGCTAGTATGCACGACGTTCCTGCTTTCAAAAATCAGTTTTTCTAATTTGGCAACGACGCACGGACAACGCGTGCGTTCCGCAGTAAACTACTAAGGTTCATCAACGGCTAGTGCAGTTATTGACGAGCGCTCTGAAACCAGCCACCGGAGCGTCAGGGCGAGTATTTCACAAATATGTCATTTCCAAGCACAACGGTTGCACCAAACCCTTGGGTGCGCATTCTTGATGCGCTCGAAAAGAAAATCAACCGCCACTCTTACGACACCTGGCTTAAGCCCACCCGGTACAGTCACTCCAGTGGCGGAGTCTTGTTTGTGCGCGTGCCCACGGTCGAGTTCCGCCACGCCGGGGACAAGTACGCGGATTTGATTCAGGAGGCGATCGACAATCTCGGCCTCGACTTCAACGACGTGAAGTTCGTCACGCCCGAGGACGATCCTGCTGCCACACCGGTTCGTCATGACGGCGGACTTTCCGCAGCAGTCGCCGCAACCGGCAGTCCCGCACAAACCCGCTTCGACTGGGACGGCGCCGCGCAGTTGAATCCGCGCTACACCTTTGACGCCTTCGTCATCGGCAGCGGCAACCAGTTTGCTCATGCCGCCTGCCAGGCGGTCGCCGAGCGCCCGTCGAAAGCCTACAATCCGCTCTTCCTGTATGGCGGCGTCGGCATGGGGAAGACGCACCTCATGCAGGCCATCGGACACGAGATCAAACGGCGCATGCCGCATGCGGCCATCTGCTACGTATCGAGCGAGAAGTTTACCAACGACATGATCAACTCGCTGCGCTACGACAAGATGACCAGCTTCCGCGACAAGTTCCGCGGGGTCGATGTGCTGCTGATCGACGACATCCAGTTCCTGGCGCAAAAAGAACGGACCCAGGAAGAGTTCTTCCATACCTTCAACGCGCTGCACGAGTCGATGAAGCAGATCGTCATCGCCAGCGACCGTTCTCCCAAGGAACTGGCGGAGATTGAAGATCGCCTGCGCAGCCGCTTCGAGTGGGGCCTGATCGCCGATATCCAGCCGCCCGATCTGGAAACGAAAGTCGCCATCCTGCAGAAGAAAGCGGAGCAGGAGAAAGTCACGCTGCCCACCGACGTCGCGCTCTATGTCGCATCGAACATCCGGTCGAACGTGCGCGAACTTGAAGGCGCGCTGATCCGGTTAGTGGCTCATTCGTCACTGATCGGGGCGGAGATCACGCTGCCGTATGCGCAGCAGGTGCTTAAAAACTTCATCGACTCGCAAGCGCGAAAGGTTACGATCGAGTCGATCCAGAAAATGGTGGCGGAGCAGTTCGGGCTGCGCCTGGTGGAAATCAAGGCCAAGAATAATTCGCGGGCCATTGTTTATCCGCGGCAGATTGCGATGTATCTTGCCAAGCACTTGACCGAGGCCTCGCTCCCGGAAATCGGACGGCAATTCGGCGGCAAGCACCACACCACGGTCCTGCATTCGGTGGAGAAGATTGAAGAGGTCCGCAAGACCGACAAAGATTTGAACAGGCTTCTCAATAAATTGACCGAGCAATTAGGTGGATGAATCGCGGCCGGCAGCGACTTTTCCACGGAATCAGCGAGTCTTCCTCGCAAGCGCCTGTGCAGGGCATGTGGAAGTTGTGGATGATCAGGGAAGAATCGGTAATTGGGCCAGGTTGTGATCGCCAGTCCGCCGGCAAATGCAGTGATTTCTCACACGAAGGTTAGCCCGGGAACTGGTGAGAACATGGAAGTTGCCGGGGTTTTCCACTTTCCCGCAGGGCCTACTGTTACTGCTGGTTTTATAGGTTTTGTATTTGATATAAGGAAGTATCGAAAGTCGCACTAGAGTACGGTTTCAGGGAGCGGACTTATGCCGGTGGCAGCCGCGGAGGCAGTAGGAACGATGGAGATCACGGTCAGCAAGTCAGAGTTGTTGCGCGAATTGACGGCCACGCAAGGCGTGGTCGAACGCAAGACGACGATTCCGATTCTCTCCAACTATCTGTTCGAAGCCGCCGGAGACCGGCTCTCGCTGACGGCCACCGACCTCGACCTCAGCCTGCGCACCTCGTGCAATGCGAAGGTGAAAAAAGAAGGCTCCTGCACCATTCCCGCCCGCAAGCTGCATGACTACGTAAAGCTGCTGCCTGATGCCGATATCACGATCAAGTTGCTGGAAAACCATTGGGTGAGCATTCGCTGCGGACGGTCGAATACGAAGATGGTCGGCATGGCGAAATCGAATTTTCCCAGCCTGCCGGCGTTTCCCACCTCCGGGGCTGTGACGATTCCCGCGCAAGTGCTGCGTGGATTGATTGCGCGCACCGCGTTCGCGATCTCCAGTGAAGAATCGCGCTACACCCTCAACGGCGCGCTCATGCTGCTGAAACCGGAATCGATTGCCATGGTCGCCACCGATGGGCATCGCCTGGCCCATTGCGAGCGAGCCGGCGAGAAGTTCGAGGGCGTCTCCGGCGAGTTGAAAACGCTGGTTCCGAAAAAGGCGATGGACGAATTGAAGTCGCTGCTCGATTCCAGCGACGCTGAGAGCGTGGAATTCGCCAAGGACGAATCGACCCTGTTCTTCCGCATCGGATCGCGCCTGCTGACTTCGCGGCAGTTGACCGGGCAATTTCCCAACTACGAAGCGGTCCTGCCGAAGGACAACAACCGCATCATCTCCATGAACGCGGACGAACTGAATTCGGCCATCCTGCGGGTGGCGCAATTCGCCGACGAACGCTCGCGCGCTGTGCGCCTGAAGCTGGAAAAAGGCGAGGTCAAGCTTTCGGCTTCTTCCACCGAATCGGGAGAATCCGAGGATTCCATCGAAGCGCCCTACAACGGCGATCCGATGACCATCGGCTTCAACGCCGCCTATCTGATCGATTTCCTGAAAGCTGCCGGATCGAGCGAGGTTCGCCTGGAATTGAAGGATCCGCAGTCTGCCGGACAGCTCCGCCCCGCCGAAGGCGACGATTACAAGTACCGCTACATCGTGATGCCGATGCGGATCTGAAGCCGGGATTAGGCCGGGGCGAAATCCGCTTTCCAATTCCTACATCTTTCCTTTTCCTGCAGCGCCGTGCTGATTGCCATCCGTATTGTGCGTCGGTAGCGGCGTTTCGGTTAGAATTCTCAGCGATGAAAAAAGTGGTCGCCAATGCGGACGAGGCCATTCGCGACGTGTTCGACGGCGCGACGATTATGATCGGTGGCTTCGGATTGTGCGGCATGCCCGAGAACCTGATCCGCGCCCTGGTTCGCCGCGGCACGAAGAATCTGACCACCATCAGCAACAATGTCGGCGTCGATGGCGTTGGCAACGGCCTGCTGCTCGCGGCCGGACAGATTCGGCATCACATCGGCACCTACGTCGGCGAAAACAAGCTCCTGGAAGAAATGGTGCTGAACGGCACCATCAAGCTTGACCTCGTTCCCCAGGGGACATTTTCCGAGCGCATTCGTGCCGGAGGCGCCGGCATCCCGGCCTTCTACACTCCGACCGGAGTGGGAACGGTGGTAGCCGAGGGAAAAGAGACGCGTGAATTCAGCGGCCGCACTTATGTAATGGAGCGGGGCCTCACGGCCGACTTCGCGTTCGTAAAGGCGTGGAAGGGCGACCGGCAGGGCAATCTGATTTATCGCAAGACGGCGCGCAATTTCAATCCCATGATGGCGACCGCGGCAAAGATCACGATTGCCGAAGTCGAGCATCTGGTCGAAGTCGGAGAATTGGACGGAGACCATATCCACACGCCTTCGATTTACGTGAAGAGAATCTTTCAGGGCGAGCTGTACGAGAGAAGGATTGAGCGAAGAACGGTGAGGAAGGCGTGAGTCCTGAGTCCCGGGCCGCGAGCAAGACACAACGGAGCGCTGCCGATTCCCTATGACCAAGCCCGGCAAAGATGTCGACAAACGCGAACGGATCGTGAAGCGCATCGCGCGCGAGCTGCGCGATGGATTCTATGTCAATCTGGGCATCGGCATGCCGACGCTGATTGCGAATCATGTCCCGGCGGGCATGGAAGTGATTCTACAGTCCGAGAACGGCATGCTCGGTATCGGGCCGTATCCGATCGAGGGGCAGGAAGATTCCGATCTGATCAACGCGGGCAAAGAGACAGTGAGCGAGATGCCGGGCACGTCCTACTTCTCGAGCGCGGATTCGTTCGCCATGATCCGCGGCGGCCACATTGATTTCAGCGTGCTGGGCGCGATGGAGGTCGACGAAACCGGCAGCCTGGCAAACTGGATGATCCCGGGAAAAATGGTGAAGGGCATGGGCGGAGCCATGGATCTGGTGGCGGGCGCGCGCCGCGTCGTGGTTGCGATGGAGCACACGACCCGCGACGGCGCTCCGAAGATTCTGAAAAAATGCACGCTGCCGCTGACCGGCGTCCACGTGGTGGATACGATCGTGACCGAGATGGCCTACATCCGCGTGACGAAAGATGGATTGGTTCTGGAGGAAGTCGCTCCGGGACTAACCGCCGAGGATGTGCAGCGGGCGACCGAAGCGAGGCTGAAAGTCAGTTCATCGCTGAAGGTGATGGAAAGCTAAGAGCGACGCTCCGCGTGGTCTTTTGGAACATGCAAGCCTCCGGCTTCATATCCGAAACGGCGCAGCCAGCAGCCGGAAGGGCAGCGTGATCGCCAGATAAATCACCTCGAGCACGCCGTGGACGGCGACCCCGACGATCCGGAATGGCAGCAGCAACAGCCAGATGAAGGGATATGCGACCAGCGCCAGCAACGCCAACGGCCAGCACAGCACAAACAGCAAACACCAGAGGAGGAAAGTGAACATGAGACCTCCTTGCGAACCTATTGGTGTATACGGCCGGGCTTGAAAAAAGTTCCGCGCAACTGGACGGCCGAGGCGGCTGTCCCCAAAAATCTACACCTCTACGGGTTCGCTCGCGGCGAGCTTGCGCAGCGCTTCTTCATAGGGTGCCCGGGCGATCCCTCGCTCGGTGATGATCGCTGCTACGTACTTGGCGGGAGTCACGTCAAACGCCGGGTTCTCGATCTGCACGCCATCCGGGACCATCTGCTTGCCGGCAATGTGCGAGACCTCTTTGGTGTTCCGCTGCTCGATGGGAATCTTGCTGCCATCCGGGCAGGCGAGGTCCACGGTCGAAATCGGCGCAGCCACATAGAAGGGAATTCCGTGCTCCTTGGCGAGCACGGCAACCGTGTAGGTGCCGATCTTGTTGGCGACGTCGCCGTTGGCTGCGATGCGGTCCGCGCCCACAACGATGGCGCCAATCTTTCCCTGCCGCATCATGGCTCCGGCCATGTTGTCGGAGATGACCGTCGTCGGGATCCCGTCTTTCATCAGCTCCCAAGCGGTGAGCCGCGAGCCCTGTAGAAACGGCCGCGTTTCATCAGCATAGACGTGAATCTTCTTTCCCTGTTCGACTGCCGCGCGAATCACTCCCAGCGCCGTTCCATATCCTGCCGTGGCCAGCGCGCCGGCGTTGCAGTGCGTGAGGACGCCGCCGGAGTTTGGCATCAGCGTGGCGCCGTGACGTCCCATGGCCTGATTGGCGGCGATGTCTTCTGCGTGCATGCGCTGCGCTTCCTCGATCAGCGTCTGCTTGATCTGACCGATCGGGCGGATGCGCACGCGCTCGAATTTTTCCTGCATGCGGCGGATCGCCCAGAACAGATTGACCGCCGTGGGACGCGTCTTGCCGATCACGTCGCAGGCCTGATCGAAGTCGCGCTTGAGATCGCCGACGCTTTCAGCTTTCGAGTTCTTGAGGGCGAGCGCAATGCCCATCGCCGCCGCGACGCCGATGGCCGGTGCTCCGCGCACCACCATATTGCGGATCACGTCCGCGACTTGCTCGTGGGTCTTGCAGGTTACGTAAATTTCTTCGGTCGGCAGCTTCGTCTGATCGATGAAGCGCACGCCGTGGTCCGTCCATTCGAGAGTTTGGATCATAAGATCGCCGTTAGTTCCTGGTCGCCAGTCGCTAGCCGTTTCGTCAGTTACCGGCTACACCTTGTGCGCTTCGCATCTGGTGCGGGGGGTATTGGTGACCGCCGGACGTCCGCAAAGTTCGCAGCCCGCCGCTACCGCAACAATTCCCGGAGACGTGTCGTCGTTTTGCATGACGTGTTCGGTCCGAACGTCCTTCGCCTTGAAGATTGAAATAAACGGCGCGGGCGCGGCGGCCTTCTCCACATTCGGACGCCCCTGGGCCTCTTCGCGTTCCACCAGGCACATCACGCCAACGATTTCGAATCCAAACTCGCGCGCAGCTTCGATCGCCTGGACCGTCGATGCTCCCGTGGTGCAGACATCGTCAACGATTACGACTTTGGCGCCCTTCTCGCGGAAGCCTTCGATGCGCTGTCCGGTGCCGTGCTGCTTTTCTGCTTTCCGCACCAGGAATCCGTTCAGCTCGCCGCTCACCACCGAAACAGCGGTGACGATCGGATCGGCGCCCATGGTAAGTCCGCCGATGGCTTGCGGCTTCCAGCCTCGCTTGCGAATCTCGTCCAGGAAAACTTCTCCGGTAAACCGCGATCCGCGGGCGTCGAGCGTGGTGGTTCGGCAGTCGACGTAATAGTCGCTCGTCCCACCCGAAGAAAGCTTGAACTCTCCCAACCGAAAAGACTTCTGGGCGAGCAGGCTGAGCAGTTTCCGGCGAGGGTTGTCCTGAGCTGAAATCATGGGAATTTCTACGATATCACGGCGCCTCAAGTGCCTGGCGGGATCCGTTCCGGGTCAGCAGGACCCGTGTTCTGCGTGATACCCTGATGGTTAACCCTTTAGACAACGATTCGAGGTAAGCAATTGGCGATTTTGCGACGGATTTCGTATTCACTGGCAGCAGCAATTCTTGTCACCGCTCTCAGCAGTTTTCTTGCCAGCAGGGCCTACGCCGACGGGACCAAAACCTGGGAGCAGTCGAAGTTTGACGACCTCAGCAAAGGCACGGCCAATGGCGTGGCTCTCCGCAGCGCCGGTGGACTGGAACTCGCCCCTGCGTTTAAGCAGGTTTATGCCACTCCGTCGACGTATATCTGGGCCATCGCCTCGGATGACGGAGGCAACATCTATGCCGCGACCGGCGCACCGGCGCGCGTGTACCGCATCACTCCCGCCGGACAGGCCAGCATCATCTTCGAGCCGCAGGAACTTCAGGTGCAGGCCCTGCAGGTGGGCCCGAACGGCGTGATCTATGCAGCGACCGCCCCCGATGGCAAGGTCTACAAGCTGGAACACAAGCCCGGAGCCCACGCGGAAGCTGCGAAAAATGAAGCGAAGAACGAAAAGGATGCGGGCAAGCCCACCGTCGATTCTTCCTGGACGTCGTCCGTCTATTTCGCGCCCGGAACGAAATACATCTGGGCGCTAGCCTTGGACCGCGGTGCCAATCTTTATGTCGGCACCGGCGACCACGGCGAAATCTACAAGGTTGCGGCCAACGGCGAGCATTCCCTCTTTTTCAAAAGCGATGAGACGCACATCCGGGTGCTGGCCATTGATGCCCAAGGCAACGTCATCGCGGGCTCCGACGGCAGCGGGCTGGTCTACCGTATCTCGCCGGCGGGCGAGGGATTCGTCCTGTACAGTGCGCCGAAAAAAGAGATCACGGCTCTGGCGCTCGATCGATCAGGAAATATCTATGCCGCCGGAGTGGGTGAGAAGCACGCCGGGTCAGGCATGTCGAGTCCTGCGATGCTGACGATCACCGCTCCACCCACAATGACGATGGGAACGCAGGCGCCGGGGCTGACGATTTCTCCGCAGCCCAGCTCAATTTCCGTTGCGCCGCTGTCGTTTCCCGGTAGCGGCGTGAGCGGAGGGTCCGACATTTATCGCATCGCGCCCGATGGCTCTCCGGTGCGCCTCTGGACTTCGCATGACGACATCGTTTACGCCCTCGCCTTCGACTCGCAGAATCGGTTGCTTGCGGGAACCGGCAATCGCGGCCATGTCTTCGCGATTAATGGAATTGACGATTTCACTGATTTGCTCAAAGCTCCCGTCTCGCAGGTGACAGCTTTCGCGAAAGCTCCGGGAGGAGCGCTTTACGCTGCCAGCAGCAATCTCGGAAAAGTATTCACCGTCGGACCAGCCGCGGCCACGGAGGGCACGTTCGAGAGCGATGTCTTCGATGCCAAGATTTTCTCCCGCTGGGGACGCGCTGACCTGCGCGGGACCGGCAGCGTCGATCTGTTTGCCCGCAGCGGTAACGTCGACAATCCCGACCGCAACTGGAGTAAGTGGCAGAAGATCGATCCCGGCAGGGGCGACGAGATGGGCGTTCCCCCGGCGCGCTTCGCGCAATGGAAAACCGTCATGCATGCCGGGACTGCCAAGCCGATGGTCGACAGCGTCACGCTGTATTACCTGCCGAAAAATGTGGCTCCCGAACTTGATGATGTGACCGTCGCGGTTGGGACGCGCTATCAGCCGCTGCCGAAATCCACTCTTTCAGCCGGCCTCGACGTGAGCGGATCCGCCGGAGGGCATTTCGATTCTCCTGTGCCCAGCAGCCACGATCGCGATGCCATCGGGGTCAAGTGGAGCGCGCACGACGAGAACGACGATCAGCTGGTCTATTCGCTTTATTATCGCGGGGACGGCGAATCTCGCTGGTTGCTGCTGAAAGATAACCTGACCGACAAGGCCTACTCGTTCGATGCCAGCCTTCTTCCCGACGGCGGCTACGTGGTAAAAGTCGTGGCCTCCGACGCGCCCTCACATTCCCCCGGTGAGGCACTTACTGCAGAGCGCGAGAGCAACCGCTTTGAAGTCGATACCACGCCTCCGCGAATTGAAAACCTGAACGCGTCTGTGGAGGGCGTCGCCATGCATGTGCGCTTCCGCGCGCAAGACAGCTTTTCTACGATCAAGCGCGCGGAATATTCCATCGATGCCGGGGAGTGGAAGTACATTGCTCCGGTGGATCAGATTTCCGACTCGAAAACCGAAGACTACGACTTCAAGATAGAGCTGAACCCGGACGATAGCGGAACGGCAGCGACCGAGCACGTGGTCGTGGTGCGCGTCTACGATCGCTACGACAACATGGATGCCGCGAAGACCATAGTTAGAGGCAAGTAGTTACTCTCGGCTAGTGGGATTGAGGCGAACACGCCGCCCGCGCGGGGGATTTCCACGCCGAAAGATCGCGGTTCAGCATGGCTTCGAGCTCTTCCACCTGCGGGCGGAAGGAATCGTACAGCCGCAGGACCGTGCTCGGGGACATATCGGGAAACGGTGCGCCGCCTCCCAGCACGAATCTGCGCAGTGACGAGGCATTGAATGCGGCGACCACCCGCCCCATCCGCCGCGCTTTCAGAAAATCGGCGAATACCCGGGCCGCCTGGGTCCGCCGGAAACTGCGGGGGTGCGTCAGCGATTCCGAGTCATGCACCAGGCGCATTTGTTCCGGAGGAAGCACCAGCCGAGGCACGCCGATGAATGCGGTCAAGGTATCGAGATACTGTTGCGGACAGCGGTGCAGGTCGTCGTAGAGTGTGGTCAGGATGCGCTCTTTTCCGTAACAGCTCTGCCACGCCTTCAGGTGCGAGACATAGTCGCTCGATTCGCGCAGTTCAAGGTCCTTCTGCAGCGCCTCTTCAAAGCTGAGCTTCATCATTCCATAGGCGCATTTCAAACGGTATAGCGAGTACAGGCGCACCACCGGATTGCGCAGGATGCAAACGATCTTGGCATGCGGAACGACCTGTCGCATGCGCTCGCGGACGATCTCCGAGGCGAAATAGGTGGGTGCGATCTCGCCCACTCTGACTTTCTGATCTGGCACCTTGAAGTGTCCCGTGTACCAGCGAAGCCCGCGCTGAAAATGGGTGTCGAAGAAGCGCGTTTCTTTGATCGGGCTGGGAAGAACAGTGTGGTTCTTCAGGATCTCATAGATCCAGGTGGTGCCCGTCCGCGGAGGGCCGATCACGAAGAATGACGGTAGCAAAGCCGGTGACTCCGCACGCGCCTCCACCAGAAGTGGAGCAGAACAGATTAATTCCTGTGCCGAAGCAGAGGCCGAATTGGGAAACACCTCACGGGTAGCAGCCAAGTCTCACCTGAGCGCACGAATTGAGCGGTGCACTTTCGTATCGTGTTTCGGTGGGATTCGTCTTGCGGGGTTTTATGACGACAGCCCCGTCTCTTGATCGACCCGAACAGCTGTGTCTGAGCGGAGACAGCTCACAGGTACGACGATGTTTCGAACTGGCTTAGAGAACTGATGCCAATTTTTTTGGCCTGCGTTGGATGACGGAGAGGGCCTGTAGGTTGCCGCCCAAGGATCTAGCCGGGCACTAATTCTCGGCCGTGGGTTGAGGAACAGAGTCTTCCAGCAGGCACTCTTTGGGGCTCTTATCGTGCCGCAGGCCCTGAAATACAGGGGCGCGCAGCTTGGGAGCATTTACTCCCGCCGAGCCATGGGTCCATTCCGAATACTCGATTTCCGCTACCAGCTCGGGCTTAACCCAATGCACCTTGCGCAAGGCTTCCACTTCACCGAAGAACGGATTCTGCTTGGTCTCCAGCTTCTTCAGGATCCCCCACATTTCGGTCAGGCCCTTACGGTCAAAGCCGGTTCCGGCCTGTCCGACATGAACCAGCCGGCCCTGGCTGTCGTATAGGCCGAGCACTAGCGATCCGAAGTGAATGCGCGTTCCCTCCGGCTCGGTGTAGCCGCCAATGACGCACTCGACCCGGTGCGTAATTTTGATCTTGAGCCAATCGCGGCTCCGCTGCTCGAAGTAACAGCTATTCCGCTTCTTCGCCAGGATTCCTTCCAGACCTTTTTGCCGCGCCAGTTCGAACAGAGCCTTGCCCTGTTCCGCGTAATGATCGGAATAGCGCATCGCGTCGCCCGGCGCCAGAAGCGACGCCAGCAGCCGTTTCCTTTCTTCCAGGTTGACGCGCCGCAGATCGTAGCCGTCGAGATAAATCAGGTCGAAGGCATAGTACAGAACCGGAACATCCATTTGCGGAGTGGCTCGCCGTTTCCCGCTGCGAAAGCCGGTGCGCTGCTGCATCAGGCTGAACGATGGCCGGCCTTCCTCGTCCAGCGCCACGATCTCGCCATCAATGATGGCCTGCTCCGCCTTCACGAATTGCGGCAGGTCTCGCAATTCGGGATATCCCGCGGTCAGTTCGTTCTGATTTCGCGAGACGAGCCGAACTCGCCCATCCTCAATAAACGCCACCGCGCGATAGCCGTCCCATTTAATCTCAAACAGCCAGTCGGGGCTGTCGAACGGATCCTCGATCGCCGTCGCCAGCATGGGATGGATTTTTGCGGGCATGGCGCGCTTCACCGCGCCTTCAAGTTGCGCGAGTTCTTTCGCCGAGATCGCAGAAGATCTTGGCCAGCTACTTTTTTTTGACGCACCAGTCGAACTGCTTCCACCGTTCCCGGAAACTATTTCTTTACGCTTTTCTTCCGCGGGCTCGGCGCCTGAGCTTTTGCCTTTTCCTCGTGGGGAGACTTTTTTTTTATCCAGCTTTGCGAGGCTGTCGGCCAGCCACGCCGCTTTCACCCTTCCCCGGCTCGCCGGACGATCGCTTTTCCACTCCCGCGATCCTTCATCTCCGGCAATCTCGGCCATGCTGCGCCCGCTCAGCGCGGACTGATCGAACTCGTCGATGTTGTACCCGGAGACCTCATGATCGTCGTGCTTCTTGATCATCAGCCATTCATTGCCCTTGCTTCCCGGCCTCCGCCCTTTCATCTTCACGATCGCGAAGTCGCCCTTCAATCGCTTTCCGTTCAGGCGGAATTTCAGGTCTCCGTTGGCGAGCATCTGGGTCGCTTCTGCCTCAGTTCCTGGCACGTACTGCCCGTTCACCGGCACGGGAGACAGCGGCTGCCACGTGCCCACGTCCCATACCATCACGCTGCCCGCTCCGTAATTTCCCTCCGGAATGATGCCCTCAAAATCAAAGTATGAAACCGGATGATCCTCCACCTGCATGGCGAGCCGCTTGTCGGCGGGATCGAGTGACGGCCCTTTCGGCACCGCCCACGATTTCAACACGCCTTCCATCTCCAGGCGGAAGTCATAGTGCAGCCGCGTGGCCCGGTGTTTCTGCACCACAAAGCGGTTTTTCGACTTCTTTTCGAGCTTTGGCGGAGGCTCGGGCGTCTCTTCAAACCGCCGCTTCCGCTTGTATTCTTCCAGTGCCATCTGAGTGGGATTGTAGCAACTCGCCGCGCGCCCGAATCTAGGGTCGTTCCTGCACGCGACCAACGCTGCCGGCCACATCTTATAATCAGCAAGCCCGCATGGTCATAAGGCGAGAATTTCCCGAAGTTCCCTTCGTCGGCATCGGCGCCATCATTATCGACGGCGACCGCGTCCTGCTCATCAAGCGTGCCAAGCCGCCGCAGCAGGCGCAGTGGTCGATCCCCGGCGGAGCCCTTGAGGTCGGAGAGCTGGTGCGGGAAGCGGCCGTCCGCGAGGCTCGCGAAGAGACCGGGCTCATCGTCGAACCCGGCGAGTTGCTGGGGGTTTACGATCGCGTGTTGCGCGATGCCGAGCACCGCGTCCAGTATCACTATGTGCTGATTGATTTTCTCTGCCGTTGCGTGGGCGGAACTCTCGCCGCCGCCGATGACGCCGCCGAAGTTCGCTGGTTCACCCGCGCTGAACTGCCCGCTTTGCAGCTGGCGGAAGACACCCTGGAAGTCATTGGCAAAGGATTTGAAAAGCTGCGCCGCTAACGGCGCCCGACGCGCTACTGGCTTAGCGGATTTTCCCCGGCGTCTTCCCACTCCGCATCGCAGGAGTGGCAGTGCCACCCCGTGCGCTGCACCGGAACCGGAACGTTCAAAAATGCGGTGATATACGAGATCGGGCGGTCGAGCTCCTGAAAGTTCACGTCCAGTGAGTGGCACTTCGGGCAGCGCGGCTGTTCGTACAATCCCACGCCGTGCACGTAAATGCCTTCCAGGATGGGCTCATCCAGCAGCTTCTGCGCGTTGACCGCGTCCGCGGCATGCACCCGCAGCTTGATGCCGCCGATGAAATTGGAGATGAACCAGTCCAGCCGGACGAGGTTTTCATCCGCCAGGAAGCATTCAATTCCGGCCGACTCCAGGCTTCCCTTGGCCAGCAAAGCCTCCGGCAAATCGCGGAATTGCCGGATCGTCACCAGGCTGGTGAGTTCCAGTTCCTGCTTTGGCGGCACCGGTTCGTCGTCTTCCAGATCGCGCCGGTCGAGTTCATCTTCCAGCACGTCCCACGCGGTCTCGGTCAGCGCATCGGGATGCTTGGCCAGGCGCAGCAGTTCATCGTCGGTCATGCCGGCGTAAGTCTGGCTCAGGCGGCGGCGTTCATCGCGTTCGTCAATAGCAGACACCAAGAAAAGCATACTGCGGGAAGGAGCGCCGCGACAACGCGGCGGCTGATAATGCCGCAGTACAAGCTTCAAAACGCAGAACGGCCCGCAAGCTCTTGCGAACCTGCGGGCCGCCCGGTGGACTGTTTGGGATTGACCAAGAGGTGGTTACTCTACGTGGCCTCTACGGCGACTCCGGGTTCCCGGCGCGACCTCCCCGCCGGGCGGACTCAATCCTTACTCACCGGTAGTGTGCGGACTGTAGCTTCGGCAACCAGCCGAAGCCCCGCTTAGAGCAACCCGCTCTAAGTCTCAGCCACCTCACCTGGTCTATTGGTCTTGCTACAACTACCTTCAGAACTTGTCATTAGACCACCTCCTCTCCGGTGTAATTGCAGATTAGTATGGAACCGGAGCGTGCGTCAATCGGGGCGTTTGCGGGTACCGCGAAAAGCAACAGATGGCGCTTTTCAGCGGGCGGCTCAGCCTTTCCCACCCTTCCCATGCAACCCGCCGCGCACATTTCCGCTCCTATGCTTGTATTATTCCCAGATCGTAAAAAGGCGAAATCCAGCAGAACTGCCTGGGACGTTATAATTCCCATTCGGGCTGGCGTGTCGATTTCCCAGGTCCTTAGGAGAAACCCCGTAAGATGCGACGTCTCGTTCTTGCGATACTGGCTCTTTTTGCGCTTTCTGCCGCTGTGTTGGCGCAGGCCCCCACGAAGAGTACTTCGAAAAAACCGGCAAAGACGTACCCGAAGTACCAGTTGTTCGCGGGCTACTCCTATGTGCACGCCTCCAACTCGGGTTTTACGACCGCTCAACTGGATTCCGTTGTGGGCACGCCTAAAGGAGCGCTAACCCTGAGTCCTACCTTGAACGGGGGTAATTTCGAGGGGCAGTACAACTGGAATCGCTGGCTGGGATTCGCCGCCGACGTCGAGGTGCGGTTCGGCACTCCGTTCAATCCGGGAGCCAATACTGGAATCATCAACGTTCCCACCGACAGCGCATTGACCGGCATGATCGGCCCGGTGATTACTCGGCGCCGCTCCCGATCTAAATGGACCCCCTTCGCCCACGCGCTCATCGGGATCGACCGGCTCACTTACTCGGCAAGCATCCCGTCGGGATTAACCAACATCCTCCACGGAACTCCCCGGGTGACCGACACCAATCCCGCCGCGGCGCTCGGCGGTGGCGTCGATTACAAATATGGGCCGCGGCTCTCCTTTCGCGTGGCGCAAGCCGATTACTTCTATACGGCGCACGACATGAACATCGTTTACGGCGATATCTTCGGGACAGGAAGTTTCCGCAATCTGTCCAAGTACCAGAGCAACATCCGCATCTCTACCGGATTCGTCTTCAACTTCTGATTGAAAACTTGGCGGTCTGATCGCTCCGGCCGCCGTTCTTTCCTTCTCTGCTCTCAAAACTGTCTTCCGCTCTCATTTCCGCTCTCACACCTGCCGGACATGGCCCGCGGATATCTGGGGCCGGCACTTTTGGCTCTCTACACTGAAGTCCTCTGAAGCTTTGGCCGCTTTCTGTAGGGGGCAGTCTTTTTCTGCTGAGGCAGCTAAAGTACTGCGATTTCAGGATTTCCAGCGGAAGGCTTCCGCCTGCGGAAGGCCCAGGTGCGCGAGCACGCGATATGCAAACTCGCGCGCCATGTCATCCAAGGAAGCAGGGCGGAAGTAAAAGGCCGGGATCAAGGGAAAGATGGTCGCCCCGGCGTCGGCAGCCCGGTACATGTTTCGGAGGTGAATTTTGTTGAGAGGCGTTTCACGTACGCACAGCACCAGCGGACGCTTCTCTTTCAGGCAGACATCGGCGGCGCGCTCGATCAGGTGCGACGCCACCCCGTTGGCAACGCGGGCCAAGGTGCCCACGCTGCACGGAAGAATCACCATCGCGTCTGCGGGATAAGACCCGCTGGCTACATTGGCTCCGATGTCGGCATTGGATTGCTCGTGAATGTTCGACGGCTCTTTGACTTGTGCTCTTCCCGGCTGTTTCTCGGCAGAGATCTGCTCGGCAGGGGTTTGCCCGGAAAGGATCTGCTCGATCAGCCTGGCCCGTCCGCTGATGCCGATTTCTTCCGCCATGACGCGCAGCGCGGAATCGGAGGCGATGAAATTGACGGTTTCCACCCGCGCCTCCTGCTGCACCGCCCGCAGAAAGTGGCGCAGAAAGATCGCTCCGCTCGCGCCGGTGGTCGCAACGGTCAGATTTTTCGGCGGATAGTTAGGCACGCGCTCTCCGGCAGCAACTCGGATCTGAAGTTTGGAGCATAGGGATTCGAGAACGGTGAGTCAAGAGCCAGGGATTGGATCACGGGCAGGAAGTTGAAGGGCGGAAACGTTTATGGCCTCGACCTCGAATTTGCGAACTCGGCGCAGTGCGGCGCAGTTGCAGGCGCTGGCGGGAGTGGAGCGCGAAATCCGCGCCCAGGATTCCCACAGCCGCCGCAAATACCTTCGCGAGTTCAATCAGGCCTTCCGCAGCTACGACTCGCTTCTGGATGCGCAGCAGATTCATGACGCGCTGCATGCCTCCGACATGGTCTTGATCGGCGATTATCACGCTCTTCCGGCCTCCCAGCGCTTTGCCGCTTCGCTCCTCGAACAGCGGGCCATCCCCGGAGACCGTCCGGTTGTCCTCGGCGTCGAAACCATTTTTTCCCGCGATCAGCACATTCTGGAAGAGTGGTGGCGCCGTGAAATCGAAGAGAACGAATTCCGGCAGCGCATCCGTTTCGATCTCGATTGGGGATACGACTGGGCTCCCTTTTACCAATTGCTGGTGACCGCGCGCGAACACGCCGAGGCCCTCTACGGCCTCGATTGCATGCCCCGCGAAGACCTGCGCAAGATCGGCGCCCGCGACCGTCATGCCGCCACCAAGATTGCCGAAATCCGCGAGCGCCATCCCAATGCGGTTCTGTTCGTGCTCTTCGGGGAATCCCATCTGGCCCCCGGCCATCTTCCCCGCGCTGTCCGCGAGCAGATTCCCGAGGCCCGCGTGCTCACGGTTCTACAGAACGTCGACGCTCTTTACTGGCGGGCTGCCGGTGAACGCTCCGACAAGGTCGAAGCCGTTCGCGTCAACAACGACACGCTCTGCGTCTTCAACTCCACTCCGCTGGAGAAATATGAAAGCTACCGTCTCTGCCTCGATCAATGGAGCCGCTGCGACAGTGGTCCCGATTTCGCGCCCACAATTTACAACCTGATCGACAGCCTGGCGCACTTTCTCGACATCAACCGCTATTCGCCGCATAACAGCACGCAGCCGAAATTTCTGGTCGACCTGATGCCGGAGGTCTACTGCAGTTCCTCCGACTCAATTCTCCGCCGGTCGCTGCTGCGCAAAGGCATGAGCGAAGCCGAATGCGAGGCCATGCTCCAGCGCGTGGAAGAGCGCGGCAGCGCCTACTTCCCGCAGGTGAACGCCTTCTACGTCCGCGAATTCCAGATGATGCACGCCGCCGAAGACGCTACCCGCTTCTTGCATCATGCTTGCCAGGGACTGCCGCAGCGTGTCAATGGACACGCTCCCGTTTCCCAGGAGAATCCCAGCGATCTTTTTTATGCCCGCATCGTCGAACATGCCCTGGCCTACTTCGGATCGCGGGTGCTCTATCCTTCGCGGCCTGCCTCTCAAATGCCGGAGAGCATTCAATTTTCCCGTGCCGCCTGTGAGAAGGCGGCTCAAAACGGAGTGCGCACCGACTTCCAGAAGCTGGATGCCGCCGCGCGCGCCTGGGGCGATCACCTTGGCACCATCCTCTACGACGCCTACCTCGCCGGCAAAGTTGGACCAAGCAGCCTCCGCCGCCTCTTCCTTGCGCACCTTCACGAACCCGGCTTGGCTCGCAAACTTTGCGGCACGCTTATCGCCAAGGCTCGCCGGTTCGTCCGCACATCGCGCGCCTGACGCTCCTGTCGCGGCGATGCTACTCTAGTTCCACCGACGTGAACGCTGACGCCATTCGCCAACTATTCGATCAAGTCCGCAACGGCGAGCTTCTGCCCGACGATGCCGTTAATCGCCTGCGCCACCTTCCATTCGAAGATCTTGGATTCGCCAAGGTCGATCATCACCGCGCCCTGCGCAACGGCATGCCCGAAGTGATCTTCGGAGAGCGTAAAACTCCCGCGCAAGTCGCCGGAATCTTCGCCCGCCTGGCGAAGCACGGTGGCAACATCCTCTGCACCCGCGCCGACTCCAAACAATTTGCCGCCGTGAAGAAGAAAGTCCGCCGCGTGGAATACCGCGAGCTGGCGCGTTCCATCGTTTTGCATCGCGACACCCATCGCTACGGAAAGGGCGTCATCGCTGTGGTTTCCGCCGGAACCAGCGATATCCCCGTCGCCGAGGAGGCCCTGGTCACCGCCGAGTTGATGGGGAACGAGGTCCGGCACTTTTATGACGTCGGCGTGGCCGGCATTCACCGCCTGCTCGCCAATCGCGAAGCCCTGACCCAGGCCCGGGTCATCATCGTCTGCGCCGGCATGGAAGGCGCTCTGCCCAGCGTCGTCGGAGGCCTCGTCGGAGTTCCCGTCATCGCGGTTCCCACCAGCGTCGGCTATGGCGCGTCATTCAAGGGATTGACCGCTCTACTCGGCATGCTGAATTCCTGTGCCTCCAATGTCAGCGTCGTCAATATCGACAACGGATTCGGCGCCGGATACGTCGCCTCGCTCATCAATCGACTATAGAGGCCTGAAGTCCGAGGTCTGACGCCTGCGCTCCGAAGTCCGTTTTACCCTTCCCACACGAACGCATCGAATACTCGCTTGGTTTCGAAGTTCAGATGTTTGTAAAGTCCCACAGCCCGGGTGTTCGCTTCGGTCACGGTCAAAGACAGCAGAGAGAATCCACGCTGCCGCAAATTGGCGGCGCTCGCTTCCATCAGCGACTCCCCAATATTCCG
Source organism: Acidobacteriaceae bacterium (assembly GCA_027452245.1). Lineage (GTDB taxonomy): Bacteria > Acidobacteriota > Terriglobia > Terriglobales > Acidobacteriaceae > Sulfotelmatobacter. The sequence goes on from DAIDGW010000022.1 coordinate 42,400, forward strand.
CGACCGGTATTCCGGCAGCACGCAGACCTGCGTTACATGCCCCACATCCTGGCGAACCCGCGAGCACAGGATCAACCCGATCAGTCCCTTCGACCTTCGGTCCAATGCAACAAACGACGATTCTGGATCAAACACGCCGCATCCTGGGAATCTCACAATGTTATTCAGAAACCGCAGCGACCCGCTCAGCGTGTGATATTGATCGTTGATCTTCGCGTCCACATGCCCACGGTACGCCGCCGTGATCACCGCTGCCGCCGCCTGGTAATCGCCGTCGGTCCACCGCCGAATCTCCACTTCGGCGTGCTGCGCCGTTTTCTTTGCCGGCTCCTGATTCAGCGCCAGCACCATGAACAGCCGCGGATGCCGCTCAAATCCCTGCTCCAGAAACGGCCGCGAAACCGCATTCGCCTCATGCGCCAGCAGCTGCGCCTCCACCCGATGAATTCCCGGGGACTGCTGCAGCGTCTCAATCACGTGCGTGAGCAACCGCAGCTCCACCTGGTGCGCATCCGGCAACCGGTCGCCATTGCTCACAAAAAGATCGCCGATCACTCCCTTGCTGCCTTCATACACGAAAAACGAGTAGCCAAAAATCCGGCCGCGCTCGATCGCCGCATATCCCGGAAGGATCTTCGAATCGACGTAGCGCAGGATCATGTCCGCCGATCCCGAGTAATCCCACGACAGCAGCCGCGACCAGACCTGCGTCTCGTCCTCCAGCAGAGGGCGCAGGTCGACCGAAGAAAAATGCCTGAGGTCGAGGATCTCCAAAAGGCTCCTGGCACGCCGGCCCTTGTTATGCTCCGGCAGAACTCCAGAGTTTAGGCCTTACTCCGATGACAAGCAAACCATCCGCATCCGCTCGGACAATAAGACTTTTTTGGGGGCGTAAGCTTCTTTGCGGCTTGCTCCGCCACATCGGCATCTAACCAGTCGCCGCAAATCACCAGCCGTATCTCATATATGGTCGGGAGGATCGCTTGATCGAACACGTTATTGAAATTCCCACTGCCGACGGGACTTCCGATGGTCTTTTCTACGCACCCGGCGTCACCGGGGGCCGTCCGGGAGTGATCTTCCTCACCGACATTGGCGGCATCCGCGCCTCGCAGCGCGCCATGGCCGCGCGCATCAGCTCAGAGGGATTTCCCGTGCTCATGCCGAACCTGTTCTATCGTTCCGGCAAGCCTCCGATCTTCGCCCAAGGACTGCACTTCGGTGATGAAAAGTTCGCGCAACGCATGCGCGAAATCACCGCTCCTCTCACTCCCGAAGCGATCGACCGCGATGCCGCCAGCTACGTCGATTACTTCGCCCAGCAGGATGGAGTCCGGAAGCCTTTCGCCGCCATCGGGCTCTGCTACTCCGGAACTTTTGCTATGCGCACCGCCGCCATTCGTCCCGGCGACATCGCGCTCGCCGCCTCATTTCATGGCGGGCGCCTCGCCACCGCCGATCCATCCAGCCCTCATCTGCTCCTGCCAAAGATCCAGGCCCGCCTCTACTTCGGTCATGCCTTCGAAGACCGGAGCATGCCGCAGGAAGCCATCGATCGCCTTAACCAGGCTCTCAAGCAATGGGGCGGCAAATATGAAAGTGAGACGTACGAGGGCGCGCACCATGGGTGGACGGTCTCCGACAACCCCGCCTTCAACCCCGCGCAAGCCGAACGCGCTTACGCTAAATTCACGAGCCTGCTGAGGATGTCGCTGGGAAGTTGAGGAATGCGCAAACAGGAGTTCAAATCTTCTTCTGCTTCCATTTTCCACGGCTGAACAAAAGCGCGCTCGCGGCGGCAATGGATCCTTCCGCGATCACGATCGCGAGGAAAACGCCATGGGAATGCATGTGTATACCAATCGCGAGCCAGTATGCCAGCGGAATCTCCAGCAACCCAAGCCGAAGAAGTACACCGATGCGAATCGCCTCGCGCCGTTATTTCACCCTGGTGCCAACGAAGAAATAATCCACACGCTGAGGAGCGTAGTGGCCCAGGAAGATCACTCGGCGTGGACCGACCCGGCGCATGACGTCGGGCAGCCATCCTTGCGGAGCGACCACAATGTGCTCTCCGGCGGGCACCTGGCCAATTTCGTAGCGCATGGCGCGCTCGTCCATGTAGAAGGCCAGCCCATATTCAAGTTCCCTCGAGACCGCGAAAACTGCGACCGGGAGCCGCTGCGTCTCCGTAGCGCTGATCTCATCGGCCAGTGGGCGTGAGGAGAGCTTTGCATCGAGCGGCGTGGCTCCGAGTTTCAGGACGGCTGCTACCACCAGCACGACAGGAATCAGCGTGATGAACCGCAGCATGCGCAAACCGAAGCGGCCGGCCAGCGTCAGGGCGATCCCGGACGCAACGATAAACGCAACCGCGCAGGCGGCAACCAGAGGACGACCAGCGGGCAGGTGCTGCTGCAAAACGATGTAGCCGATGAGAAGCGCGGGCACCAGCCACACGGAGGCGATCAGTCCATGAACCACCGCCATCCAATTCGAGACCACGGCGCTTTCCGCGTTGCTCACGTGACGGTGTAAATAATCTGCAAGTAAAACCGCGCCTGCAGGAACCGCCGGAAGAATGTATCCCGGGAGCTTCGATTGGGAAACTGAGAAAAAAATCACCGGAACGAACAGCCACACAAGCGCGAATAAACTGAACTGCAATTCCACGTCGAAGGGCTTCGCAGGACGCTCATTCCACCAGGTGCGCAGATTTTCCCAGATCGAAGCGATGGCGAAGACGGTCCAGGGCACCAGCGCAAGTAGAGTGACCGGTACGTAATACCAGAACGGCTCCGGATGATGGTAGAGGTTGCTCGAAAAGCGCTCGAGATTATGCTGCAGAATGAATTCGCGCAGGAATCCCGGATTGCGCACCTGCACAGCGACATACCACGGCAACCCGACGGCGCAGAACAGCAGAATTCCCGGCAACCACAGCGTTTTCCAGATCCACTGCCATTCGCGAACCACAGCGCAATAGGCGATGATGATGATGGCCGCCAGGAAGGGAGCGACTGGGCCTTTGGCCAGCATCCCGAGCGCGAGAGCGGCATAGAAGACTGCAAGGCACCAGCGCGCTCCTGCTTCCCGCCAGGCCCACCACGCCAGCATCGCAATTGAAAATGTTGCAGCCAGCGGCATGTCGGTCGAGGCCGCGCGCGCGAATCCGATTACGGCAGCGCACGAGCCGGTAATGAGCGCGGCATCGAGCCCTGCGCCGGGCCGGAATCGCCGGAAGAACAGGTAAACGGCGATAACCATCAGCGTCGCGTCGAATGCGGAAGGAACTCGTGCCGCCCAATCGCTCACTCCAAAGAGCGAATAAGAGATCATTGCCTCCCAGTAATACAGCACCGGCTTTTCCAGCCACGGCTGTCCTCCGAGGATGGGAGTGATCCAGTCCCGTCGCGCCAACATCTCGCGTGCGATCTGCGCATAGCGCGGTTCATCGGCGCCGATCAACCCGATTCGTCCCAGTCCATAAAAAAACAGGAACGCGCAGAAGCCCAGGAGGAGCAGAACGTCGGTGCGGGTGCGCGTGGTCATGGAGTGAGCGTTCTTAGCAGACGCGGGATCCCTCGTACCGGCTGGAGAAACATGCCTTCGCTCGGTACGACGCCGGAATTGGAATGTGAGGTCAATGGCCGCGTTTCTAATCTGGTTGCAGGCTTTGAACTGCGAGAGCGCGTTCGCTCAATGCGTCAAACCGCCTGTGTCAGGATTCCGCAGTCTTCTTCTGCCGTACAAGCGCCCAGACGCTGATCAGCGCCCACACGCCTTCCAGAATTACGAATCCCAGTTGAAATGGGCGGAACGCGATGTATCCCAGAATCGCCGAGCCCGCCGCGTTCAGGATGTTGTAAACCGCGGAACGGGAGTGCATCCACCCCATCTGATGTCCGCCATAGGCGACGAGAATCAACAGCGCACCCGTAAAGGAGAGCGCCTGGGTTGCCAATCCGATGTGCATGAGCCATTGTACGAAAAGCTACTGCACCGTCGGCCCGCGGCGAATCTGCGAGAGCACTCGCCGGACGGCTTCGGCCAACGGGCCGTCCACAGAAAGCCCGCTGGCGCAGTCGTGCCCGCCGCCGCCAAAGGTCTCGGCGACGCGGGCCACATCGAGTTTGCCCTTGCTGCGCAGGCTCACGCGATAGCGGCCATCGGGCATCTCGCGAAAAAATGCCGCCACTTCGACTTCGTCAATCGAGAGAACGTAATTGGCCAATCCCTCGCAGTCTTCTTCCTTGGCTCCGCAGCGCTCCATCTGTTTCTGCGTAACCCAGATCCATCCCAGGTGCTCTTCAGTTTGCAGATTCCGCAGAGCTTCGCCCAGCAGACGCATCTTTGCGGTTGAGTGTGCGAAGTAGATTCCCTGCGCGCAATGGGCGGGATTGGCTCCAGCCAGCACGAGTTCACGCGCCAGAGCAAACGTCTTTTCGTTCGTCCCCTGAAACATGAACGAACCTGTATCGGTCATGAGAGCGGTGTAGAGGCAGGTGGCGATTTCCGGAGAGAACTTCACTCCCGCCTCGCGGGCGAGGCGGAAAACCATCTCCGCGGTGGCCACTGCGTGAGGATCGATCCAGTTCACGTGTGCGAACGGGCGTCCGCTGACGTGGTGATCGATATTGATCAGGAAGTGCTGTTCCAGCCCTTCCAGGCGCGTGCGGTGAATACTGTCGCATTCCAGAAGAATCGCAGCCTCGTACCGGGTGTCGATGGCATTGGCCTGCACCACCTGTTCCGCCAGCGGCAATGAACGATAGATGCGGGGCACCGGGTCGTGGAGGACGACATCCGCCTCTTTGCCCATGGCGCGGAGCACCTGGCAGCAGGCGAGCGCCGAGCCGATCGCGTCGCCATCGGGTCGGGCGTGCGAGGTGAGCACGAAGCGGTCTCGCTGCTCGATCTGACGGAGCACGTCTTCGAGCATGTGACTACGACTTGGATTCACCTTCTCCACGGGATTTCGTTCTCTTCCTGGCTCGTTCCAGCAGCTCTTCTACGCGTGCCTTCTCGCGCTCGGCGCGGTCGAGGCGGAAAAACAGCTCCGGCGCACGCCGCAGGCGCAAGCGGCTGGCCACTTCACGGCGGATAAAGCCCTTGGCCGAGTCCAGGGCTTGCAGGCTGCGGTCAGCCTCCGCGTCATCGCCTTCGATGTCCACCAGCACGTGTGCCGAGCGGCCGTCTTCCGCCAGCTGCACGCTGGTGACGTTCACCAGGCCAATACGCGGATCTGACAATTCGCCTTCCACCAGCGTTTCGATTTCCTCGCGCAAGGCCTCACCTAGCCGTCCGCGGTGATGTTGTGCGCCGCGCTTCTGCACTCCGACTCCTTCGAGTAAAACGCATGAGAATATCAGAAAAACAGGTGCTTTGCAGTGGGGGAGCGCCCGCAGATCGGCTTAATGCCTCTGGGTTCGCCGACTTGGAACCACCGCTTCGAACTAAAAGAATTCCAGGAAGGAATCTGCCAGATCGGCGCCATGGTTATTAGCAATACGCGTCGCTGCCTGTTCAACCTTCTTCATTAATCCATCGAGATAATCGCGGGAATCGGAAATGCTGACGACCCCAACCGTAGCGCGGTTCCAGATGCCGCTGGCGTCCAGTTCGGCGACCGAGACATTGAAGCTGGCGCGCAGGCGGTCTTTCAGGCTGCGCACGACCTGTCGGCGGTCCTTGAGCGACTGCGCCGCCTCAATGTGAAGTTCGAGGGTGAGAAGGGCGACCGGCATGAACGAACAGTCGTGGAGGCCTGCCACTTCGAAAAACACGAAGGGTGGGCCATCCATCGGTGTTTTACGCGATCACTTCGGCGGCGATGCGCTCGGTAACGAAGGCCTCGATCACGTCGCCGACTTTCACGTCGCCATAATTCGTGATCGAGATGCCGCACTCCTGTCCGTTGTGGACTTCGCGGGCATCGTCTTTGAAGCGGCGCAGCGAACCGACCTTGCCTTTGAATACGACCACGTTGTCGCGCAGCAGGCGGACCTCGGAATCGCGCTTGATGATTCCGTCGCTCACGCGACATCCGGCAACCATACCCACCTTCGGGATGCGGAAGGTTTCGAGCACCTCGGCGCGTCCCTGGTAGGTTTCTTTGATGGTCGGTTCCAGCAGGCCGCTCATCGCGCGCTTGATCTCATCCTGTAGCTCATAAATGATCGAGTGCAGGCGGATGTCGACCTTCTCCTGCTCCGCAAGTTCCTGCGCCTTGCGCTCCGGCCGAACATTGAATCCGATGATGATCGCGTTCGAAGCCGAGGCCAGCAGCACGTCGGTTTCGGTGATGGCGCCGACGCCGGACCGCAGCAGCTTCAGGCGGACTTTCTCGTTCGACAGTTTCTGCAACAGATCGCTGAGGACTTCGACGGAGCCCTGCACGTCGCCTTTAAGGATGATGTTGAGTTCTTTTGTGCCAGCGCTCTTGACCTGTTCCGCCAAGCCTTCAAGCGAAACGCGGGAACTCTTGGCCAGGGTGGCTTCGCGGGCTTTCTGCTCGCGATATTCCGAGATGCCGCGGGCCTTGTCGCGATCGGCGACCACAACGAACTGGTCTCCGGCCTGCGGCAGGCCTTCCATGCCCAGAATTTCCACTGGCGTTGACGGAGGAGCTGATTCCAGCGCCCCGCCACGATCGTCGAACATGGCGCGAATCTTGCCGTAGACGTTACCCACGACGAAATTGTCTCCGGCGTGCAGCGTGCCGTTTTGCACGAGCACAGTCGCGACCGGTCCTCGTCCCCGATCGAGTTTGGCTTCGAGCACGACGCCCGAGGCGGAGCGATCGGGAGTGGCTCTGAGTTCTGCCAGGTCGGCAACCAGGCAAATCATTTCCAGCAGCAGATTCAGATTCGTCTTCTGCTTCGCCGAAACATCGACAAAGACGGTCTTGCCGCCCCAATCTTCGGGGACGAGTCCGCGATCGGCCAGTTGTTTCTTTACGCGATCCGGCAGCGCGTCCGGTTTATCGATCTTGTTCACGGCGACGATGATGGGAACTTCGGCGGCGTGCGCGTGATCGATGGCTTCCAGCGTTTGCGGCATCACGCCGTCATCGGCGGCGACGACGAGCACAACGATATCCGTGGCTTTCGCGCCGCGGGAACGCATGCGGGTGAAAGCTTCGTGGCCGGGCGTGTCGAGGAAGACGATCTCCCGCCCAAAGCCCGGTGAATCGGTGTCGGTGATGCGCACTTTGTAGGCGCCAATGTGTTGCGTGATACCGCCCGCTTCGCCTTCCGCGACGTTGGTGGCGCGAATGGCGTCGAGCAGCGTCGTCTTGCCATGATCGACGTGGCCCATGATCGTGACCACGGGCGGACGCGGCACGGCTTCCGCTGCCGGTTCTTCCCCGGTGGCGGCGGCAGCATCGATATCTTTGGCGGCTTGCTCTTCGAAGGTGATGACTTCGGTATCGGCGCCAAAGAAGCGCGCCATTTCGCTGGCGAGTTCCGCATCGAGCGTCTGGTTGATGGTCGCGAAAACGCCGCGCGCGAGCAGGCGGGAAATCAGATCTTTCGCGCGGATGTCGAGCTTTTCCGCAAGATCTTTGACACTGATGCCTTCGGTGATGGTGATACTGCGCGTGATCGGCTGGGGCTCATTCGACACCACCATGCGTGGCGGCGGAACGTAGCCTTTCATCGGTCCTTCTTTTACGCCACGCGGGATATAGCGCTGCCCAGGACGCCGGGCGGGACCTCCGGGACGGCTGCCCGGACGCGTTGGACCGGGAGGCGGAAGCGCAGGACCGACACCTAGTGGACGCGCGCCCATCGGCGTTTGCCGCGTGGGATGCATGGGACGGCGCTCGCCAGGACGCAGCGGCGGACGGCCTGTACCGGGCGCTCCCGGTGCCTGCGGACGAGGCCGCTGAAAAATTGGCTGGCCGGGAACCGGACGACCCGGCGACGGACGCATGCCGGGCGCTGACCGCATCCCCGGCGCGGAACTCGGAGCTCCGGTCTGCGCTGCCGGCTGAACCGGCCTTGGCGGCGCTTTGTACACCGGGCGCGGGCCAGTCTGCGGCACGATCATGCGCGGTGCCGGAGGTTGTGGCGCCGGTGGTGCTGCCGGACGCGGTGGTGCTGCGACCGGGCTTTGTGGCGCGGCAGCTGGCGTCGAGGTCGCCGCCGGCGCGGGCGGAGCTGTGCTGGCTGGTGGGGGAGGCGGCACCGGTGGAACCGCCGGACGAGTCACGGCTGGCGTAATCGGTGGTGGTGCGGGAGTCGCGGGCTTCTCTACTGCCGGCGGTGGTGGTGGCGGCGCAGGACGAACCGGCGCAGGCGGTTGCACGGTTACCGTAGGCGCTGCAGCCGTAGTAGTCGGAGCCGGCGGCGGAACAACAACTTTCGGCGGAGTTACGGGCGGCGCTGCCACAGCCGCCGGACGCGTCACTGCCGCGGGAGGAGTCACAGGCTTCGCCGGAGGGGTTGGAGGCGCTGGGGGAGCACTCGCCGCTTCCTTGCGCTGGGTGATGGCTTTGAGAACATCTCCCGGACGGGAAATGTGAGACAAGTCAATCTTGGTCCTGATCTCTTCCTCGCCACGTACCCCGCGAGCGGACTTCTGCGCGGACGGGTGCCCGTCGGCGCCTGTGCGGAAGTGGGCCCGTACTTTTTCAGCTTCGAACTCTTCCAGAGAACTCGAATGCGTTTTTTTCTCCGTCACCCCGACTTGCGGCAGCACGTCAAGGATGGCTTTGCTTTTGACTTCCAGCTCTCTGGCTAAATCGTTAATGCGAACCTTGCTCATCCGGCCTTTCTTCCGCCCCGCCTTGTGCCTATGTCTTCATCGCAGCCTCACGGAGTCGGAATAAATGTCGCACGCTCTTTTGATCTTGCGCGCGCATGATTATTCTTTCACTTCAGGAGCCGCACCCTCTTCCGAGACGGGCTCCCCATCTTGTTCATTTGAGGAAGACCCGGCGGCCGCCGGTTCTTCCTCGGCAATTTCGGACTCGGCGGAGGCTTCTTGTGGAGCCGCTTCGGCTTCTTCACTTCCGCCTTCGGTGGCTTCAACGGCCTCCCCGCCTTCCAGGCTGGCGAAATAATTATTGACCGCCAGGCTGATTTTTTCCACCGTTTTGGGCCCGATGCCTTCAATGGCCTCGAGCTGCTCGGGCGTCATATCGGCCAAAGCTTCGACCGTGGTGATGCCGGCCGCGCTCAGTTTCTCCACCAGCGTTTCACCCAGGCCGGGAACGCTCTCCAGCGGTGTCGTCGTCTGCGGCGCCAATGCAGCCATCTGCTGCTCCACTTCCTGCCGCTTCTCTTCCTCGCTCTTGATATCGATCTTCCAGCCGAGCAGCTTCGCCGCCAGCCGCACGTTCTGCCCTTTCTTGCCAATGGCAAGCGAAAGCTGGCTGTCATCGACCACAACTTCCAAATGCTTTTCCGACGGATCAATCACGGTCACGCGGCTGACCTTGGCAGGCTGCAAAGCTTTCTCTGCAAAGGTCACCGGGTCTTCGTGGTACTCGATGATGTCGATCTTTTCTCCCCGCAGTTCGCGGATGATGGACTGCACGCGCATGCCTTTCATGCCGACGCAGGCGCCGACCGCGTCCACATCTTTGTCCTTCGACATGACGGCGATCTTGGTGCGCTCTCCAGCCTCGCGGGCGGTGGCGCGAATGATCACGGTTCCGTCATAGATTTCTGGAACTTCGGTCTGGAACAGATGCTGTACCAATTCCGGTGCGGCGCGCGATACGACCACCCCGGGTCCCTTGGACGCGCGCTCGACGCGGGCGATCACCACCCGAACGCGCTCGCCCACGGCGAACGATTCCAGCCGCGACTGTTCTTTGCGCGGCATCCGGGCTTCGGCCTTGCCGATATCGAAGATCACATCCGGACCTTCGATCCTCTTCACGGTTGCGTTCACGATCTCACCGACGCGGCCGATGTACTCGTTATAAACGGTATCCCGCTCGGCCTCGCGGACCTTCTGGAAAATCACCTGCTTGGCAAGCTGCGCCGCAATGCGTCCCAGAATGCCTTCCGTCGCCTTCGGGATCTGCAGCTCGCCTCCGACTTCCAGGTTGGGATCAACCTTGCGCGCATCGTCGAGCGTCACCTGCAGGTTGGGATCTTCCACCTGCTCGGGCGTCTCGACTACCGTCTTGACGGCAAAGGCGAGAATCTTGCCCGTGTCCTTGTCGAGCTTGGCGCGGAGATTCTCCTGCGACTTGTAGTACTTGCGCGTTGCCATGACAATGGCGTCTTCTACCGCGCTCACTACAATCTGCGGGTCAATACCTTTTTCCCGGCTCAGGGCGTCGATCGTGTTATAGAGCTCGCTTGCCATAAGAGAACAATTCTGTAATTGGCTAATCGGGCAGTTTGTGATTGACGGAGACTCGGAATTCCGATCACCCAGTCACAAAATTGCTCAATCGCTAAATCTCCGGAACCAGGTTCGCCTTCTCTACATTGGCGAACTCAATTTCGACTTTCTTCTCGGCGCTTTCCGCGCCCATCTTCTTGCGCGACTTCTTACTGGCCGCGCTCAGGTCCAAAACCAATCGGCCGCTTTCAAACTTTTCCAGTCGGCCCTCGAAGAACCGGTTGTTCTCCACCGGATTTCGAGTCATCAGCTTCACCCGGCTGCCCACGAAGCGCTCGAAATCCGCCGGCTTCGAAAGCTTGCGATCCAGCCCCGGCGATGAAACTTCCAGCGTATACGGCCCGCCGGAAACGGCATCTTCCACGTCGAGAATTGTGCCGAATTCGCGGCTGAAGTTGGCGCAATCTTCATGCGTCACTCCACCTAGCGGATCGCCCGAAGCTGCCTGCGGCTTATCCAGAAAGACGCGCAACATCCGCGCCTTGCCGTCGCCGCGGAACTCGATATCGACCACCTCGAGACCGCTGGAATGGGCTACCCGTTCCGCGATTTCGCGCACGCGATCGATCTCAAGCGCCATGATGCCAATCACTTACACCGGCGACGCACCAATCAGCCGTCCGGAGAAACTAAAAAGTGGGCTTTCGCCCACTGGTGTGCTTCGCCAAAATCCGGTATTACACAACAGTTCCAGTTTTTTAATATACGCCGCGATGGAACGAAACACAAACGGCGCCCCAAGGCTGCCGGGACAGCCCTCCCCGGCCCGCCCAAAAGGTGTTGGCGGAGTACTACTGCTTTACCGGCTTGACCTGAATTCCGAGTTCCCTTAGCTGCGTTTCGCTGACCGGCGTCGGCGCATCCACCATCAGGTCGACGGCCCGGGCCGTCTTCGGGAACGGAATCACTTCTCTCAGACTTTCGGCTCCGGCCAGGATCATCACGATACGGTCGAGCCCAAGCGCGATCCCTCCATGGGGAGGCGTACCGTACTCCAGCGCCTCCAGGAAGAATCCAAAGCGCGACTTCGCTTCTGCCTCGGTCATGCCCAGCGCACGGAAGATCTTCGACTGAATATCCTGGCGATGAATACGAATCGAGCCCGAGCCGAGCTCGGTGCCGTTCAGCACCACGTCATAGGCCAAGGCCCGTACAGCGCTCAGGGTCGATTGCGGATCGTTCACCGACTCGACTCCCTGCTCCAGCAGACCCATATCTTCTTCATGCGGCGAGGTAAACGGATGATGCGCCGCCATCCATTGCCGCTCCGATTCGTCCCATTCGAACATCGGGAAGTTTGTAACCCACAGGAAGCGGAAGTCGCCGCGCTGAAACAGCTTGTGCCGCTCGGCGTATTTCTGCGCCAGCGCCAGCCGCAGCAATCCCGCCGACGCATAAATCGCCAGCTCCGCCGGTGTCACTTTCCTGTGCGCGGGCATCGCTGTCTGCGGGCCGGCCTGCGCCGATCCCGCCACCAGCACGATCAGATCGTCAGGCTGCGCGCCGGTCTTCTTTGCGATTGCCGCTGCCGCCTCGGGAAATTTGTTCCCGATCCGCTTGAAGTCCTCATACACCCGCGCTCCACCTTTGGAGTGGAACATGGGCTTGATATCGTCGCGCTCCTTGCGCGAGAGCTCACCTACTTTCGGCGTGCGGATCGCAATTACCGGCAGATTGGGATTGATTGCCAGCTCCTGCAGGTTCTCTGCAGGGAAGCAATCGCGCACGTCGGAAAATGCCGGCAGGCGCAGATCGGGCTTGTCGATCCCGTACAGTCGGATCGCTTCGTCATAATCCATGCGCGGAAACGGCCGCTGGATCTCGTATCCGGCAGCCTTGAACGCGGCGTCCAGAAAGCCTTCCACCACTTCCCACACGCTCTCCGGCTGCGGGTACGTCATCTCCAGATCGATCTGCGTGAACTCGGGCTGGCGGTCGGCGCGCAGGTCTTCGTCGCGGAAGCAGCGCACGATCTGGAAGTACTTGTCGAATCCCGAGATCATCAGGATCTGCTTGAACATCTGCGGCGACTGCGGCAGGGCGTAAAACGCCCCCGGCTGCACCCGGCTGGGCACCAGGTAATCGCGCGCCCCTTCCGGCGTGGAGCGCGTCATGAACGGCGTCTCGATCTCAAAGAATCCCTGCGCCGAGAGGTAGTCGCGGATCGCTTTCGCCACCTTGTGCCGCGTCTCGATATTGAACTGCATCGCGTCGCGGCGCAGGTCGATGTAGCGGTACTTCAGCCGCGTCTCTTCATTCGTCAGCGCCGTGTCCGATGGCAGGAACGGCGGCAGCTTCGATTCATTCAGGATGCGCAGTTCGTCGACGACCAGTTCCACTTCGCCGGTCGGAATGCTGGGATTCACAGTGTCCGCATCACGGAGCTTGACGCGTCCAATGGCTGCGATGACGTATTCATTGCGCAGCGTTTCGGCCTTGGCGTGCATCTCCGGATTCACTTCACGATTGAACACGATCTGCGTGATGCCGGTGCGGTCGCGCAGGTGGATGAAGATGATGCTGCCGAGGTCCCTCCGCCGGTTGACCCATCCCATCAGTATGGCTTTCTTGCCTGCATCCGAGGCACGCAGTTCGCCGCACATGTGGGTTCGCCGTAAATCGCCTAAAAAATCGAGCAAAGTGTGTCCTTACCGTTGCGAATGTGATGGATTGCTGAATCACAAATTATAAATGGTGGAAGTCCAACCAACCGGCCCAACCTAGCAAATCTTGTTGACACGCGCCTGTTAACTGCAAATAATGCAGCGGCTTGCCTGGGGGGCTCTCTATGAAGCGCGTATTCCGAGGTGTGGTCATCCTCGTAGTTCTTCTGATTGTCGTCGTAGCCGCCGCTGCCGTGAAAGTGCTTGGACCGCGAGCTTTCCTCGGACCCAGGGCGCGGCCGCTGACCTCGCGCACATTTTCCGTTACGCCTGCACGGCTGGAACGGGGAAAGTACCTGGCGAGCTCCATCGGTTGCCTCTATTGCCACTCGCCGCATGACCGGAGCCAGCGGGACGATCCAATTCTCCCGGGAATGATCGGCGCTGGCCAGCAGCTTCCGTACACCGACCTGCCCGGCAAAGTTTTTGCCCCCAATCTCACGCCCGATAAAGACACTGGCGCCGGCAACTGGACCGACGACATGCTGGCACGTGCCACTCGCGAGGGCATTGGCCACGACGGGCGCGCTCTGTTCGGAATCATGCCCTTTGCCCACTACCGGAACATGCCGGAGGAAGACCTGGCTTCGATCATCGTCTACCTGCGATCGCTGCCGCCGGTCAGGAATGCGCTCCCGAAGACTGAGATTATTTTCCCGGTGAAGTACATAATGCAGAATGATCCGCAGCCTCTTACCACGCCGGTTGCCGCTCCCGACATTTCGGACCCGGTAAAGCGTGGCCGATTCCTGGTGACTCTCATCGGCTGCGCCGATTGCCATACTCCGGTAGACAACCACCACATGCCAATCCCGGGAATGGAGTTTTCCGGCGGACAGGTGTTTCACACACCATGGGGAACCGTTGCCAGCGCGAATCTCACGCCCGATGCCTCCGGCATCCCTTATTACACCGAAGCCATGTTCATCCAGGCCATACGCACCGGCTCGGTGGGTGCGCGCGAACTGAGCAAGACCATGCCATGGCCGTCGCTGCGCAATCTGGACGATGAAGACCTGGCCGGGATCTTTGCTTACCTTAAAACGCTGAAACCCATCGTCCACCGGGTGGACAACAGCGAACCCGCAACGCTTTGTCCGCTGGATGGGGCCATGCACGGCGGAGGCAGCCGGAACACCAAGAATTGACGTCTTGCCAGAGCCAATCTGCTGATGCGTGCCGGTCGGCAGCGATCAGAGATAGGCTCCGTGCTCGTCTTCCCCGCGGCGTGTTTGACCCCCCTTTTCACTCGACTGTAAGATCGAAGTTTCGCCTCTCACTGCTGATGCTTTTCGTGGATGCGGCGGCCGAACCGTTACAGGATTCGGCTGCACGAGCCTCCAGAAAACCGGGAACCCAGCGGAGAGTCGTTGATTTCCCATGCCGCAAGAATTGTCCAAAGCCTACGAGCCGGGCGCGATCGAGACGCGCTGGGCCGAATACTGGGTCAAGGAGAAGCTGTTTTCCGTGGCGACGCCCCCGGCCGGGGAAACGCGTCCTGTGTTCACTCTGCTGTTGCCGCCGCCCAATGTGACCGGACGGCTGCACATGGGCCACATGCTGAACCAGACGCAGATGGACATCGTCGTGCGCTGGCATCGCATGCGCGGTTTCATCACGCTGTGGCTGCCCGGCACCGATCATGCCGGCATCGCTACGCAGATGATGGTCGAAAAACAGCTGCAGAGCGAAGGCAAGAAGCGGCGCGACATGGGCCGCGAGGCTTTCATCGAGCGCGTGTGGGACTGGAAGCGGCACTACGGCGGCGCCATTCTCGACCAGATGAAGCGGCTCGGCGCCTCGGTGGATTGGGACCGCGAGTACTTCACCATGGACGAAAATCTTTCGCATGCCGTACGCGAAGTCTTCGTCCAGTTGTACGAACAAGGCCTGGTGTATCGCGGGAACTACATCGTCAACTGGTGCCCCTGGCACGAGACCGCTATCTCCGATCTCGAGGTGAAGCACGAGGAGGTCCCAGGCAAGCTGTGGGAGATCCGCTATCCCGTCATCGGCACGAACGAATTCATCACGGTGGCGACGACCCGTCCCGAAACGATGCTGGGCGACACGGCGATCGCGGTGAATCCCAAGGACGAGCGCTACGTGCATCTGCACGGCAAAAAAGTTCTGCTGCCGCTGATGAATCGCGAGATCCCGATCATCACCGATGAACTGGCGCAGCCGGAATTCGGCACCGGAGCTGTGAAAGTGACTCCGGCGCACGATCCCAACGACTTCGAGGCCGGCAAGCGGCACAATCTGCCCCAGATCAACGTGATGGACGGGCACGCCCACATGAATGAGAATGCGGGGCGCTTCCAGGGCCTGGATCGATATGAGGCGCGCAAGCGTGTGCTCCACGATCTGACGGAACATGGATTTCTCGTCGGCGAGAAAGATTACACGCTGGCCCTGGGAAAATGCGACCGCTGCGGAACCGTGATCGAGCCGCGGCTTTCCGAGCAGTGGTTCATCAAGATCAAGCCGCTGGCCGAGCGCGCGATTGAAGTTGTGCAGAACGGCGCGATCACCATCGTTCCGGAAAATTTCCGCCAGGTCTATCTGAACTGGATGGCGAACATCCACGACTGGTGCGTGTCGCGGCAGTTGTGGTGGGGCCACCGCATTCCCGCATGGACCTGCACCGCGTGCCAGCACGTCACCGTCGCTCGCGAAGCTCCGCTGACCTGTGACAAGTGCGGAAGTATGGAACTCGAGCAGGTTTCCGACGTGCTCGACACGTGGTTTTCCTCCGGGCTGCTGCCCTTCACGACCCTGGGCTGGCCAGAGACGACGCGCGATCTCGACGCGTTCTATCCGAATACGCTGATGATCACCGGCTTCGACATCCTCTTCTTCTGGCTGGCGCGCATGATCATGTTCGGATGCCACTTCATGCAGGGACATCGTCAGGACGCCACCATCAAGAAGGCCAGCGGAGAAGCCAACAGGAAAGACGACAGCGTTCCTTTCCGCCATGTCTATATTCATGCCCTGGTGCGCGATGCCGAGCGGCAGAAGATGTCGAAGACCAAGGGCAACGTAATCGATCCGCTGGAGATCATCGAGCGCTTCGGGACCGATGCGACCCGCTTCACGCTGGCGGCGATGGCGGCTCCGGGAACCGACATTGCGTTCAACGAGAGCCGTACCGAGGGCTATCGCGCATTTGCCAATAAGATCTGGAACGCGGCCCGGTTCATGTTCATGAATGTGGAGAGGATTGGTGGTGGCGCGGGCGCCCCTGCCCGCGAGCTCCAGAATATGCCGGGAATCGCCGGCTTCACCGCCATCACGCTCGAAGACCGCTGGATCCTTTCGCGTTTCAACCGGGTTGCAGCCGATGTGCATGATGCGCTGGCGGCGTACCGCTTTCACGAGGCGGCAAACCGGATCTACGATTTTTTCTGGGGAGAGTTCTGCGACTGGTATCTGGAACTGATCAAGCCGCGATTAAATATGCAAGGCGAGGCGGCGAAAGCGGCTTGCGCGAATCTGGTCAACCTGTTCGATGCGGCCTTGCGCCTGCTGCATCCCGTCATGCCATTCATCACAGAAGAGATCTGGCAGACGATGTATGAGGGCAATCCTCCGGCAAAGTCAATTGCGCTGATGCCGTACCCGCAGGCGGATGTCAAGCAGTTTGACCTCGGCGCGGAAACGGAAATGTCGATCCTGCAGGATCTGATCGTCAGCGTGCGCAATCTGCGGGCGGAATTGAAAGTCGAGCCCAAGGTCAAAGTGCCGGTCGAGATTTACGCGCATGAACCGGAAATTCGCGCCATGATCGATCACAATCGCGCCGCGCTGGAACGTCTTGCCAACGTGGAGAAAATCACGTTTGTGGCGGGCTCGCTGGCAAAGATCGCCGGGGCGCGCAGCACGGCGAGATTCGATGTCCACATCGTTTACGAGCGGAAAATCGACGTAGCAGCCGAGTGCGAACGGCTGAAGAAAGAATTGGACAAGATCGACAAGGGAATCACCAGCGGCCAGCGGCAGCTCGGCAACCAGCAGTTCCTCGCGAAAGCTCCGGCCAATGTGGTGGAGAACCTGCGAAAGCAGCAGCAGGAACTTGCACTGTTGCACGAGAAGACGCAAAGTAAATTGAAGGAACTGGGGTGCCGGTAGCGCGCAACGCTTTCTTCGTGGGGTAAAAGCGCATCCGCGGGCAGCCTGCCGGCAACATCATATGGATTTCAATTCGCGACGAATTACGGCAATCATCGAAAACGCGTTGCTGGAAGACCGGGCTACGCGCGACGCGACCAGCTACGCCTGCATCGATGCGAACCAGCGGGCGTCCGCGACCATTTTGGCCAAGCAGGAGTGTATCCTCTCCGGCATCGCCTGCATGGCGCGCATCCTCGACGTTTATGCTGCGCTCGACGGAGCGGTCATCTCCCATTACGAAGTCACGACGCATCCCGAAATTTTCGACGGCATCCGCTTGCGCCAAGGCCAGTCGGTCGCGGTAATTCGCCACAATGCGCGCGTGCTGCTTTCCTGCGAGCGCGTGATCCTCAATTTCCTGCAGCGCATGAGCGGGATCGCAACCTTCACCCGAAAGTTTGTCGACGCGGTGTCGGGAACGAAGACCAGAATTCTCGATACGCGCAAGACGGCTCCCGGACTACGCGTGATCGACAAGTATGCCGTCCGTTGTGGCGGCGGGCACAATCACCGTCTCGATCTTTCCGACGGCGTGCTGATCAAGAACAATCACATTGCGCTGGCGGGTGGATTGGTTCCAGCGCTGGAGCGCGCCGTCCACAACCGTCGCGGCGAGCAGCCCATCGAAGTGGAAGTGCGCTCCCTCGAAGAACTGAACCAGGCGCTGGAGCATGGTGCGGAAACGATCCTTCTCGATAACATGTCTCCCGAGGATGTGCGGCAAGCGGTGGAGATCTGCTCGAAGGCGGGAAGGCGCATTCCGCTGGAAGCCTCGGGAGGAATCACGCTGGAAAATGTGCGCTCCTACGCGGAAGCCGGCGTCGATTTCATCTCGGTCGGACTGCTGACGCACTCGGTCCATGCCGTCGATATGAGCATGCGCGTCGTCCCCGTCTGACCTTTCCAATGCCATTGAGCTTTGTTGGCAATTGGCCGATAATTCGGCCATCAAGCGCAGACACGCCAACCCAGACGCTTCGCATGCCGAGCTTGAGACGGATTCCCGCCTCAGCCGCATCGTTGCTGTGTTGCTGCACCATCCCACGGTTGTCATTAGCGGCACCAAACTTGCCCAGGAAATCAGGACCAGCCGGTCGGAGGTGTGGAGACTTGTGCAGCAATTGCGAGGGCTGGGAGCGGATGTTGCCGGCCATCCCGCCACCGGATACCAACTGCGTGCGGTGCCCGATCTCCTGCTCGGAGAATTGATTGGCCCGCTGATCCGCGGAACCATCTTCGAAAATCATCTTCATCATTTCTACAAAATTGGCTCGACCAATACGGCCGCGCTGGCCGCGGCGGCGGAAGGCGCTCCGGAAGGCAGTGCTTTTCTTGCCGAGGAGCAGACGGCAGGACGCGGACGCGGTGCCCATGCATGGCACTCGGCCCGCTCCACCGGAATTTATTGCTCGGTCGTATTCAGGCCGCGCGTGCCGCCCTCGGAAGTTCTTGTGCTCTCGCTCGCCGCGGGATTGGCAGTCAGGACGGCGATCCGGCAGGTGAACGCCAGCGTCGATCCCGATTTGAAATGGCCGAATGATCTGCTGATCGGCGGAAAGAAATTCTGCGGCATTCTCACAGAGATGAATGCGGAGGCCACCCGCGTTCGCCACATCGTCGTGGGGATTGGAATCAACGTCAATCAGGCTCGTTTCCCCGAGGAACTCGGGCGGCAGGCAACCTCGCTGCGCCTGGCGACCGGCAGCGAATGGTCGCGAGTGGAACTCGCAGGAGCTTTGTTAAAATCGCTCGACCAGGAATATCGCGCGATCGTGACCGAAGGCGATGCGCGGAGCTCCATCTTGCGGCGTTTTGCCGAGCAATCCTCCTGGGTCGAAGGCAAAGCCGTGCGGATCGAAGAGAACGGATCGAGCTCCGAAGGGACCACCGCAGGATTGGACGAACGCGGGTTCCTGCGCCTGAACACGGCCGCCGGAATGCAAACCGTCTTAAGCGGTACGGTCCGCGCAAATGATTAAGGCAGAAACTTCGCGCTGATGTTCGCGAGCAGAAAAAATCATGCTTCTCGTCGTTGATGTAGGCAACACAAACACGGTTTTGGGGGTTTTCGCGCGGGTAGCCAAGGTGCTTCCCGGCGGTGAGACCCATAACCCTGACGGCTACGAGCGGCTGGTGGCGAACTGGCGCGTTTCGACCAGGCAGACCAGTACAGTCGACGAATACGGGGTGCTGTTCCGGAACCTGTTCTCCATGGCGAGCCTGGAAGCTGCGGGCATTCACGGCATCATCATTTCGTCCGTCGTGCCGCCGCTCGACCCGGTGCTGCGGCAGGTCTGCGAGCGATACTTTAATTCGAAGCCGCTCTTCGTCGAACCCGGGGTGAAGACGGGCATGCCGGTGCAGTACGACAATCCGGCGGAGGTCGGCGCAGACCGCATCGTCAACGCCGTGGCCGCATTCGAAAAATACGGCGGTCCCTGCATCATCGTCGATTTTGGAACCGCGACCACGTTTGATTGCGTTTCCGCCAGGGGCGAATATCTGGGCGGAGTCATTTGTCCGGGCATCGGAATTTCGGCCGACGCTTTGTTTTCCCGGACGGCGCGCCTGCCCCGAGTCGAAATCCGCAAGCCGCCGCG